>NZ_JBFBEE010000015.1:187794-262944 GCF_040683555.1 Streptomyces sp. NPDC093510
GTGCGAAGTTCCCGGGCTCCTGAGAACGCGGCTTCGCCGCGGTCCTCGGGTGCGAAGTTCCCGGGCTCCTGAGAACGCGGCTTCGCCGCGGTCCTCGGGTGCGAAGTTCCCGGGCTCCTGAGAACGCGGCTTCGCCGCGGTCCTCGGGCGCGGAGTTACCGGGCTCCTGAGAACGCGGCTTCGCCGCCGTCCTCGGGCGCGGAGTTACCGGGCGTGGCGCTCGGGCCCTTCAGGGCGCGGCTGCGCCGCGGTTCAGGCGGTGTCCTCGCGTTCCTTCTCCGCCAAGCGGATCACGCAGACCGCTACGGCCAGCAGGAGCGCGGGGTCGGCGTCCTCGCGGACGATCTGCAGGCCGTAGGTCTCGCGCACACGGAACCAGCGGCGCGAGATGTCGGCGAGCAGTTCACCGTCGTACTCGACGGCGAACTCGCGGTCGAGGATCTTCCCGCTGACGTCCAGCTCGGTGCCGTCGACCAGCGTGACGCGGTAGTGGTTGCGCAGCAGCGAGAGCCGCTTGCGCTTCACGGTGGCGAGCGGCTCGCCCGCCCGCTCGATGACCATCGTGTCGCGCAGCGCGAGCATCTTGGCGTGGATGTCGATGAGCACCCTGCCCTGCGTGTCCTTCAGCTCGAAGGTGTCGCGCAGGCGCATCGCCTTGCCGTCGACGAGGAAGACCTTGCGGCCCTGGTCGTCCTCGATCCAGTAGTCGTCGCCGATGCCGAGCACGCGGTCGCGTACGAGAAGTCTCATGCCGCATGACTACCCCGGACCGCCGCACTTCGGACACCGTCAGTAGGTGCGTCGCTGCTGTTCCGGGTCGACGACGGTCGTCTGGGCGACCGGCGGGACCACCGCCCTCCTGCGCCGGGCGATGCTGGTGAAGACGGCGACACCGATGAGGCCCACGGCCATCATGATGAGACCGGTGACGGTGACGTTGAGCCCTTCCATCTCCCAGTCGGTCGCGAACGTGAGAATGGCACCCACGGCGATCAGAAGAATGCATCCGCCGAGGCCCATGTGGACCGCCTCCCTGCGTAGTGGCTACGAGGCATCCGGGTACCCGGCTACTTCGCAGCCACACAGGGCGAGTTGAGGATCGGCGTCCGGTTCAGCTCTCCAGGAACGCCACCAGCGCGTTGGCCAGCAGGTACGGGTCGTCCGCGCCGCACAGCTCGCGCACGCTGTGCATGGACAGGATCGCGACGCCGATGTCGACCGTCTTGATGCCGTGCCGTGCCGCGGTGATCGGGCCGATGGTGGTGCCGCACGGCATCGCGTTGTTGGAGACGAACGACTGGAAGGGGACGCCCGCCCGCTCGCAGGCGGCGGCGAACACCGCGCGGCCCGAACCGTCCGTGGCGTAACGGTTGTTCACGTTCACCTTGAGGATCGGCCCGCCGTTGGCGCGCGGGTGGTGCGTCGGGTCGTGCCGCTCCGCGTAGTTGGGGTGCACGGCGTGGCCGGTGTCGGAGGAGAGGCAGACGGTGCCCGCGAAGGCCCGCGCCCGGTCCTCGTACGAACCGCCGCGCGCGAACACGGACCGCTCAAGGACGCTGCCGAGCAGCGGCCCGTCGGCGCCGGTGTCGGACTGCGAGCCGTTCTCCTCGTGGTCGAAGGCGGCGAGCACGGGGATGTACGGCAGCTCCTCCTGGGCGGCGACGGCCGCGAGGGCCGCCGTCGCGGAGTGCACGGACAGGAGGTTGTCCATGCGGGGGCCCGCGACCAGTTCGCGGTCGCGGCCGAGGAACGCGGGCGGCTCGATGGCGTACGTCATGAGGTCCCAGCCGGTGACGTCGTCCTCGCCGAGGCCGGTCTCGTCCTCCAGGAACCGGATCAGGTCACCCTCGTCGATGTCGTCGCCGAGGCCCCAGATGGGCTGCATGTGCTTCTGCTTGTCGAGCTTGAGCCCCTCGGAGTGCACGGACCGGTCCATGTGGATGGCCAGTTGGGGCACGCGCAGCAGCGGCCGGTCGATGTTCACGAGCCGCGAGGTGCCGTCGCGCAGCGAGAGACGTCCGGCGAGGCCGAGGTCGCGGTCCAGCCAGGAGTTGAGGAGCGGGCCGCCGTAGATCTCGACGGCGACCTGCCGCCAGCCGTGGGCGCCGGCGTCGGGCTGCGGCTTCACGCGGAGGTTGGGGGAGTCGGTGTGGGCGCCGACGATGCGGAAGGGGGTGTGCGCGGAGGCGTTCTCCGGCACGTACCAGGCGATGATGGCGCCGCCCCGCAGCACGTACTTGCCGCCGGTCGTACCGTCCCAGGCTTCGGTCTCCTCGACCTGCCGGAAACCGGCCTTCTCCAGCCGCTCGGCGGCGCTCGCCACGGCGTGGTACGGCGTGGGGCTGGCCGCCAGGAAGGTCATGAGGTCTTCGGTGTGGCCGCGGTCGAAGGGCCCGGAGGATGTGCGCATGCCAGCCAGCCTAATGGCGTCACCGTCCGGGTGGCGGGGCGATCAGAGGCGGTCGATCTCGGTGAGGTCGATGTCGATGGTGAACGGCACCGCGAGCTTCAGACGGTCGTGGTGGATGCCGGTGGGCGTGTAGGCGCCGGTGTGCGGGTCGAGTTCGTAGGTGTGGACGGCGGGCCGCTTGTTCTCATCCATCCGGACCAGCCAGTAATGCCGGATGCCCGCTGCGGCGTACTTGCGGGGCTTGGTGTCCTGGTCGCGCTCTTCGGAGTCGGGCGAGACGACCTCGACGGCGAGCAGGACGTCACGCACCGCGTAGCACAGGTCGAGGGTGAAGAAGTCGTCCACTGTGCAGTCGTCCACTGTGCAGTCGTCCATGGGCGGGATTCTCGGCCGTCGTCCCGGCCTGCCCAGCCCATACGACGATGCCGCCACCCGAAAAGATCAGGTGGCGGCATCGCGCTGACGTGCGAGAGGAATCTGGTCGAACCAGGTCGAACCAGGTCGAACTAGAACGCCGCCTCGTCCAGCTCCATCAGGCCCAGCTCCACGCCCTCGGCGAGCTTCCGCTCGGTCGCGACGGTCGGCAGGACGTTCGCGGCGAAGAACTTGGCGGCAGCGATCTTGCCCTCGTAGAACGCCTTGTCCTTGGCGGAGGCCGTCTCCAGCTTCTCGGCCGCGACCGCGGCACCGCGCAGCAGCAGGTAGCCGACGACAACGTCGCCGGAGACCATCAGCAGGCGCGTGGTGTTGAGGCCCACCTTGTAGATGGACTTGACGTCCTTCTCCGTGGCCGCGAGGTCGGTCAGCATGACGCCGACGATGGCCTCCAGCTCGACCGCGGCCTTGGCCAGCTCCTCGCGGGCGCCGGCCAGGGCCTCGCCGCCCGTGCCGACCGCGAGGAACTTCTTGATCTCCTCGGCGAGGCCGTTCAGCGCGGCGCCCTGGTTGCGGACGATCTTCCGGAAGAAGTAGTCCTGGCCCTGGATGGCCGTCGTGCCCTCGTAGAGGGTGTCGATCTTGGCGTCACGGATGTACTGCTCGATCGGGTACTCCTGGAGGTACCCCGAGCCGCCGAACGTCTGGAGCGACTGCGCAAGGAGCTCGTACGACTTCTCCGAGCCGTAGCCCTTCACGATGGGCAGGAGCAGGTCGTTGAGCGCGATCAGCGCCGACGCGTCCTCGCCCGCCGCCTCCTTGACCTGGATCTCGTCCTGGACGGCCGCGGTGTGCAGGACCAGGGCGCGCATGCCCTCCGCGTACGCCTTCTGCGTCATCAGCGAGCGGCGCACGTCCGGGTGGTGCGTGATGGTGACCTTGGGGGCCGTCTTGTCCATGAACTGGGCCAGGTCGGGGCCCTGCACGCGCTCCTTGGCGTACTCCAGGGCGTTCAGGTAGCCCGTCGAGAGCGTCGCGATGGCCTTCGTGCCGACCATCATGCGGGCGAACTCGATGATCATGAACATCTGGCGGATGCCGTCGTGCTTGTCGCCGATCAGCCAGCCCTTGGCGGGGTGCTGGTCGCCGAACGTCATCTCGCACGTGTTGGACGCCTTGAGGCCCATCTTGTGCTCGACGTTCGTGGCGTAGACGCCGTTGCGCTCGCCCAGCTCGCCGGTCTCCCAGTCGAACTCGTACTTCGGCACGAGGAAGAGCGAGAGGCCCTTGGTGCCGGGGCCGTGGCCCTCGGGGCGGGCGAGGACGTAGTGGAGGATGTTCTCCGACATGTCGTGCTCGCCGGACGTGATGAAGCGCTTCACGCCCTCGATGTGCCAGGAGCCGTCGTCCTGCTGCACGGCCTTGGTGCGGCCCGCGCCCACGTCCGAACCGGCGTCCGGCTCGGTCAGGACCATCGTCGAGCCCCACTGCTTCTCGACGGCGATCTGGGCGATCTTCTTCTGCGCCTCGTTGCCCTCCGCGTGCAGGATGCCCGCGAACGCCGGACCGGACGAATACATCCAGACGGCCGGGTTGGCGCCGAGGAGCAGCTCCGCGTACGCCCAGATCAGGGAGCGCGGGGAGGTCGTGCCGCCGATCTCCTCGGGCAGGCCGAGGCGCCAGTACTCGGAGTCCATGAAGGCCTGGTAGCTCTTCTTGAAGGACGCCGGGACGGGCGCGGTGTTGGTCGCCGGGTCGAAGACCGGCGGGTTGCGGTCGGCGTCCTCGAAGGACTCGGCCAGCTCGTTCTCCGCGAGGCGGCGCAGCTCGTCGAGGATGCTCTTGGCGGTGTCGACGTCCATCTCCGCGAACGGGCCGGTGCCGTACAGCTTGTCGCGGCCGAGCACCTCGAAGAGGTTGAACTCGATGTCGCGGAGATTCGACTTGTAGTGGCCCATGGCGAAGGCTCCGTAAGCAGGAAAGGGATGAATACCAGCAAGTAGCTACGATGATGCTACCCGTCGGTAATAAGACGCAACCCCTAACCGTCCATCTGTGACGTCCGTGACTCAGTACGCTTACGCGCATGTACGGCTACGACCAGAATCCCGGCGCCCAGCAGCAGTACGCCCCGCCGGGCGCGCAGCCGCCGCCGCAGCAGGCGCAGGGCATGCCCGGCGGTGGCTACGCCCAGCAGCCTCCGCTCTATCCCGAGCCCTCGCCGCCGTCCCTCGCGGACGCGGTGCGCGCCTTCACCACGGGTTCGATGTCCGCGGAGGACTTCCAGCAGGCCTTCGCGACCTCGAAGGTCTACTGCCCGCGCGGTGACAACCCCGGCTTCCTCGCGCTGCACAACACCCAGCAGCCCGTGATCCCGATGTTCACCTCCCTCAAGGAGCTGCGCCGGTACGCGGGCAAGGACTCCAAGTACTTCGTCATCACCGGCGCGGAGGTCATCGACCTCCTCCCGACGGGGTACGGCTTCGTCCTCGACATGGAGGGCGAGCACCGCATGGTCTTCGACGCGAAGGCCGTGGAGCAGATGGTCGACTTCGCGATGCGCCGTATGTACGGGTGACGCGGTGAACGGGTGACAGGCCGCGTCCGGGTCGTGGACGGACGGGGGACGGCCACCGATGCTCGGACCTATGCCCTCGCCGCCCCCGTCACGCCCGTCACCCCCTTCGCCCTCGCCCGTGATCCCGCGCCGTCACCGGCACCGTCGCCGTATCGCCGTGTCCGTGACCGTCGCCGTGACCGTCGCCGTGTGCGCGACGACGGCCGCGGCCGCACCGGCCGGCCGGACGGGACCCGCAGCACCCACGCACAACGCAGCACCCGCGCACAACGCGCCACCCGCGCAAAACACCGCACCCGCCGCACCCGCGCAAAACGCCGCACCCGCTGAAACCGCCGCCGACCGCGCGCTCCGCGCCTTCCTCGACCACGGCCCCAAGGCCGGCGTCCTGACCGCCGCCCACCGGGGCCAGTGGCGCAAGGCCCCCGAGAACAGCCTCGACGCGATCCGGGCGGGCTTCGCGGACGGCGCCGAGATCGTCGAGGTGGACGTCCGGCTGACCAAGGACAAGGTCCCCGTCCTGATGCACGACGCGACCGTGGACCGCACCACGAACGGCACCGGCCGCGTCGCCGACCTCACCCACGCCCAGGTGCGCGGCCTGCGCCTGCGCGCAGGTCTGGGCGGCCGCCAGGCGGCGCTCACGGGCCAACGGGTCCCGACGCTCGCCGAGGCCATACGGGCCGCCCGCACGCTCGGCCTCGTCAACCTCGACCAGGCATGGAAGGACCGCGAGGCGGTGTGGCGGGTGCTGCGGGAGACGGGCACCGTGCGCAACGGCCTGTTCAAGTCGAGTGCTCCGGTGCCGGAGGTGCGAGGGTTCCTCGGCCGCCATCGGGACGCCCTGTACATGCACCTGGTGGATGACTCCAACGCCGCTTCCGTAGAGGAGTTCGGGAAGAACCGGCCGCCCGCGTTCGAGGTGGTCTTCGACGACGTCCGCGACAAGGTGGCCGCTCCCGCCTTCGTCAAGGGGCTGCGGGCGACCGGCCGGCTGTGGTTCAACACCATGCGGGACGGCTTCGCCGCCCGGTACACCGACGAGGCCTCGTTGATCGCCCCCGCGCGCGGCTGGGCGGTGCTCATCGCCGACTACAAGGCGACCGTGCTGCAGACCGACAACGTGGAGGCGCTCGAGACCTATCTGGCCAAGGGCTCCGTCGGCGGGGTGCCGCCCGGCGCGGTGCGCGTCCAGGCCGAGGACTACCTCCCCGGCGGCGAGGGCGCGGCCTACCACGACACCGACGCCGGGAACCGGGGTGACGGCCCGGGGCGGCGCGGGGCGGGCGTCGACGTGTGCGACCACGACGGGGCGGTGGTGGTGTGCTGGATGCGCGGCTCGGAGTGGCTCACCTACGCGGTGAACGTGCCGAAGGACGGGCGGTACACGCTCAAGGTCCGGGCGTCGTCGCCGTACGCCCCGGCAGGGACCTATCGGATCGCCTACGACGGCGGCAGGCCCGGCAAGGCGGTACGGGTCGCCAACACGACGGCCCACCACGCCTTCGCGCTCCAGGACAGCCGTGACCCGCGGCAGCTGACCCGCGGCCGCCACACCGTGCGCCTGTCCCTGGACGCGGGCGCGTTCCAGAACTGGAATCTGGACCATCTCCAACTGGAGCCGCTCCGTCCGTGACACCGCCGTCACGTGCGGGGATCTCACCGAGCGGCAGAACGGATCAAGCCACCCGCGGAGCCCGGAGGGAATGCCCTCCGGGCTCCGTTCGTTCAGGTGGCAGAAAGTTCTACGTTCAACTAAAGTGAGAGCACAAGGAGGTACCGACCATGCCTGCAGTGACTGTCGAGAACCCGCTGACCCTGCCCCGAGTGGTGGCGCCGGCCGACGCGACGGCGCGCCCCGTGCTCGCCGTGACCACCGCGCCGAGCGGCTTCGAGGGCGAGGGGTTCCCGGTGCGCCGGGCCTTCGCGGGGATCAACTACAAGTACCTCGACCCGTTCATCATGATGGACCAGATGGGCGAAGTGGAGTACGAGGCGGGCGAGCCGAAGGGCACCCCCTGGCACCCGCACCGCGGCTTCGAGACGGTCACGTACCTGATCGACGGCACGTTCGTGCACCAGGACTCCAACGGCGGCGGCGGCACCATCCGCAACGGCGACACCCAGTGGATGACGGCCGGCAGCGGCCTCCTGCACATCGAGGCGCCGCCCGAGTCCCTCGTCATGTCCGGCGGCCTCTTCCACGGCCTCCAGCTGTGGGTGAACCTGCCCGCCAGGGACAAGATGATGGACCCCCGCTACCAGGACATCCGCGGCGGCCAGGTCCAGCTGCTCACCACCCCCGACGGCGGCGCGCTGCTCCGCGTCATCGCCGGTGAGCTCGACGGGCACGAGGGCCCCGGCATCACGCACACGCCGATCACGATGATCCACGCGACCGTGCGGCCCGGCGCCGAGGTCACGCTGCCCTGGCGCGAGGACTTCAACGGACTCGCGTACGTCCTCGCAGGACGCGGCAGCGTGGGTGCCGAGCGGCGCCCCGTGCACATGGGGCAGACCGCGGTCTTCGGCGCCGGGTCCTCGCTGACCGTCCGCGCCGACGAGCGGCAGGACGGGCACGCCCCCGACCTGGAGATCGTGCTGCTCGGCGGCCGGCCGATCCGGGAGCCCATGGCCCACTACGGCCCGTTTGTGATGAACAGTCAGGCCGAGCTGCAGCAGGCCTTCGAGGACTTCCAGAAGGGGCTGCTCGGCACCGTCCCCGCCGTCCACGGCATGTAGGGCCCGTCCACGGCATGCAGGGCCCGTCCCCGGCCGTACATAACGTGCGGGGCCGGTGAGCCCGTGTTCGGGTAGGAGGGGTGAGCACTCTCCTGCCCGAGCCCGCCCGCCGCGTCGCCGCCTGGTGCGTCGTCCTCCTCCTCGTCACCGGCGTGGCGGCCGTGGGGGTCTGGCTCTGCGTCGTCTTCAAGACGGCCGTCACCCCGGTGCTGCTCGCCCTGCTCGGCACGGCCCTCCTCGGCCCGCTCTACCGGCGCCTGCTCAGGATGAAGGTGCAGCGCTCCCTCGCCGCGGGGCTGACCTGCGCGGCCGTCGTCGCCGTCGTCGGCGGTGTCGCCTACATCGTGGTGAAGGCGCTGATCGACACCGGCGACCAGATCATCGCCTCCCTGAAGCAGGCCGCGACCGACGTCGCGAAGTACTTCGGGGCGGCGGGCACCTCGCTGGACGACATGGCGTCCAACGCCAAGGAGCTCCTCGGCAAGTTCGGCGGAACCGCCGCGTCCGGAGTGCTCAGCGGACTCAGCGTAGTCGGCGAGGTCATCGCCATGGCCGTGCTCGCGCTCCTGCTCGTCTTCTTCTTCCTGCGCGACTCCGGGCGGGCGATGGCAGCCCTGCGCTCGCTCTCGCCCGGCCGCTCCGCCGACGTCGTGGAGGCCATGGCGCACCGGGCCTTCGGCGCCATCGAGGGCTTCATGCGGGGCACGACGATCATCGCGTTCATCGACGCGCTCTGCATCACGGTCGGGCTGCTGATCCTGCGGGTGCCGGGAGCCGTGGGGCTCGGCGCGCTCGTCTTCGTCGGCGCGTACATCCCCTACCTCGGCGCTTTCCTCTCCGGTGCGGTCGCCGTCCTCGTCGCCCTCGCGGACCGCGGCTTCGCCATCGCGCTCTGGGCGCTCGGCGTGGTCCTCGCCGTGCAGGTCCTGGAAGGACACATCCTCCAGCCGGTGATCCAGAGCCGGACGGTGCAGATGCATCCGGCCGTGGTGATGCTGGCCATCACCGCGGGCGCGTCCGTGGCCGGCATCATCGGCATGCTCCTCGCCGTGCCGCTGACAGCCGCGGCCTTCGGCATCCTCTCGGAGCTGCGCGGCCGCTACTCCGGCGCGCCCGCCCCGCCCTCCTCCTCCGCCGCACCGCCGGAGGCGCTCTCGTAGAGCTCGAACCAGATGCTCTTGCCGTCGCCGCGCGGGTCCACGCCCCACGCGTCGGCGAGCAGCTCCATCAGGACGAGGCCGCGGCCGGACGAGGCGAGTTCGCCGGGCTGCCGCTTGTGCGGCAGGTCGTCGCTGCCGTCCGCGACCTCGGCCCGCAGGCGGCGCGCGCCCGGCTCACCGGTGACCTCGGCGACCATCAGGGCGTCGCCGTCCGTGTGCACGAGGACGTTCGTGAGCATCTCCGAGACCATCAGGACCGCCGAGTCGACCTGGTCGTCGTCCGCCCAGTCGTGCAGCAGGTCCCGCAGGTGGCGGCGGGCCCCCGCGACGCGCTCGGGCTCGGCCTGGGCGACGGTCAGGACGGTGCGGCGGGCGTCCGTGCGCTGCTCGGGGCGGCCCGTCCGGCTGAGCAGCAGTATGGCTATGTCGTCCTCGCGGCGGTCCGCGAGCGGGCCCGTGGTGTGGTGCGAGGACGGCCCGTGCACGGCCTGTACGAGCGAGTCGGCGAGCTGCTCCAGACCGTCGGACTCGTCCTCGCCCGCGTACTCCTCCAGGATCGTCCTGATCCGCGACCAGCCGCTGTCCAGGTCGTGGCCGCCGGTCTCGATGAGGCCGTCGGTGCAGATCAGCATGGTCTCGCCTGGCTCCAGGACGAGGCGGGTCGTCGGGTAGTCGGCGTCCGGGTCGATGCCGAGCGGCAGGCCGCCCGCGGTGGGGCGCAGCAGAACCGTTCCGTCACTCATGCGTATCGCGGGCTCGGGGTGGCCGGCGCGGGCCATCTCCAGGACGCCGGTCGCCGGGTCGGCCTCCACGTACAGGCAGGTCGCGAAGCGCGGGTCGTACTCCGTGGCCCCCTCGGTGCCCGTGCCGCTCGACCCGAAGGTGATGGACTCGGTGATCCCCGACAGGAAGCGGGTGGCGCGGGAGAGGACGGCGTCCGGCCGATGGCCCTCCGACGCGTACGCGCGCAGGGCGATCCGCAGCTGGCCCATCAGGCCCGCCGCGCGCACGTCGTGCCCCTGCACGTCGCCGATGACGAAGGCGATGCGGCCGCTGGGCAGCGGAATCATGTCGTACCAGTCGCCGCCCACCTGAAGGCCGCCGCCGGTCGGCACATAGCGGGCGGCCACGCCCATCCCCGGGATCTGCGGCCCGAGCATCGGCAGCATCGACCGCTGGAGCCCCTCCGTCAGTTCCCGCTCCGACTCCGCGACCCCGGCCCGCGACAGGGCCTGCGCCAGCATCCGGGCCACCGTCGTCAGCACGGAACGCTCGTCCGGCGTGAACGAGACCGGATACGTGAACGCCGCCATCCACGCGCCCATCGTGCGGCCCGCGACGGTCAGCGGCAGGAACGCCCACGACTGCCGCTCGAAACGGCTGGCCAGCGGCCAGGAGGCGGGATAGCGCCTGCGGTAGTCCTCCGGGGTGGAGAGGTAGACGGCGCGGCCGGTGCGCACCACCTCGGCGGCCGGATAGTCGGTGTCCAGTGGCATCGCGGAGAAGGGCCCGTCGTCGCCGGGCTGATGCCCGTGGTGCCCGATGATCGTCAGCCGCTCGCCCTCCACCCCGAAGACCGCGAGCCCGTCCGGCGAGAACCCCGGCATGGACAGCCCGGCGGCGACCCTGAGCACCTCTTCCGTGGAGCGCGCCTCGGCGAGCGCCCGCCCCGCGTCCAGCAGGAACGCCTCGCGGGAGCGGCGCCAGTCGCCGGTGACCGGGGTGCGGGCGGCGGTGCCTGGCGCGGGCTCCGTCACTTCCTGCAAGGTGCCGACCAGCTCGTACGCCTCGGTCGTCCCGTGCATGACGGGCTTGGAGCGGCTGCGCACGATGCGCAGGACCCGCCGGCCCGTCTCGTCCATGATCCGCAGCCGGGCCTCGGCGAGGGTGCCCTCGGCGACGGCGAGCTGGACGGTTCCGTAGATCTCGTTCCAGTCGACCGGGTGGAAACGGGACCGCACGCCCGCCTCCGACAGAGTCTGGGCGCGTGCGGGCAGGCCGAGGAGCCGGGCCGCCTCCGCGTCGAGCGTGACGGTCCCGGACGCGTTGTCCCAGCGCCACAGCCCGGTCGCGATGGCGGCCAGGACGTCCCGTACGGGAGGCAGGGAATCGTCCCCCACCTGTAGGAGGGGATCGTCGGTGCGCATTGACCCACTTTAGGAAGATGTACACGTAAGGCGCCACCGAACCCGGCGGCATCCGGCCCCAGGCGGGTGGCCACCGGCGATATCCGGAAACCGATCCTCGGCCGGACGGTAGCCTTGTGAGGGTCTGCTCTCTCCCCTATTCGCGAAGACTGGATGAACGACGATGCATCGGTACAGGTCCCACACCTGCGGCGAGCTCCGCGCCTCTGACGTCGGCACCGACGTCCGGCTGAGCGGCTGGCTGCACAATCGCCGAGACCTGGGCGGCATTCTCTTCATCGATCTCCGCGATCACTACGGCATCACGCAACTGGTGGCCCGTCCGGGCACGCCCGCCGCCGAGACGCTCGACAAGCTCTCCAAGGAGACGGTCGTCCGCGTCGACGGCAAGGTCGTCTCGCGCGGCGCCGACAACGTGAACCCGGAGCTGCCCACCGGCGAGATCGAGATCGAGGCCTCCGAGGTCGAGGTGCTCGGCGAGGCGGGCCCGCTGCCCTTCACGATCAACGCCGAGGACGGCGTGAACGAGGAGCGGCGCCTGGAGTACCGCTTCCTGGACCTGCGCCGCGAGCGCATGCACCGCAACATCATGCTGCGCAGCGCCGTGATCGCCTCGATCCGCTCGAAGATGGTGGCCCTCGGCTTCAACGAGATGGCGACGCCGATCCTGACCGCGACGTCCCCCGAGGGCGCGCGCGACTTCGTCGTCCCGTCCCGTCTGAACCCGGGCAAGTTCTACGCGCTCCCCCAGGCCCCGCAGCAGTTCAAGCAGCTGCTGATGATCTCGGGCTTCGACCGCTACTTCCAGATCGCGCCCTGCTTCCGCGACGAGGACGCCCGCGCGGACCGCTCGCCCGGCGAGTTCTACCAGCTCGACGTCGAGATGAGCTTCGTGGAGCAGGAAGACGTCTTCCAGCCCATCGAGAAGCTGATGACGGAGCTCTTCACGGAGTTCGGCGGCGGCCGCGAGGTCACGTCCCCCTTCCCGCGCATCCCGTTCCGAGAGTCGATGCTGAAGTACGGCAACGACAAGCCGGACCTGCGCGCCAAGCTCGAACTGGTCGACATCACCGACATCTTCGAGGGCTCGGAGTTCAAGGCGTTCGCGGGCAAGCACGTGCGCGCCCTCCCGGTGCCGGACACGGCGTCGCAGTCCCGCAAGTTCTTCGACGGCCTCGGTGACTACGCGGTCGAGCAGGGCGCGAAGGGCCTCGCCTGGGTGCGCGTCGCCGAGGACGGTTCGCTGACGGGCCCGATCGCGAAGTTCCTCACCGAGGAGAACGTGGCGGAGCTGACGAAGCGCCTCGGCCTGGAGGCCGGTCACGCCGTCTTCTTCGGCGCGGGCGAGTTCGACGAGGTCTCGAAGATCATGTCGGCGGTGCGCGTCGAGGCCGCCAAGCGCGCGGGTCACTTCGAGGAGGGCGTCTTCCGCTTCTGCTGGATCGTCGACTTCCCGATGTACGAGAAGGACGAGGAGACCGGCAAGATCGACTTCTCCCACAACCCCTTCTCGATGCCGCAGGGCGGCATGAAGGACCTGGAGGAGAAGGACCCGCTCGACATCCTCGCCTGGCAGTACGACATCGTCTGCAACGGCATCGAGCTCTCCTCCGGCGCCATCCGGAACCACGAGCCCGAGGTCATGCTCAAGGCCTTCGAGATCGCGGGCTACGACGCGGAGACCGTCGAGCACGAGTTCGCGGGCATGCTCCGCGCGTTCCGCCTCGGCGCCCCGCCGCACGGTGGCATCGCCCCGGGCGTCGACCGCATCGTGATGCTCCTCGCCGACGAGCCGAACATCCGCGAGACGATCGCCTTCCCGCTCAACGGCAACGCGCAGGACCTGATGATGGGGGCGCCGACGGTGCTTGAGGAGTCCCGTCTGCGGGAGCTGAACATCTCGCTGCGGAAGCCTGCGGCGCCGAAGCCTGCGGCGCAGTAGCGGTTACGTAATTGGCCCCGGAACCTTTGGTTCCGGGGCCTTTTGCTTGTCCGTTCTTCTGCGGGTGCGTTGCGTTGCGTTGTGGCTGGGCGCGCAGTTCCCCGCGCCCCTGGGGCTGCGCCCCTTAGGGGGCTGCCCCAGGGCGGGGTGGCTGTCTCAGGCTGCGTGAGTGGGGGTGGAGTTGGCTTCCGCTTCTGCCCACTCCGTCACCAGGCGCTCGTACAGGGCGCGTTCGTCGGGACGGAGGCGTCCGCCCGCGCGCAGCCACAGCGCACGGATGTCCTCATTGACCTCGTCGGCGGTGCGTCGCCGGTCGGGGGAGGGAGTCGTGGCCATGTCGTGAAGCTTACGTAGGCGGGTGTGAAGGCGGCGTCAATTTAAGCCTCCTCTCCGCATGACTTAGCTCACCGTTAGACATACCCCTCGTTTCAGTGGGCAGTCGAACCGGGCTGGTTCTGCGGCTTCTTGGCCATCAGCTCCACGGCCCGCGAGAAGCTGTCCGCGCCGTGCCCCGCCTCCACCACGCGGCGGAAGATGCCGTGCACGGCCTCCGGGAACGCCGTGTCCACGCCCGCGTCGGCGGCGGTGCGGACCACATGGTCCATGCTGGCCAGGCCCATTGACGCCCGGTCCACGTCACCGGCGTGGTTGCCCGCGTCGATGCGGGGCGCGTAGAAGTCGATGAAGTGCCCCATGCCGGCGAAGTTCTCGGTGGCGTAGGGGGCGATCTCGGCGGCGGTGAGGCCGTGGGCGCTCGCCAGAGCCACAGCCTGCCAATAGGCGATCATCGATGGCCAGAAAATGACCATGTTCAGCTGGTACATGAGCGCGGCGAGCCCCGGGTCCTCGCCCCGGTGGTCGGTCTTGCCGGTGATGACTTCGAGTGCGGCACGGTGTTTGTCGTACGCCTCACGGGGTCCGCTGTAGAACGTCGACGCGTCCGGGGTGCCGATGAGGGGCGGCGGAACGAGGACGCCGCCCGTCAGATGCGTGCCGCCGAGGCCGGTCACCCAACGGGCGCCTTCCCGGGCCTTCTCCGGGGTGTCCGAGCTGAGGTTCACGAGGGTGCGGCCCGCGAGCGCCGCCTTGGCGGGCTCCAGAATCGCGTACATCGCGTCGAAGTCGGTGAGGCTGAGGATCACCAACTCGTTCGCGAGCAGGGCCTTTTCGACGCTCTCGGCGAGGCGCGCGCCGCGCTCCACGAGGGCGTCGGCGCGGGAGGGGGTGCGGTTCCAGAGGGTGACGTCGTAGCCGCGGTCGAGGTAGGCGGCGGCCATGGCCTGCCCCATGGGGCCGAGGCCGATGACGGTGACGGGCTGCGGTGCGGACTGCGATGCGGGCTGCGATGCGGACTGCGATGTGGAGGGCATGCGTGACTCCAGTCAGAAACTAGAACGATCGCTCTATCTAGCGGCGTGGGGAGAAGGTAGCACGCCTCTAGAACGAACGCTCTAACTAATCAGGGATAGGGTGGGGGCATGCCCGAGAAGAGCGCTCCCACCACCCGCGACCGGATCGTCGTCGTCGCCGCCCGCCTGATTCAGCGGCAGGGCTATGTGGGCACCGGAATCAAGCAGATCGCCAAGGAGGCGGAGGCCACGCTCGGCTCCGTCTACCACTTCTTCCCCGGCGGGAAGGAGGCCGTCGCGGTGGCCGCGATCACGTACAGCGCCGAGGAGTTCGCGGAGCTGCTGCGGGAGGCACTGGCCGGTGAGGACGCGCCGGGTGCCGCGATCGAACGCTGCGCGAACGAACTCGCCGTCGGCCTGCGGGAGTCCGGCTGGGTCGACGGCTGCCCCGTCACGGCGGCGGCCCTGGAGACGCTGGGCACGGACTCGGAGATCCAGCGGGTGAGCGCGGAGGCGCTGCGCGGCTGGGAGGGGATCGTCGAGGAGCGGTTGCTCCGCGCGGGCTTCGGGGCGCAGGACGCGCGGGAGGTGGCGACGACGGTGATCGGCGCGCTGGAGGGCGCGGAGGTGACGGCCCAGGTCACCCGCAGCGAGGAGCCGTTGCGGGTGGTGGGGCGGCAGTTGGCACGGCTGGTGGGGTCGTACGGCGGTTGATCGTGGTGAGTTCCCTGCGTACACGCCACACACGCCCCGTACCCGTACCTGTACCTGTAGCCCTCGCCGCTCTGGCCGCACTGATGCTGGTGTCGGGCTGTGGGGGCGGGGGGAGCGGGAAGGGGACCGATGCTTCGTCGGAGCGGGAGCCTGAGGCGACGCGGACGTCGAAATCCGCCGCGTCTTCGGGGAGCGCGCGGCCCTGGGAGCCGGATGACGCGCTGCAGCGTGCCGAACGGGCGCTGGACGCGGCCGCCGACGACGGTACGGAGGCGGAGCTCTTCGACTCCGGTACGGCGTACGTCGGATCGGGCCTCGACAATGCCTTCCCGGCGAGCGGCGTGGACCCCTACCGCTTCGAGATCACGTGTGACACGGACGACGAGGTCGAGGAGCTCACCCTGACCCTGTCCCGGGGCGGGGAGGAGCAGGCCTACGGAGTGGAGTGCGGGGACAGTGAGGCGGACCAGTTCAACGTTCCGTCGGGCAAGCCGTTCAAGGCCTGGGTGGGCCCCGAGAAGGCCGGCACGGGTCTCATCGCCTGGCGCCTCAACACGGTCGCCGAGGGCGACGTGAGCGGATGCGACGACGACATCGACGGCTGCGAGGGCTGAGAGCGCCCGCCCGGGCGGGGTCTAGGGGGTCGCCTCGCCGATCGTCCCCCTCGCCTTGACCGCTCGGAGGAGCTGGGCGAGGGGGATGGGGGTGGTGTGCAGTTCGGTGGCGGGGGCGGTGCTTTCGCGGAGGTGGATGCGGGTGCCGGTGCCTGCGAGTTCCACACAGTCGTTACCCACACCACCGCCGGAGAAGGACGACTTCTGCCAGCGGGTGGCGTTCATTGTTGGTTCGCCTTGATGGTCCGCAGGAGTTGGTCCAGGGTGGCTGGGGGAGTCGTCAGTTCGACGCCGGGGTCGTCGCTTTCGCGGAGGTGGATGTAGGCGTCGGTGCGTGTCAGGTCGACGCAAGCGTTGCCGTCGCCGCCTCCCGAGAAGGTGGACTTCTGCCAAGCGGTAAGGCTCATCAGCCGCCCTTCTTCAGGGTGCGCAGGAACTGTGCCAGAGCGGTTCGGGTGGTGTGGAGTTCCTTGGCGGGCTCGTCACTCTCGCGAAGGCGGATGAGAGCGCTGGTGACGGCCAGCTCTACGCAGGTGTTGCCATCGCCGCCGTCGGAGAAGGTGGACTTCTGCCAGTGCGGAGCCGGGGTCATGGATACGCCTCACAGTTCCTTCGACAAACGGTGGATGAAGTCCCTGGATGCCGTGGGGTCCAGGGACGCCCTCTCCACCTTACGGAACAATGTTCGAAGGCGTTTCAGTTGCGGTTCGGCGTCGAGGAACGCGGTGCCGGTAGGCGAGTCCCGCAGTCCGGTGTCCAGTTGGGGCACCTGGCCGCCGGTGTACATCATCGACGCCCCGGCGCCGGCGAAACCGTCCTGATCGGTGGGCACGATGCGTACAGTCGTGTGCTCGTGTTCGATCTGGCCCAGGATCGCGCTGAGTTGGGCATGAGCGACCCTGCGGTCGGAGACGCGAATGCGCAGGGCGAACTCGTGGATGATCGTCTCGTACGGGGTGGGGTCATCTCCGTCAATGGCGGCTCTTCGCCTGATGCGGTGCTCCACTCGGGGTTCCAGCTCGCTGGGCGGTAGGTCCGGCACCATGTACGAGAAGACGGCCCGGGCGTAGTCCGCAGTCTGCAGGAGGCCTGGCACGTGCGTGATCACCACCTCGCGCAAGTGCGTCGCGTGGTGCTCCAGCTCGGCGACGTCCAGAAATACCGGTGGCAGTACGCCACGGAACTCCTCCCACCAGCCGCGAGTGCGATCGGTCGTCATATCGGTGAGGGCGCCGATCAAGGCCTCGTCCGTGCATGCGTAGTGGGCCGCCAGACGGCGCAGGCGCACTTCACTCACGCCTGAGCGGCCGGACTCGATGTGGGTCATCTGCGCGGCGTTCACCCCGAGGAGCGCGGCGGTATCCCGTGCCGTCATGCCTGCTGCCTCGCGCAACTTACGCAGTTCGGTGCCCAGGCGCAGTTGCCGAGCGGTGGGTCGGGCCCGCAATGCCATGCATGTCTCCTCTGAGCAACTCACCTTGTGGAGTGCCTCGTTCGGGTGCCAGGTTACGTCAGCGGCTTGCGGCACCTAAATATTGAGGTCTACCGTCGGTGACGCGCCGCACACGCTGCGAGATCGCCGGGATACCGGAAGCGCACCACCCCGTCATGCCATGGCGGACGTGACATGCCACCGCCCTGCCACCGCCGCGTCCCGTCAACTCCCCCTCACCCGTTGGAGTTCTCGCATGCCCTCAAGCGAACCGTGGGAGTACACCCTGTACATCCCCCACGACGTCCGGGCCGTCACCGTCTGCCGTCGCGCCCTCCGCCTCATCCTCAGCCTGCACTGCCTGCCGCAACTCAGCGAGGTCGCAGAGCTGTTGGCCACCGAACTGGTCAGCAACGCGGTACGTCACACCAAAGGCCCCGCCGCCCTTCGCGTCCGCTACCGCGACGGAGTCCTCCGCGTGGGGGCCTGGGACGCCGACCCCACGCCGCCCGCCCCGCCCCCGCGCACCGCCGACGCGGGTGATGAGCAGGGGCGCGGCCTCGATCTCGTGCGGGCCTGTGCGGACGGCTGGGGCTGGTGCCCGGGGGGCCGGGGGACAACGGAACCCGGCAAGCACGTCTGGTGCGAACTAAATGCGGCGTAGCTCGTTGATCATGCCGAACAGAAAGGAGAACCGATGGTCAGCTCGTCACACGAGGCGATGCACCGGATCTTCCAGAAGGACACGGCTCTGCTGGTCCGCTCCCTCCAACGCCTGCTCCACGTTCCGTTTCCGGAACCACGAGACATCATGACCCTCGATGTGGACCTCACGGAGATCGAACCGGTCGAGCGCCGCTGCGACACCCTGCTGAGGGTGGACACCGATGACGGCAACTACCTGTTCGTCATCGAGTCGCAGGGCAAGAAGGACGAGTCCAAGCGCGGCAGCTGGCCGTACTACCTCTCGTACCTCTACGAGAAGTACCACTGCGAGCCGGTGCTGATCGTCGTGACGCAGAGCTCGGCGACGGCTCGATGGGCCGCCAAGCCCATCCAGTTCGGGCTGCCGGGCTGGTCCTCGCTCACCGTTCGTCCGCTGGTCCTGGGGCCGGACAACGTGCCGGTGATCACGGACCGGCATGAGGCCGAGAGGGATGTCCCCCTTGCGGTGTTCTCGGCGATTACACATGGAAAGGGACCGGGTTCCGCCGCCATACTGAGGGCACTGGCCGCGGCTCTGGAGTCCATCGACCGCGAAGCGGCGGGAATGTTCGCACAGCTCACCCGGTCCGGTCTGGTGGACCCCCGGGCGAAGGAGATCTGGGAGGAACTGATGACGGCGACCAAGTACTTCTTCGACCACCCGTTCGCGGTGAAGGAGCGGGAGGAAGGCCGGGAGGAAGGCCGAGAGGAAGGCCGGGCTGTAGGCCGGGAAGAGGGCCGGGAAGAGGGCCGGGCCGAGGAACGTGCCGAGGTGATCCTGAACATCCTCTCCTGGCGGGGCATCGACGTGCCTCCTGCCGTCCGTGCACGGGTCACCGCGTGCACCGACCTGGAGCAGCTCAAGGTCTGGGCGGAACGGGCGGTCCACGCGGCCGGGGCGGACGATCTGTTCGCGGGCGACGGCGCCTGACGCCGTACATCAGAAAGTCCCGCCACCTCCCCGTGCCTACCGGGGAGGTGGCGGGACTTCCCGCGAAACCTAACGTACCGCTACGCGGTCGGCTTTTCCTCCAGGCGGGGGAACAGGACCGCGCCCTTCGTGACCGTCGCGCCCGCGGGGAGCGTGCCCCATGTGCCGGCGGCTCGGAGGTCCTGGTCGGCGAGGGCGCCCAGGAGGGGTTCCGCGCCGAGGGAGTCCCAGAGCTTCTGGGAGGTGTCCGGCATGATCGGGTTGAGGAGGACCGCCACCGCGCGGAGGGATTCCGCCGCCGTGTAGAGGATCGTCGCCAGGCGGGCCTTGCCCTCCGGGCTGTCGTCCTTGGCGACCTTCCACGGCTCCTGCTCCGTGATGTAGCCGTTGACCTGCTTCACGAAGTCGAAGATCGCCAGGATGCCGCCCTGGAAGTCCAGCTCCTCGCCGATCGCGCGGTCGGCGGTCGCGACGGCCTTGGCGAGGCCGTCCTTGACCGCCTGCTCGGCCTCGCCGGGAGCGGTGGCCTCGGGCAGCTCGCCGCCGAAGTACTTGCCGACCATCGCCGCGACGCGCGAGGCGAGGTTGCCGTAGTCGTTGGCGAGCTCGGAGGTGTAGCGGGCCGTGAAGTCCTCCCACGAGAACGAGCCGTCGCTGCCGAACGCGATGGCCCGCAGGAAGTACCAGCGGTACGCGTCCACGCCGAAGTGGGACGTCAGGTCCTGCGGCTTGATGCCCGTCAGGTTCGACTTCGACATCTTCTCGCCGCCGACCATCAGCCAGCCGTTCGCCGCGATCCTGCCGGGCACCGGCAGGCCCTGCGCGAGCAGCATCGCCGGCCAGATCACCGCGTGGAAGCGGAGGATGTCCTTGCCGACCAGGTGGACGTTCGCGGGGAAGGTCGACTCGAACTTCTCCTGGTTCGCGCCGTAGCCCACGGCCGTCGCGTAATTCAGGAGGGCGTCGACCCAGACGTAGATGACGTGCTTGTCGTCCCAGGGGACCTTGACGCCCCAGTCGAAGGTGGAGCGCGAGATGGACAGGTCCTGCAAGCCCTGCTTGACGAAGTTCACGACCTCGTTGCGCGCCGACTCCGGCTGGATGAAGCCCGGGTTCGCCTCGTACAGGGCGAGGAGCTTGTCGCCGTACTCACTGAGCTTGAAGAAGTAGTTCTCCTCCTTGAGGAGCTCCACCGGCTTCTTGTGGATGGGGCAGAGCTTCTGCCCCTCGAAGTCGCCCTCGCCGTCGATGAGGTCCCCGGGGAGCTTGTACTCCTCGCAGCCCACGCAGTACGGGCCCTCGTAGCCACCCTTGTAGATCTCGCCCTTGTCGTAGAGATCCTGGACGAACTCCTGCACGCGGTCGGTGTGACGCTTCTCCGTCGTACGGATGAAATCGTCGTTCGCGATGTTCAGGTGCTCCCAGAGGGGCTTCCATGCCTCGGTGACGAGCTTGTCGCACCACTCCTGGGGGGTGACGTCGTTCGCCTCGGCCGTGCGCATGATCTTCTGACCGTGCTCGTCCGTGCCGGTGAGGTACCACACCTTCTCGCCGCGCTGACGGTGCCAGCGCGTGAGCACGTCCCCTGCAACGGTCGTGTAGGCGTGGCCCAGGTGAGGAGCGTCGTTTACGTAGTAGATGGGGGTCGAGACGTAGTACGCCTTCGCGTCTGCGCTCGTCCCCTGCTTCTCGGATCCAGTGGCCGCCATGGTCGAAATCCTAACGGCCTTGTGAAGATCCACTCACCTCGATTCCAGGGGGTGGACCGGTGGCCTCCGGTACAACCGGTGGCTTCCGGTGGCTTCCGGTACGCCCCCTGGAATGTCGTACGCCGGGTTACGGGCGCCAGGACGCCAGCAGGCCCTCGTACAGCTCCTTGTCCGTGAGCTCGCGCGGGGCCGGGCCCGCGTGGAAGAACGCGGCGTTCTCCGCCTTCAGCTTGCGGAGGTAGTCGAAGCCCTTCGCGTCGTGGTCGCCGAACGCCACGAACTGGAAGAAGAGGGGGTGGGCGGCGGCGTCCTTCAGTGCCTGGGTCGCCGGGCCCTTCGCGTCCGGGGCGCCGTCCGTCTGGAAGATCACCAGGGCGGGGGTGCCGTTCTCCTTGTGCTCCGACTTCTCGTAGTGCGCCACTACCTCTTCGATCGCTCGGTGGTAGCTGGTGCGGCCCATGCGGCCCGCTGCCGCGTGCATCTCGTCGATACGGCCCTCGTGCTCGGGGAGCGTGAGGGTGCCGGTGCCGTCGATGTCCGTCGAGAAGAAGACGACGTGCACGGAGGGGTCGGTGGCGTCCGGGGCCGTGTGCGCGGCGAGGGCCAGGATCTGCTCGCCCAGGCTCTGGGCGGAGCCGTCCTTGTAGTACGGGCGCATGGAGCCGGAGCGGTCGAGGACCAGGTAGACCTGGGCTCGGGTTCCTGTGAGGTTGTTCTTTTTCAGGGCTGTGGCGGCGGCCTTGTACGCGGGGGCTAGCCCCGGGGCTTTGGACCGTACCTTTGCCGCGGAGATGGCGGGCTTTCCGTTGGCCGGGGTGTGGTTGCCCCCCGCGTCCGGGATGACGTCAGCCTTCGGCTCGGGGTCGGCCTCAGCCGCTGCCTCAGCCTTCGGCTCGGGCTCGACCTCAGGGGTCACCTCAGCCTTCGGCTCGGGTTCCGGGTCGACCTCACGAACGCCCTCGTCATCGGTGCTCGGCACCGGGGGCTGTGCCCACCCGTCCCGCCCAGCGGGACGATTGCCCACAGCGGTGGCGGCTTCGGCCTCGGCCTCGGCTTCAAACTCGTCCGCCGCGGGGGCGGGGGCGGACTTCGGCTCGGGGTCGGCCTCAGGGGTCGCCTCAGCCTTCGGCTCGGGGGTAGTTTCCGGCTCGGCCTCAGGGGTCGCCTCAGCCTTCGGCTCGGGGTCGGCCTCAGGGACGCCCTCGTCATCGGTGCTCGGCACCGCGGGCACAGCGGTGGCGGCCGCGGGGTCGGCGGCGCTCGGCGTCGGGGACTGTTGGGGGACCGTTACCTTGTCGAAGGCTGCTGCTACCAGGTCGTCCACCGTGGAGGGGGACGGTTCCGGGCTCGGGGAGGGGACCGAAGCCTTGGGGGGCGGGGTCGGCTCGGGGGACGGGGACGGGAGGGTCACCGGCTCCGAGGGCGCTACCCCCTGCTCAGGCGTAGTCGCACGCTCAGGCTCCCGTGCCTCCGGAACGCTCTCCTTGCGTGATCGTCCGAACGCGTTCCGCAGGCGGTTCAGAATGCCCATGTGCGCAACCCTTCGCGTGAGTTGATTCCCGAAAATCCCTGGCCAGGGCGGACACGTAAGGTTAGCCGCCGCCGTAGGCGATCTTGGGCAGGGTCGTACACCGGTACCCGACTCCTCACCCGCCCGAACCACCCGCGGGACAGCCTGGCGTCAACTCCTTCCCGTGCGCCACGGATTCACTCTCCGTTCACTCTCCGGCCTTCGCCCTGCTGAATACCGCCCATAGCGTCACGGCGAAAACAGGCCACGCCACACGACGGAGGACCCGTGCGCAAGCTGCTGCCGATCATTACCTCGCATCAGGGGAGCGGCGGCCGTTCCGCCCTGACCTGCCGCTTCCGCTGCGGCGACGCCTGCTTCGGCGAGGTGCCGAACACCAGCGAGAACGAGTACGTCGGGGACGTCATCGCCGGTGCGCTCAGCCGCCGTTCGATGATGCGTGCCACCGCCGTGGTGACCGTCGCCGCCGCCGCGGGCGGCGCGGTGATAGCCGACCCGGGAGCCCCGCAGGCCGCTGCCGCCGCACCCGTCGGCCGCCCCAGCGACAAGAAGAGCAAGGGAGCGCGCGGGCTGCGGTTCGCGCCCGTCGCGCCGAACACCGCCGACACCGTCACCGTCCCCGCCGGGTACGAGCAGAACGTCGTCATCCGCTGGGGCGAGCCCATCCTGCGCGGCGCCCCCGCCTTCGACGCCGCGAAGCAGACCGCGAAGGCGCAGGCCGGGCAGTTCGGGTACAACAACGACTTCCTGAGCCTGCTGCCGCTGCGGCGTGAGCGCGGACGTCAGGTGCTGGTCGCCAATCACGAGTACACGGACGAGATCCTGATGTTCGAGGGGTACGACCCCGAGAACCCGACCCGCGAGCAGGTCGAGATCGCCTGGGCCGCGCACGGCCTGTCCGTCGTCGTGGTGGAGGACGAGCGGCGCAGCGGGAAGTTGCGTGCCGTCTCCCGGCACCACCTCAACCGGCGGCTCACCGCGACCAGCCGGTTCCGCCTCTCCGGGCCGGTCGCTGGCAGCCCCCTCGTCCGTACGAAGGCCGACCCGCGCGGCACGACCGTGCTCGGCACCCTCAACAACTGCTCGGGCGGCACCACGCCGTGGGGCACGACCCTGCACGGCGAGGAGAACTTCAACCAGTACTTCGCCAACGCCGCGAAGGTGACCGACCCGACGACCGCCGCGCGCCTCAAGCGGTACGGCGTCACCGGCGAGGCGTCCGAGCGCAAGTGGGAGAGGTTCGACCGCCGCTTCGACCTCGCCGAGGAGCCGAACGAGGCCAACCGTTTCGGCTGGGTCGTCGAACTCGACCCGTACGACCCGGACTCGACCCCGCGCAAGCGCACCGCGCTCGGCCGCTTCAAGCACGAGGCCGCGCAGCCCCGCCTGACGCACGACGGCCGCCCCGTCGTCTACATGGGCGACGACGAGAAGTTCGACTACTTCTACAAGTTCGTCAGCAGCAAGCGCGTCGCCAAGGGCACCTCCCGCGCCGCGCACGAGCACAACCTGAGCCTCCTCGACGAGGGCACCCTGTACGTCGCCAAGCTGACCGGTGACTCCCCGGCCGAGGACATCGACGGCAAGGGCACGCTGCCGGAGGACGGGGAGTTCGACGGGAGCGGTCGGTGGATTCCGCTCGCCACCGCCGGGCCCGGCGGGAAGGCCGTCAGCCACGTCGACGGCATGACCGCCGACGAGGTGTACGTCTTCACGCGTCTCGCCGGTGACAAGGTCGGCGCCACGAAGATG
Organism: Streptomyces sp. NPDC093510; assembly: GCF_040683555.1. Classification (NCBI taxonomy): domain Bacteria; kingdom Bacillati; phylum Actinomycetota; class Actinomycetes; order Kitasatosporales; family Streptomycetaceae; genus Streptomyces; species Streptomyces sp. NPDC093510. The sequence continues at coordinate 211,886 of NZ_JBFBEE010000015.1, forward strand.
GACCGGCCCGAGGACATCGAGCCGTCGCCGCACACCGGCAAGGTGTACGTCGCCCTCACCAACAACTCCGACCGCGGCAAGGCGGGGAAGGCGGGCGCCGACGAGGCCAACCCGCGCAACCTCAACAAGCACGGGCAGATCCTGGAGCTGACCGAGCGCCGGGGCCGCGCGGAGGCGACGACGTTCGCCTGGTCGCTGTTCCTCGTCGCCGGTGACCCGAACGACCCCGCCACGTACTTCGCGGGCTTCCCCAAGGAGCGGGTCTCCCCCATCTCCTGCCCCGACAACGTCGCCTTCGACCCGCACGGCAACCTGTGGATCTCCACCGACGGCAACCAGCTCGGCTCGCACGACGGCCTGTTCGGCGTCGCGACGCGCGGGGACCGGCGCGGTGAGCTCAAGCAGTTCCTGACCATGCCGAACGGCGCCGAGACCTGCGGGCCGATCATCCAGGACCGGCGCGTGCTCGTCTCCGTGCAGCACCCGGGCGAGGTCGACGGCGCGTCGGTGGAGAAGCCGGCGAGCGCCTGGCCCGACGGCCCCGGCAAGATCGTCCGCCCGTCGGTCGTCTCGGTGTGGCGCGAGGACGGCCGCGACATCGGCGTCTGATGCGCCGGGCAGGCCGGAGTGGAGGCGGCGAGCGTCAGCGGGTGGCCGGGACCAGCGTCCCGCCCGTCGTCCCGCCCGTCGTCCCGCGCGCGTCGCCGGCCCGCAGCAGCCACTCCGTATAGGCGGGCGCCTGCCGCGCCTCCTCCCAGTAGGCCGCCTCCAGCTCGCCGTACACCGCGTCGAGCTCTTCCTCGGTGCGCGCCGTCAGGATGAGGCGTACGCCGAGGGGGTCGCCGTACAGGGGGCGTACGGCCATGTCGGTCCTGCCGCGTGACGTCGGCTGGCAGAGGGCGACGACCTCGCCCGTCGCGACGAGAGACGCCGCGGTGAGGTAGTCGCCGTGCAGGACACGGGGGTTGAGGCCGGCCGCGGTGAGGACGCGCCGCAGGCCGTCCCACTCCCCGTCGACCGTCGGGTCGACCATCCAGCGGTCGTCGGCGAGGTCGGAGAGGCGTACGACGGGACGGTCCGCCGCCGGATGGTCGGCGGCGAGGGAGACGAACTGCGGCTCCCGGTCGAGGAGTATCCGTCTTCGCAGGGTCTCCGGCAGCCGCAGCGGGCAGCCTTCCACCTCGTGCACGAAGGCGATGTCGAGCTGGCCGGTCGCCACCATGCGCAGCAGCGCGTTCGCGGACACGTCCATCTGGAGCGACATCTCGGTCCCCGGCAGGCGCGCGCGGAGCCTGCGCAGCCAGCCCGGTATGGCGCGGCTCGCCGTGGAGCCGATGCGCAGCTGCGGCCCCTCGGCGGCGCGGGCGGCGGCCGCCTTCGTCTCGGCGACCAGCGCCCGCATCTCCGTGACGAGGGGGCGGGCGCGGCTGAGGACGACCCGGCCGAGCGGGGTGGGCCGGCAGCCGGTGCGCTCGCGGGAGAAGAGCTGGCCGCCGAGCGTGTGCTCGATGCGCCTCAGCTGGGTCGTCAGCGACGGCTGGCTCATGCCGAGCTGCCGGGCGGCCTTGTGCAGGCTGCCGGTGTCGGCGATGGCGCACAGCGCGCGGAGGTGCCTGACCTCGAGCTCCATGTCCGATGAGCGTAGAGGCGGTACGGCCGCCGCACCAGACGCTCAAACCCCATGAGAACCGGCCGTTCTGGGCAGGCCGGGTCCCGGCGATAGCTCCGCGCTATCGCGAGTTGCCATCATTCCCACGCGCCCCACCCTCCCCGACACTCACAGCTACCGAACCGTTCACCTTTCATCGACTGCCCCACGCGGTCGTGGAACGAGTAGGGAGCCCCCCACACATGAACAAGCGTTACCTGTCTGTCGCCGCCGTCCTCGGCCTCACCGTGGCCGGACTCGGCGCGACCTCGGCGTCGGCCGTGACCCCCGGCGCCGCCCCGGCCCCCGTGGCCTCGTACGCCCAGTACGAGGGTTCAGCCGCCGAGGCCAAGGCCAACAAGGCGTTCTTCGAGGCCGTCGTGAAGGCGGTCGCCGAGAAGCGCGCGGCCAACCCCGGTGCGAAGTCCGTGACCGTCACCTACGACGCGTCCGGAGCCCCCTCCTTCGCCCAGCAGATAGCCGGCTCCACGTCCATATGGAACGGCGCCGTCTCCAACGTGAAGCTCCAGGAGGGCAGCTCGGGCGCCAGCTTCGAGTACCGCGAGGGCGACGACCCGCGTGGCTCGTACGCGAGCACGGACGGCCACGGCAACGGTTACATCTTCCTGGACCACGCCCAGAACCAGGAGTACGACTCGACGCGCGTCACCGCGCACGAGACCGGGCACGTGCTCGGGCTGCCGGACACGTACGACGGTCCTTGCAGTCAGCTGATGTCGGGCGGCGGGCCCGGTCCGTCCTGCACGAACGCGCAGCCGGACGCGGCTGAGCGCTCGAAGGTCGAGCAGCTCTGGGCCAATGGGCTCGCCAAGGCGCTGCACAAGGTGAACGCGGCTCGCTAGCGCGGTGCTGTAACGGGAATCCCGGTTGTCGGGGAGCTGCGGGCCGGCTGTGGCTGGCCGCGCAGTTCCCCGCGCCCCTTTGGGACGCCCCTTTCAGGCGCGCCTTCAGGGCGCCTTCGGGGAGGCGATCGCCCTTGCCGCGCTCACCTCCTGTCGCAGAGGCTCCAGGACGCTGTCCTTGGGGGCGTCCGTGAAGGTCACGTGGCCCTTCTCCAGGATCACTGACTTGCGCAGCCGGTCCGCCAGGCCCTCCAGCTCGCGCGCCACTTCGGCCACCTCCTCCGGGGCCGGGGCGGCCGCACCGTGCCGGATGCGGACCCTCGCGGCCGTCGTGGCGTCGAGGATGCGTTCGACGGCGACGACCAGGGGCCACCAGGCGGCCGCGCGTGTGCCGGTGGGCGGGGGTTCGGTCAGGGCGCGCTGGAACTCGGAGCGGACGACGGACAGGTCGCGGTAGAGGCCGCGGCGCATGCGGGCTCGCTCGGCGGGTTCTCCGTTGGTGCCGAACGCGCACTCCACGTACCGGGCGGTGTCCGCCACCGCGTCCGCGAGCCGGTCGCCGATCCGGGTGCCCCAGCTCTCCGGCCAGAGCAGATAGCCCGCGATCAGCGTGATCCCGCAGCCGATCAGGCTGTCGACGAGGCGCGGTACGACGAGGCCGAGGCCCTGGTGGTTGAGGATGTCGGAGAGCAGCAGGATGACGGGGGTGATGGCCGCCGTCTGGTAGCCGTACCCGCGGGTGGTGAGGGCCGGGATGAGCGGGGCGAGCAGCATCATCACGGGCACGTCCCACCAGCCGTGCGGCACCTCGGCGAGGACGGCGGCGGCGACGACCAGGCCCGCGGCGGTGCCGAGTGCGCGGAGCACGGCCCGGGAGAAGACCGAGCCGAAGTCGGGCTTGAGGACGAAGGTGACGGTGAGCGCCACCCAGTACGACCTGGGGACGTCGATGAGCGAGACCAGGGCCTGGGCGATGCCGATGCACAGGGCGAGGCGCAGGCCGTAGCGCCAGGAGGTGCCGGAGAGGACGACGTTGCGCGCGGCGCGGCGGGCGCGGACGCGCAGGGCGGCGGGCCGGCCGAGGCGGTCGTCGGTCTCGATGGCGCCGAGCGGGTCGGGGTCGGCGAGGGTCTCCGCGGCGTGCAGCACGGCGTGGTCGAGGGCGCGGGCGGCGTGGTCCTGCGGTTCGGGGATGCGGGAGGCCGCCCGGGTGGCGGGGCCGCTTCCGGGGGCGTGCGCGGTGCCGCCCCGCTCCACCGCGCCCGCCAGCGCGCGGACCGCGTCCGGCACTTCGGGGGGCAGCCGTACGCAGGCGTGCCGGGCGGCCTGGTCGGCGGCGGGGGCCGCTTCGAGGATGGGGGTGAGGGCGTTCAACTGGGCGACGAGGCGAACCAGTTCCGGGTTGCGGCCGTGGTCGCGGGTGCGGCGGGCGAGGACGAGGTCGTAGCTCTGGTTCAGCGAGGCCGTGACTGCGGTGCGCGCGTCGCCGTAGCCGTCCGTGCCCGCCGTGTCGAGCAGCGCGGCCACCGAGCGGTAGGCGGCGGCGACGGCGGAGCGTTCGGGGACGCCGGAGCGCAGTGGCCAGGCGAGCAGGGCGAGCGTGAGGACGAGGAGCCCGCCGCCGGTCATCAGGAGCGGGGCGAGCCACCACTGGCCCGGCATGGGAAGACCGGCGCCGACCACGGAGTTGAGCAGCAGGAGCAGGCCCGACACGGAGGCGACGGCGCCGATCGTCGACATCATCCCGGAGACGAGCGCCACGAGGGTGACGGCGCCGACCGCGACCCAGCCGTGCCCGAAGACGAGCGAGCCGAGGGTGACGCCGATGGCGCCGAACAGCTGCGGCACGGCGATGTTGAAGATCCGCATGCGGTAGGCGTCGGCGGTGTCGCCGATGACTCCGGAGAGGGCGCCCATGGAGGCGAGCGCGCCGTACGTGGGCTGTCCGGCGAGGATGCCGATGGCGAGGGGGAGCGCCATCGCCACGGAGGCGCGGGCCGCGGCCGCCCAGGGGATGGGCGCGGACTGCGGCTTGAGGGACCTGACCAGCCAGTCGGGTGGGGTGAGCGGGCTCAGTGAGACCGGACGGGCGGGAGGGGACTCTCGGGGCATGCGCCCATTATCGGCGCTTTACGTGACTTGCCCTGGCCGGAGGATCAACGCTCTGTTTCCGGTTTGTGGAGGGTCAGTGTGACGGCGAGGGCCCGGTGGTCGGTGTTCCCGATGTCGAGGAAGCGGGCGTCGCGGGCGGAGAAGTCCGGCGTGGCGAGGACGTGGTCGATCTGCGCGCCGAGCGGCGCGGGCGCGGCGGCGGGCCAGCTCGGGGTGCGCGAGGCGCCGGTGAGGCGGGCGGCGTCGCGCAGCCCCTCGTCCAGGAGCGCGCGGAACGCGGCGTGGTCCTGGGTGGCGTTGAAGTCCCCGGCGATGATGGTGGGCCGCCCGGACCCTGCGGCCGCGTAGTCCTGGAGCTTGCCCAGCTCGGAGCGCCACAGGCCGACCCCGCGGGGCAGCGGCGGCATGGGGTGCGCGAGCTGTACCCGTACGGGATGCCCCTGGACGTCGGCGACGGCGCCGGGCATCCCGAGGGTGGCTTCGACACCGGCCGCGCTCTTCAGCGGGACCTTGGCGAGGATCACGGAACCCTCCGCGCCGTACGCGTCGACGGCCTCGCGGTAGGGGTAGTCGGCGCGGGGCAGCTCCTTGCGGAGCAGGGCCGCGCAGCGGGGGTCGCACTCCTCGACGAACAGCAGGTCGGGCCGCTCCTCGCGGACGGCACGGACCAGCCCGGCCGTCCCCTGCCCGAACTCGACGTTCGACGTCAGCACGCGCAGCTCGGCGACGGCGGGCCCGCGCGGCGCGTCGGTGTTCCCGTACGGCTCCATGTACCAGGCGACGAAGCCGAGCGCGACGACGCCCCACACCATGCCGGCCCGCCACCGCCCGAGCACGGCCATCAGGAGTCCGGCCCCGGCGGGCGCGAGCAGCCAGGGCAGGAACGCGAGCAGCTGCGGCACGGGCGTGAAGCCGTCGGAGTCGGCGGCCCGGAAGCCGATGACGGCGCTGACCCCGGCCAGCAGCACCCCGGCACCCCACGCGGCGGCCCGTCCCGCGCGCCGCCGCGGCGCCCGCTCGTCCCGGTCCTCGTCGGCGTCGGGGGCGACGGCCACACTGCCCGCGCCGCCCACGCTGTTCACACTGTCCATTCCCTCAGAGACGGGGCGGGGCCGTCGACGGTTGCCCCGCGCCGCGGTGGCGCAGGCGCGGGACGAGCCAGGTGGCGAGGGCGGCGACGAGGGCCACCGCGATGATCACCCACGCCGTCACGCGCAGCGTCTCCGTCAGCGCGTCGAACACCGCGCCCGCCGCGTCCCGGGAGATGTCCGGGGGAAGGTCGTCCATGGTCACGGCGCGGCCGACCGCGACGGCGGCCACCAGGGCCGCGGCGCCGATGGCCATGCCGAGCGCCGTGCCGACGGCCGCCCTGCGGCGGCGGGCGGCGAGCAGCAGCCCGGCGGCCGTCAGGACCGCCGCCGCCACCGCGGGCCAGACGCCCGCCACCTGCAACGCGTGGAAGCTCTTCCAGAGCCACCCGAGGTCCTCGGACTGCAGGACCGTGACCTCCGTGTGCTGCACCGGGATCTTCGACGCGAACGGCACGCCGTCGTCCTGGAGTTGCCGTTTGATCTGCTCGGTGATGGGTGCGAGGTCGATGGTCACCTCGCCGTTCGAGTCGTCGTTCAGGGCTGACTGCACGGCGTCGTGCGCCGCCCGGTTCGCCGCGTTCCAGGCCGTCCTGTACGCGTCCGTCTCCGTGAACGACGCCACCGCGTCCCGTACGAACGACTCGACCGTGCCCTGCAACGGGCCCACGTCGATCTCCGTCATCACCGAGTCGGTGACCGCGTCCCCCACCGCCGACCGCACCGCCGGGTCGGAGGCGAGCGGCGCCATCGTGGCGACGTAACTGTCGCGGTCCCCGATCTCGTACTTCGCCCAGATGGAGAGCACGCCGAGCGGAACCAGGACGCAGGCGAGGATCAGAAGGACGACGGGGACGACGGGGACGACGGGCAGCGGACCGCGGACGGATTTCGGCACGCCTCCAAGGCAAGACCCCGGTCACGCGGAACGCGACCGGGGCGACTGCATATGGGCCAACAGGGCCTACTTACGGTTGTACAGACGCATCGTCACCGGACCGAAGACGGCCACCAGGAGCAGCGCCCAGCCGAGCGTCCACGCCAGCTCCGTCGTCGGCGACGTGCCGTCCATCAGGGCGCGGACCGCCGACGAGCAGTGGGTGATGGGGTTGTTGTTGACGAAGGCCTGCAACCAGCCCGGCATCGTCTCCGGCTTCACGAAGATGTCGCTGAGGAAGGTCAGCGGGAAGATCACCATCATGCTGACGCCCATCACCGACTTCTCCGTGCGCAGCAGCAGCCCGAACATCGTCCAGATCCAGGAGAAGGCGAAGGAGAAGACGAGCAGGACGGCGATCCCGGCCACGACGCCGACGAAGCCGCCGTCCGGGCGGTATCCCATGACGAGGCCGACGGTCAGGATGACGACCGACGCGATGGCGTAGCGGAGCGCGTCGCCCAGCAGGTAGCCGACCATCACCGAGGGCCGCCAGATCGGCAGCGTGCGGAAGCGGTCGAAGACGCCCTTCTCGATGTCGGTGTTGACCGAGACGCCCGTGTACATCGTGATCATGACGACGGACATCACGAGGATGCCCGGCAGCAGGTACTGGATGTACTCGCTCGGCGATCCGGCCAGCGCCCCTCCGAAGAGGTACGTGTACATCAGCACCATCATGATCGGGAACGCCGTGACGTCGAAGAGCTGCTCCGGCACGTGCTTGATCTTCAGGATGGCGCGCCAGCCGAAGGTGAGGCAGGCGGAGAGCGCGGTCGGCCGGGGCGGACGCCCGGTGGCGATCAGGAGCTCGGCGAGGGACTCGGTCCTGACGGGCGCGAGATCCTGGCTCTCGGTGGTGGCGGCGGTGCTCATGCCGTGGCCTCTTCCTTCAGCTCGGTCGAACCGGACCCGGCGTCCGTGCCGGTCAGGGCGAGGAACACCTCGTCCAGGCTGGGCTGGCCCAGCGAGAAGTTGTCGACGGTGATGCCGGCGCGGGCCAGCTCGGCGAGCGCCCGCGAGGCCTGTTCGGCCGCGCCGCTGTTGTCGCCGCCGCCGTTGCCGCTCCCGCTCCCGTTGCCGCTCCCGTCGCCGCTCCCGGCGTGCTCGCCGTGCGTGCCGACCCGGGCCGTCAGGGCCACCGGATCGGGCTCCAGCTGCACCTGTGCGTCGAGCACCGCGCCGAGCAGCAGGGCCGCCTCGTCGCGCCGCGCGGCCTCCCGCAGCCGCACATGCACCGAGCCCGCGCCGACCGACGCCTTGAGCTCGCCCTTGGTGCCCTCCGCGATCACCTTGCCCTTGTCGATGACGGCGATACGGGACGCCAACTGGTCGGCCTCGTCGAGGTACTGGGTGGTGAGCAGGACCGTCGTGCCGTGGCCGACGACGGCCCGCACGATGTCCCAGACCTGGTTGCGGCTGCGGGGGTCGAGGCCCGTCGTCGGCTCGTCGAGGAAGAGCAGGTCCGGCGTGTTCAGGATGGACGCGGCGATGTCGATGCGGCGCCGCATGCCGCCGGAGTAGTGCTTCACCTGCCGGGCCGCCGCGTCCGTCAGGCCGAACGCCTCCAGCAGCTGTCCGGCGCGGTTCCGCGCCGCCTTCTTGGCGTGCCCGGTGAGGCGGCCGAGCAGGATCAGGTTCTCCATGCCGGTCAGGTCCTCGTCGACCGACGCGTACTGCCCGGTGAGGCTGACCCGGCTGCGTACGGCGTCCGCCTCGCGCACCACGTCGTGGCCGAAGACGTGCGCCTCGCCGCCGTCGGGGCGCAGCAGGGTGGCGAGCATCTTGACCGCCGTGGTCTTGCCCGCGCCGTTGGGCCCGAGCACGCCGTAGACCGTGCCGGCCGGGACGGTGAGGTCGATGCCGTCGACCGCGCGGTTGTCGCCGAAGGTCTTGACCAGACCCGCGGTCTCGATGGCCATGCCGCTCATGTCCGCCCGCCTTCTCACATGGGATTCCGCGAAGGAGCCGCGTAGGAGTGTCGTCGGAAGGGCAGACCGGGCCCACCCCGGAAACTCATCGGTCTCCGGGCCAGGACCGTCTCGGGTGGAGCGCTGGGCCGAACGGGTGTTACCTGGATGAGGGGGCGAGGAGGCTGATCATGCGAATCGCTCTGGGCCTGGGGGCGGCCTGCGCGGCGGCCGTGCTGACCGCGGGAACCGCCGCCACCGCCACAGCCACTACGTCCGTAAGTCCCGCATCCGTAAGTCCCGCATCCGTAAGTTCCGCATCCGTGAGTTCCGCATCCGTGAGTCCCGCCCACAACGACGACAGCGTCATCTGGGGCACCGTGGTCTCCGGCCCCGACCTGAAGGTCAGGGACGAGCCGAGCACCCGCGGCACGATTCTCGCCAAGCTGCCGCCCGGCAGTGAGGACCGCGTCAAATGCTCCGTCCGGGGCACCACCGTCCACGGCGACCCGCACTGGTACTGGCTGGAGGGCGTCCGCGGCTGGGTGAGCGCGGTGTACGTCGACACGGACGGCCGCCACGTGCCGAGCTGCCCGTCGTCCAAGGACCCGTGCCCCAAGTGGCGCGACCACCAGGACTGCGACCACCCGTGCACGTACCGCGACCACCACTGATGTGCGTGTACCGCGACCACCACTGACGTACGGCCGCCCCCGAGAAGGGAACCGTCATGGCACATGCCGCACCCGTCTACACCCCGCCCGGCACACGGGCGACCGCGACCCCCGCCGCCCGCTGGGCGGGCCTCGCCCTCCTGATGGGCGTCGCCTACGGCCTCTGGGCCTGCGCGATCCGGCGTGACGGCGGCCCGATCACCACGGGCAACGTCCTGTTCGGCGTGGTCACCGGCGTCGTCTTCATCGCCCTCATGATCGCCCTGCACCGGGTGGCGCCGTCGTTGCCGCGCGAACTGCGCGCCCTGTCCTGGGCGGCGTTCGCGGGCGTCGCCTTCGGTTACCTCTACAGCCTGGCCGGTTCCAGCGTGCTGCGGTCCACGGTCATGGCGCTCGTGGTCGCGGCGGGAGTCTTCGCGGTCACGTTCTACCGCTACTACACGACCGAGTGAGCGCGCCCCGCCCGGTGTCCTTGCCCTGCCGCGCGCCTCAGCCGGTACGCGGCGAGCAGTGAACCGGCGAGTACGAGCAGGGAGTTGACGAGGACGGCACCCGTCACGCCGGAAAGCACGGCGTCGGGCGCCGTCTCCGTTCCTGTCCCCGTGCCCGTCCGGGTCGCCACGATCGCGCTCATCACCGGAATGCCGAGGGTGATGCCGACCTGCTGGGTCATCGTGGCGAGCCCGGTCGCCAGCCCCTGTTCGGAGTCGGCGACACCCGACGTGGCGGTCACCATGAAGCCGACGATGAGCAGCATGTTGCCGGCCCCGCCGACGAACGTGGCGGCCAGCAGCAGGTACAGCCAGCCGCCCGACGTCCCCAGCGCGACCAGGGACAGGGTGGCCCCGGCCTGCACCACACCACCCCCGAGGATCGCCGCCCGGCTCCCGAACCGGCTCACCGCCCGCCCGCCGAGCACGCCCCCGGCCACCGTGCCGACGCCGAGGACGCCGAAGGCGAGGCCCGTGGCCAGCGCTGAGTAGCCGAGCACTTCCTGGAGGTAGAGGGTCAGGAGGAAGACGAGCGAGGTCTCCGTGGCGAAGGCGATCAGGCCCGCCGTATTGCCCCAGACGACGGTGGGGCGCCGCATGATGCGGACGGGGACGAGCGGCGCCGGGGACCGCCGCTCCACGTACCAGAAGGCGACGAGCAGGGCCGCGCCCACGAGCAGCGAGGTGAGCGCGAGGGGCTCGCCCCAGCCGCTCTCGCCCGCCCGCGCCAGGCCGTGGACGAGCGCGAGCAGCCCACCGGTGACGGTGACAGCCCCCGGCAGGTCCAGCCGGTGTCTGCAGACGATGCGCGACTCGGTGAGGAGGGAAGGGGCGAGGGCGACGACGGCCGCCGCGACCGGCACGTTGATGAAGAACGCCCAGCGCCAGGAGAGCAGTTCGGTGAGGAGCCCGCCGAGGACGGCGCCGGTGGTGAAGCCCGCCGACATCAGCGCTCCGTTGAGGCCGAGCGCCCGGTCCCGCAGCGGCCCTTCACGGAACGCCGTGGTGAGCAGGGAGAGGCCGGCCGGGGTGACCGCGGCGGTGGCGACGCCTTGCAGCACCCGGGCGGTGAGCAGCACCTCCGGGGTGGTGGCGAGCCCGCCGAGGGCCGAGGAGAGCCCGAGGAGCGCCATGCCCCCGATGAACAGCCGCTTCCGCCCGAACAGGTCGGCGATGCGGCCGAGGAGGAGCGTGAAGCCGGCCGCGGCGAGGGCGAAGGCGGTGGCGATCCACTGGAGGTGGGCGAGGGAGAAGCCGAGCCCGTCGCCGACGACGGGCAGGGCGACGTTCAGGATGGAGAAGTCCACGGCGATCATGAACTGCGAGCCGAGGAGCAGGGTGAGGACGAGCTTCTGGCGCCCGGTCATGCGGGTCGCGTTGCCGCTGCCCGGCCGCGCGGGCCCGGCCGTCTCGACGGCGTCGACGGCGTCGACGGCGTTGACGGTGCTCATCACAGCGTCTTGAGGTCCACCGCGCGGGCCATCGCCCGGTAGCCGGCGTCGTTGGGGTGGAGGTGGTCGCCGCTGTCGTACGCGGGGGCGATCCGCTCCGGGTCCTTCGGGTCGGCGAGGGCCTTGTCGAAGTCGACGTACGCGTCGTACTCGCCGGACGTCCGCACCCAGTCGTTGAACTCGTCGCTCACGGCGGCCGCGTGCTTCCCGTAGTGGTCGGAGCCGCCGAGGGGGAGCAGGGTGGCGCCGACGACCCTGACGCCCTTCGCCCGGGCCTGACGTATCAACTCGCGATGGCCATTGATGAGTTCGCGGGCGGAGACGACGGGGGCGGGCTTGTAGGTGGGCTTGTCGGTCTCGCTGAAGCCGATGTCGTTGAGGCCTTCGAGGACGACGACCGTGCCGACGCCCGGCAGGTCGAGGGCGTCCCGGGCGAAACGGTTGGCGCTCTTCTCGCCGTACCAGGCCGAGTCGTTGAGGACCATGTTGCCGCCGATGCCGGAGTTGAGGACGGGCCTCGGCTTCCCCGCCTTGTCGAGGCGTTCGGCGAGAGCGTCGGACCAGCGGCGGTTCCGGTCGGTGGAGGAGGCGAAGCCGTCGGTGATGGAGTCGCCGAAGAGGACGACACCGTCGCGGGGCTGCCGCTGCCGCGCCTCGTCGGGCGAGCCGTCGACGTCCACGCCCGCGAGGTAGTACCAGGACTCGGTCGACTCGCCGAAGGCGCGGCCCGCGGTGTCGGCGGAGTGGTCGCCGTCCGCCCGGTAGCTGGTCGCGAACGACTGGGCGTGGAAGGTGGCGGGGCCCGTGGTCCCCGCGAGGTGCAGGGTGACGGTGACGGACTCGAAGGCGTCGAGGTCCAACCCGGCGGCGTCACTGGACAGTTGCCCGTACGCGGGTATCGTCACGCCCCGCTTCCCGCCGAAGGTGAGCCGCCGCACCGACCCCTTCTCCACCGCCGCGCCCTTCTCCGCACGGGCGATGGTGGCGCTCTCGATCCGCAGCGGCGAGCTGCCGTACGCGTTGGAGAGCCGGATTCTGGCCCGGTCGCCGCCCTCGGTGACGCGGACGACCTGCCGCAGCGTCTGGCCGTCGAAGCCCGCCTCCGACCAGTTGGGCTTGAAGCCGGTGCTGGGCCGCTGCGGGGCGCTCGCCCAGGCGGCGGTCCAGGAAGGCTTCTCATCGCGGTGGGCGGGGGACGAGGCCTGGGCGCCGGTGACGGCGAGACCCGCGGTCAGGGCGAGTGCGGCGGTGACGGCAAGGGACGTGCGGGTACGCGAAATCATCGAAGTCTCCGGGGAGTTGAGGTGGAAGGCGCCCGTCCGGCGGGTCGCCGTCCTGACTCCTCAAAGATCCGCCGAACGCGATCGACCATCAACGGCGATCTGTGGAACGATCGACACGCGCAGGCTTATCGATGCAGGTCACTGGGGGTATGCGGTGGAGCGGCAAGAGCTGGAGACCTTCTTGACCCTGGCCGAGGAGCTGCATTTCGGCCGCACAGCGGAGCGTCTCCTGCTCTCCCAGGCCCGGGTGAGCCAGACCGTGAAGAAGCTGGAGCGCAAGATCGGCGCCCCGCTCTTCGAACGCACCAGCCGCGTGGTGCGGATGTCCCCGCTGGGCCGTCAGCTGTACGAGGATCTCGCGCCGCTCCACGAACGGATGGAGGCGGCCGTGGCCCGCGCGAAGGACACGGCGCGGGGTGTCGATGGCGAGCTGAACGTCGGCTTCCTCGGCTCGGGCGCGGGCACGCTGACGGGCCCCGTCCTGGCGACGTACCGGGAGCGCTGCCCGAACGTCGAGGTCCGGATGCGGGAGACCCAGTATCAGAACCCCCTGGGTGCGCTGCGCGACGGCGAGATCGACCTGCTCTTCACCTGCCTGCCGGTCAAGGAGCCGGACCTGACGGTCGGCCCCGTCGTCATCAACGAGGCGCGCATGCTGGCGATGCCGCTCGGCCACCCGCTCGCCGGCCGCACCTCGGTCTCCCTGGAGGAGCTGGCGGGCGAGACGTTCTTCGGCGTCGTGAACGGCGCGCCCGCGTACTGGTGGGACTTCCACGTGCCGCCGCGCACGCCGAGCGGCCGCGAGATCCGCCGCGGGCAGGCCGTCGCGTCCTTCCAGGAACTGATGACCCTGGTCGCGACGGGCCAGGGCATCTCCCCGGTCGTCGCCTCCGTCGAGAAGTACTACGCGCGCCCCGACGTCACCTTCGTGCCCCTACGGGACGTGCCGTCCGCGGATGTGGCGCTGATCCACCGGACGGCGGGCGTCAGCGCCCGGACGGAGGCGTTCGTCCGGGCGGTGCGCGACACGGTCGCGGCGAACGGCGGCCCTGCGCCGTTCTGAGGCCGTCAGGGGCCGTCAGGGGCCGGCCACGTCCGAGCGGTCGTTGCACAGCGCCCAGATCACGAAGACGCCGATCGCGATGGAGATGAGCGCCCAGACCGGCGTGTACGGCAGCCACAGGAACTGCGCCACGATGGCCAGCGCCGCGAGTGCGACGCCGCTCGCCTTCGCCCAGCTCGCGCCCTTCAGGATTCCCCAGCCGACGACGGCCACGAGGATGCCGAGGATGAGGTGAATCCAGCCCCACGTGGTGAGGTTGAACTTGTAGACGTAGTCCCCGATGCGTTCGTAGACGTCGTCCTTCGCGATGCCCGCGATGCCCTCGAAGATCCCGAGGATGCCGTTCACCATCATCAGGACCCCGGCGAACATCGTCCCGCCGGACGCCCACGGGGACTCGGTAGTGGCGTGCTTGTGGTGCGGCTCGTGCGGCGCGGCTCCACCGGGGCGGTGGTCGCCGGGTGCGGCGGTGCTGCTCATGGTCCACCCCTATCTTCTGTCGGTTCTGTCGGTTCTGTCGGGGACGGGGTTCACAGCGTGTGACGGCCGCGGTGGGGCGGCGAGCGGGCTGGGGCCGAACGGGTGACGGCACCTGTTCTGTGATTCGTGTCACCCGTGCGCGTACGGATGGCTACGCTGAGCTACATGGTCAAACTGCGCGACCTCGATCCCAGCGCGTCCCCGCTGGACTACTACGGTGCCGAACTGCGCCGCCTGCGCGAGGCGGCGGGCCTCAGTCAGCCGCAGCTGGGCTCCTGTGTCTTCGTCACGGCGTCCCTGATCGGCCAGATCGAGACGACGAGGCGAGTCCCGACGAGGGACTTCTCGGAGCGGGTGGACGCGGCGCTGGGTACGGACGGGCTGTTCTCGCGGCTGGTGGGGCTGGTGCTGCGGAGCCAGTTGCCGACGTGGTTCCAGCCGTATGCGGAGATGGAGGCGCAGGCGAGCTTCATCTCCACGTATCAGTGTCAGTTGGTGTACGGGTTGTTGCAGACGGAGGCGTACGCGCGGGCGCTACTCGGCGTTGATCACCCCGGCAGAGAACCCGAGTTGGTGGCAGCTCGGATGGAGAGGCAGCGCATCCTTGAACGAGGCACCCCGCCAGCCCTGTGGGTGGTGCTCGGTGAGGCGGTCCTGCACCAGGAGGTCGGTGGGCAGGACGTCATGCGCGGCCAACTGGCGCGCCTGCTGGAGTTCCGGGACCACCCGTGGGTTCAGGTGCAGGTATTGCCTTACTCGGTCGGCCAGCACACGGGGATGATGGGTTCTTTCAACCTCCTCCGCTTCGAGGACGACCCGGACCTCTTCTATGCGGAGAGCTACGACACCGGGCACATGACTGCCAACTCACAGGTGATCAGGGAGCGTTCCGTCGGCTACGCTCGCCTGCAGAGCTGCGCTCTTTCGACGGGCGGCTCGGCGGAACTGATCGCTCGCGTGATGGAGGAACGCTATGGACAGCGTGCAGCACCTGAGGGGCGCACAGTGGCGTAAGTCTTCCTACAGCGGGACGAGCGGCGGCGACTGCATCGAGTGCGCCCCCCTCAGCGGCGCCACGTGGTGGAAGTCGACGTACAGCGGCAGCAGCGGCGGCGACTGCATAGAGCTCGCCCAAGCCCAGTGCAACGGCGCCATCGGCGTACGGGACAGCAAGAACCCCAACGGCCCCACCTTCACCGTCACCCACACCGCCTTCACCCACTTCGTCGCCGCCACCGTCAACGGAGATCTGCCGCGACCCGCTCGGTGATCACCGAGGTCAGGCGCCGGATGCCCGGCGAACGTACCGGGCAGGGCCGGGACTTGGCCGTGGTCGGCGCCAGGCAGAAGTGCAGGTAGTCCTTGTCACGGTGGAGAGCCGTGAGCCCCGCACCCGGCTCCGTGCAGTACGCGGAGTGCTCACGCTCGTACGCCGTGCAAGGGAGCTTCTCCACCCACGTGTACCGGTCCGCCGCCGGCGCCACCGCCTTGCCCGCGTCGGCGACGAGGCCACCCGAGGCGCGGGCCTGCGCCTGGTAGATCGCGTTGACGCGCCGCACGCGGTCGGGCGTGATCGGGTCGGGACCCTGGAGGACCCACACAACGCGGGTCCGCCCACCCGCCGCGCCCCGGATCTGTGAGGCGAGGCGCCGCGCGTCCGCCGCGTACCGGTCGAAGTACTTCTCGCGCTGCTTGTCGTACGTGATGCCGTCCATGCACGGCGTGTAGCCCCACGCGTTGCCCCAGAACTGGAGGACTACGTAGTCGGGCCGCTGCGCCCGCACCAGGGCGGCGGCCTTGTCCTTGTCGGGGACGAGGGAGTCCTTGCCCGTGCCGTCGAGGTAGTCGCAGAGGGTCGTACCCGAGTAGGGCGCGCTGCGATACCGCGCACCGAGCCGGTCCTTCAGCTGCGCGCCCAGGACGTCCTGGTTCTCCATGGCGAGGGAGTCGCCGAGATAGAGAACCCTGGGGCCGGGTTTGCCCGGGGAGTCAGGGGAGACAGGGGAGTCCGGGGAGCCGGGGGAGTCCGGCGCGTCCCTGGCGGCACGCTGCCGCGTCGTGGCGGACGGCGGCGCCGACGGCTCGGGAGGCGCCGCGCGACCCGTCGCGTCGGGGAGGTCGGCCGGTGCCGCGTCACCGGACCCGGGGTCCCCGCAGGCGCCGAGCAACAGCACCCCGGCGAGTAACCCCGCGCTCCAAAGTCCGCGCTTCCGCTTGCGCATGCGGCAACTCCCGCCCCAGACAGCCGAAATGGCCACCAGGCAAGCACACGCGGGAGCGGGAGGGAAGGCATCCGCCTGCCAAGTACGGCCCCGGTGCGGCCCGGTCGTCCGGGGCCCGCACCGGGACACGTCACGGCGTGTTCACGGCGTGTTCACGGCACGGTCAGCGGGCCACGAACTGCGTGAGGATCGCCTGCACCTCGTAGATGTCGACGCCCTTCGTGAACGTCTTCTGCATCGGCGTCGGATTGGAGGAGATCCAGATCTTCAGCTCCGCGTCGAGGTCGAAGTGCCCCGCCGTCTCCACCGCGAAGTGCGTGATGCTGCGGTACGGCACCGAGTGGTACTCGACCTTCTTGCCGGTGATCCCCTGCTTGTCGACCATGATCAGCCGACGGTCGGTGAACAGCATGGTGTCGCGTATCAGCGTGTACGCGGCGTGCACCTGCTCCCCGTGGCCGAGCAGTCGCG
The DNA here is from genome assembly GCF_040683555.1 of Streptomyces sp. NPDC093510. Classification (NCBI taxonomy): domain Bacteria; kingdom Bacillati; phylum Actinomycetota; class Actinomycetes; order Kitasatosporales; family Streptomycetaceae; genus Streptomyces; species Streptomyces sp. NPDC093510. Next base: position 228,579 of record NZ_JBFBEE010000015.1, read on the forward strand.
CGTAGTCGTTCTGCGCCTTCATCGGATCGACGGTGTGCGCGTTTCCGAACAGTGCCATGTGTCAGGCCCCCCACTCAGTGGATCTCCAGCTCCCGCGTCCCGGGTGGAATGCGGAATCTTGACACTGTACGGGGGTGAGTGGGAGGAGTCGAAGGTCTGTGCGACGGGGCGAGGCGGGGACGGGGCGGCGCTCAGGAGTGCGGAAGGCGCTCAGGGGCGCGGAAACTCAGGGGTGCGGAGGGCGATCAGGGGCGCGGAAGCTCAGGGGTGTGGAAGGCGCTCAGGAGTGCGGAAGGCGCTCAGGGGGCAGCTCGGCGCCCCGCGCGAACGCCTCCGCGTAGGCGCTCTCGCCGAGGGCCGCCCGCGCCGCCGCCGTGATCCGGTCGACGTCGCCGCGTTCGGCGGGCGGCAGCGGGGCCCCCACGCTCCTGCGGGCCGCGTCCGCCGCGCCGAGGAGCAGGGCGGCGCGCTCCGCCGCACCGGACACGGCCGCCGCGCCCGCGAGGCCCTCCAGGGAGAGGGCGACGGCGCGCGGCTCGGCCAGTGCGCGGGCGGCCTCGAGCCCGAGGAGATGGTGGGCTTCGGCACCGGGCCCGTCGCCGCGCAGCTCGGCGATGAAGCCCATCTCGGCGTGGTGCAGGTGGTCGCCCGCCGGGGAGGACACGTCGGCGTGCCGGTCGCGGATGCGCAGCAGGTGCGTTTCGGCGGTGGCCAGGTCGCCGGAGCGTCGGGCCCCGAGGGCGAGGCCCATCTCGGCATGGATCTCGCCGTAGCGGTAGCCCTGCCGAGCGGCCAACGCGGCTGCGCCGGCGTGCAGTTCACGGGCCCGCTCCCAGTCGCGGGTGAGCAGGGCGAGACGGCCGAGTCCGGAGAGACGCGCCGCGACCTCGGCGTGGAGCCCGAGCTCGCGGGCGATGGCCAGGCCCTCCTCCTGGCGGCGGCCGGCCTCGTCGTGGTCGCCCCGGATCTCGGCGAGTACGGCGAGGGGCGCGACAGCCTGCAACTCGCCCCACCGGTCGCCGAGTTCGCCGAACCCCTGGGCAGCGCCCCGCCCCGCTCCCTCGACCGTTTCGAGGTCGCCGCGGAGCAGCGCGTGCATCGCGCGCAGGCCGAGCGCGGCAGCCGTGGCCCATCGGTCGCCGGACGCGGCGGCGAGATCGAGTACGCGCGCGTTGACTTCTTCGCTGGCGGCAGGGTCACCCGCGCTGAACAGCCCGTACGCGTAAAGCCAGAGCACGCGTACGCCCGGCGGCCTTCCGTCTCCGGACTCGGCCCCGCGGACGCCGCGGGGGCGCTCACCTGTCAGCAACGCGAAGGCGTCCCGCAGCAGGCGGATCTCGGCCGGGTCGCCCGCCACCGCGTCGAGCGCGGCGGTGAGGGAGCTGAGGGAACGGTGTGCCTCGGACAGGCGGCCGCGCAGCAGCCACCACCAGGCGAGGGCGGCACCGAGCCGCTCCGCCTCGCCGATGCCCTCGCCGATGCCCTGGCCGGTGTCCTCCCCGGTGCCCCGCGCAGAGGCGCTGCGGACCGCCTCGTCCAGCGCCGCGCGAAGATTCGCCGCCTCGGCGTCGAGGAGGGCGAGCCATGTGCGCTGACCGCCGTCGCGGAGGTGCGGTTCGGCCCGTTCGGCGAGGTCGAGATAGTGGCGCAGATGGCGTTCGCGTACGCCGGCGAGGTCCTCCATCTCGCGCAGCCGCTCCATGGCGTACGCGGACACGGACTCCAGGAGCCGGTAGCGCGGGGCCGTCCCGGCGGGGCCGGGCGCCATGACGACCAGCGACCGGTCGACGAGGCGCGTCACGACGTCCACTATCTCGTCCCGCTGCACGCCGTCGCCCGCGCAGACCGCCTCCGCCGCGTCCAGCGTGCAGCCGTCGCGGTGCACGGCCAGGCGGCGCAGCACGATGCGCTCGGGCGCGCTGAGCAGCTCCCAGCTCCAGTCGATCACCGCACGCAGGGTCTGCTGGCGGGCCGGGGCGCCACGCTGCCCCGACGCGAGCAGCCGGAAGCGATCGCCGAGCCGCGCCGCCAACTCCCGTACGCCGAGGGCGCGTACGCGTGTCGCGGCGAGTTCGAGGGCGAGCGGGATGCCGTCCAGGCGACGGCAGATCTCCGCCACGGCGGCCTCGTCGTCACCGCCCGCGGCCAGCGAGAAGCCGGGAGCCGCGGCGGCGGCGCGGGCCGCGAACAGCCGGACGGCGTCCGGGGCGGGGAGCGGCTCCACGAGGAACACGGTCTCGCCCGTCAGCCCCAGCGGTTCCTGGCCGGTGGCCAGGACACGCAGGCCGGGCGCCGCGCGCAGCAGGGCGTCCGTGAGCGCGGCGGCGGCCTCGACGACGTGCTCGCAGTTGTCGAGGACGAGCAGCGTACGGCGGCCACGCAGGGCGGCGGCCAGTCGGTCGACGGGGCGCCCGGCCCAGGGGCCCGCGGTGGGGGTTCCTGGGGGTGTGTCGTCGCGGGGTGTGGGGGGCGTGAGGGGTGCGGTGGGTCCGGGGGGCGTAGGGGGCGTGGTGACGGTGTGTGCCGTGGTGGGTGTTGCCGGGGGTTCGTCGTCGCGGGGCGCGGGGGTTGTGGTGGCGGTGTGTCCCGTGGCGGGTGTCGTCGGGGGTGTGTTGTCGCGGGGCGCGGGGGGCGTGGTGACGGTGTGTCCCGTGGTGGGGGTTCCCGGGGGTGTGGCGTCGGGGGGCGCGGGCGCGGTGACGGTGTGTGCCGTGGCGGGTGTTCCCGGGGGTGTGTCGTCGCGGAGCCCGAGGGCCGTGGAGACGGCTACGGCGAGACCGGCGAGGCTACTGCCGCCGGGCAGGGCGGCGAGCTCGACGAGCCGGACGTCCACGGGGGCCTCGGCGGCCCGTTCCCCGCCCCGTTCCCTGCCCTCTGCTCGGCCCCCTTGTTCGTTCCTGTTCTCGTTCCCGTCCCTTCCCCCGTTCCTGTCTCCGTCCGCCTGCCGGGCCGCGGCCTCCAACGCGAGGCGCGTCTTCCCCACGCCACCGGGCCCGGTGAGCGTCACCAGCCGCCCCTCGGCGAGGAGTTCGCCTATGTCCCGTACCGCCTGCTCCCGCCCGACGAGGGTGGTGAGGGGGGTGGGGAGCGGAGGCGGACCCGACGCCAGGTCCAGGCCCGGGTTCGGGCCGACACCGGCGTCCCGGGCGGGGCTCAGGTCGGGGCCCGCGACCGGGGCCGGTGCTGGGGCCGAGGTCTGGGCCCGGGCCTCGGCGCGGGGGCTCAGGGAGGGGTCCTGGCGCAGGATCGCCTCGTGCAGGGCCACCAGCTCCGGCCCGGGATCGAGACCCAGCTCCTCCGACAGCTGTTCGCGCAGCGCCGCGTACGACGCGAGGGCCTCACTCTGGCGCCCCGCCAGATATAGCGCGCGCAACTGCACGGCGCGGAGCCGCTCCCGCAGGGGGTGCCGTGCGACCAGGCCCGCCAACTCGCCCGTGAGCAACGTGTGGTCGCCCGCCGCGAGGCGCGCCTCCGCCTGCTCCTCCACCACGGCGAGGCGCTGCTCAGCGAGCCGGTCGGCTGTCGGGCGTACGAAGGACTCGTCGGCGAGGTCGGCGTAGGCGGGGCCGCGCCACAACTCCAGTGCCTGGGTGAGGAGGTGGGCCCGCGCCCGAGGGTCCGGGACACCGCGGGCCTGCACGACCAGGGCACGGAACCGGTCCGCGTCCACCTCGTCGCCGGCCGCCGGGTCGACGTGGAGGCGGTAGCCGGGGGCCTGGTGCACCACACGGTCACGTCCGAGGGCGCGGCGTAGATGGGAGACCTTGGCCTGGAGGGCGTTGGCCGGGTTGGCGGGCGGCGCGTCGCCCCACAGGTCGTCGATGAGCCGGTCGGCGGAGACCGGCCGCCCCTCGTGCACCAGAAGGTCGGCGAGGAGCGCTCTGACCTTCGCCTCGGGAACCTTGACCGGTTCCCCCTCGCCGTCCCACACCGTCAGTGGACCGAGCACCCCGAACCGCATGCGGATCACCGTACACAGCGGTCCCGCGCCACACCCCGGCCACCTCCCAACAGCACCCGTCCCGCACCCCGACAGCACCCGTCCCGCACCCCGGCCGCCTCCCGGGAGCACCCGCGCAGAACCCCGGTCTCACCCGTGCCGCATCCCGGCCGCATCCCGGCCGCCTCCCGGCAGCACCCCGGTCGCACCCGCGCCGCATCCCGGCGGCACTCGGCGGCACTCGGCCGCACTCGGCCGCACTCGGCGGCACCCGGCCGCGTCCTGGCCGCATCCCGGTCGTACCCGTGCCGCCTCCCGGCAGCACCCGCGCCGCCTCCCGGCAGAACCCCGGTCGCACCCGCGCCGCATCGCGGCGGCACCCGGCCGCGTCCTGGCCGCACCCGGCGGCACTCGGCAGCACCCGGCCGCGTCCCGGCCGCACCCGGCGGCACCCGGCGGCACTCGGCCGCGTCCTGGCCGCATCCCGGCCGCATCCCGGCCGCATCCGTGCCGCATCCCGGCCGTACCCGCGCCGCCTCCCGGCCGCACCATCAACCAACCATCAGCCAACCGTCAGCCAACCGTCAGCTGTCCCGAAGCCGTCGCGAGCAGAGTCGTCCCCGTCAGCAACCACCCGAGACGGAGGAGGGGCACATGCCCAAGTACGCGGGCAGGAAAGCCGTGGTTGTCGGCGGGGCCACGGGGCTCGGCCTCGCCATCGCCAAGCGGCTCGTGGAAGGAGGCGCCGAGGTCCTGGTGACCGGCGGCCCCGGGGCGGACCTCGACGCGGCCGCCTTCGAGGTGGGCTCCTGCGCCCACGTCATCCGCTGCGACCCCGCGGACCCCGCGGCCGTCGAGGCGCTGGCCCCCGCGATCGGGTCGCGACTCGGCCGCGTGGATCTCCTCTTCGTCCACGCCGACGACGGCTCACCCACGCCACCCGCCCCCGGGCTGCCGCGGCTCCTGAGACTCCGGAGGCTCCTGAGTGAGGACGCCTCGGTCGTCCTCACCGGCCCCGCGGCCGACGACCCGAACGCCAGTTCCATCGCTCCGGTGGTCCGTTGTCGAGGCCCCGCCGATGAGACGGCCGACGCCGCGCTCCGCCTGGCGGCGCTGGCCTCTCATACCCCGCATACCTCTCGTACGCCGCACACCTCCCGTACCCCGCAAGCCCTTCCCGACCACCCGCAAGCGCCTCGTAACCCCGCGACATACCGATAGGACAGTCCGAGATGCCCACCCTGCGCACCACCCCAGATGCCACTACAGACGCCCCCACAGAAGCCTCCACAGAAGCCCCCACGGCCACCCCCACAAAAGCCCCCCGCCCCCAACACCGTGAGCGCCCCGAGGAACCCGCTCAGAAACTCCCCCTCCTCGCGCTCCTCGCCCTGGCCACCGCCGTCTTCATCACCAGCCTCACCGAGACGCTGCCCGCGGGGCTGCTGCCCGCGATGAGCGCCGACCTCGGCGTCAGCGAGTCGGCGACCGGGCAGACCGTCACCGTCTACGCCATCGGCACCGCGCTCACGGCGATACCGCTGACCGCCGCCACCGCGGGCTGGCGGCGCAAGCGGCTGCTGCTGGCCGCGATGGCCGGCTTCGCCGCCGCCAACACCGTCACCGCCGTCTCCGAGAACTACACCCTGACCATGACAGCCCGTTTCGTCGCCGGTGTCGCCGCGGGGCTCGCCTGGGCGCTGCTCGCCGGGTACGCGCGCCGCATGGCGCCCGCCCACCTCCAGGGCAAGGCGATCGCCATCGCCATGGCGGGCATCCCGGTCGCCCTGTCGCTCGGCGTCCCCGCCGGCACGTTCCTCGGCAAGGTGATGGGCTGGCAGGTGGCGTTCCTGGCCATGACCGGCCTCACCGTGGGCCTGCTCGCCTGGATCGCCGCGCTCGTCCCCGACCACCCCGGTCAGGAGCCCGGCGGCGCGAAGACACCGATGCTGCGCACCCTGCGCGTGCCGGGCGTGACGCCGGTCCTCTTCGTCACCCTGGTCTTCGTCCTGGCGCACACCGTCCTCTACACGTACATCGCCGCGTTCCTCGACGAACTCGGCATGGGCGGCTCGACCGACCTCGTCCTGCTCGTCTTCGGCGCGGCGTCCCTGGCCGGCATCTGGGTCGTGGGCGCGCTGATCCACCGCAGGCTGCGCGCGCTGACGCTCGCGAGCGTGCTCCTGGTCGGCGTCGCGGCGGCCCTGCTGGCCGTCTTCTCGGACACCCCGGCACTCGTGTACGCCGCCGTGACGCTGTGGGGCCTCGGCTGGGGCGGCGCCCCCACGCTCCTCCAGACCGCCGCGGGCGACGCGGGCGGCGACGCGGCGGACGCGGCCCAGGCCATGCTCGTCACCCTGTGGAACGTCGCCATGGCGGGCGGCGGCGTCTTCGGAGGCATCCTGCTCGGCCTCGTCGGCACGGCGTCCTTCCCCTGGACGATCCTGCTGCTCCTGGTACCGGTGCTGCTGGTGGTGACCGTGTCGCGCAGGCACGGGTTCCCGGCCCGGGCCTGACACGCCTGACGCACCGCACGCTCCGCACGCGCCTGACGCACCGCACACGCCTGACGCACCGCCCGCGCAGGGGGTCTGAGAAAATCGTCCTCCGTACGAGTGAGGGGGAAGCCGATGATGATCGTGCTGCTCTGCATAGCGGTGCTGATCGCGGCGGCGGGCCTGGGGGCGGTCGTCTGGGCGGCACGGGGCGGCCCGCGCTGGGTCAGGGGCGTGGCGAAGGCGACAGTCGTCTCCGCGGAACTGGTCTCATCGGCGGTCAAGAAGAGCGGCCGCGGAAACAGCAACTCGTCCGGCTCGTCCGGCTCGGGCGGCTCGGACGGAGACTGAGAGCGAGCGCGGTCGTGGCTCCCGAAGGCTCGGCAGAAGCCCGCTGGCTGGCGACCCAACGCCCGTCCCGCATCCGCGAGGTGCAGGCCGGGCGTCTCGCCTGGACCCAGGTCGACCTGCTCGACGTCGAGGAGGGCAACGCCCGCGCCCTGCGCGGCGCACTCGAAGCCTTCGGCGTACAGGTCAACTACGTACGGGTGGGCCAGCCCCGCCACCTCGTCACAGCGCTGAGCGCAGGAACCGGCCACGGCGCGGCCCCCTACGTGATCATCGCCTCCCACGGCGACGAGGGCCGCATCGTCCTCCCCGAACTCGCCGCGGAAATGGCGGAGTTCCAGCCGTTCAATGAGGGGATGGGCCCGGCGGAGGTGCGGGCGCACGTCCGGCTCCCGGGCAGCGTCGTCCTCCTGACCGGCTGCGACACGGGCGACCCTGCCCTCGTCGACGCGTTCCTCGACGCGGGAGCGAGTGCCTGTGTCGCCCCGAGGGGCGCCCCGTTCGGCTACGCGAGCCTCTTCGCGCCCCTCTTCCTCTTCTACGAACTGACCGAGCGCCGCACCTTGCCGGAGGCCGTGGCCAGCCTGCGCGCACACGACGACGAGCTGGCCATGTGGCACCTCCGCACCAGGTGACGTGCTCAGAAGTCGTCGGCGCCGTTGCGCAGCTCGTACGTCCAGAAGCCGGTCAGCGCCTTCGCCGGGTCGACGGCGATGCCGCCGCTGCCAGGGGCCGTGACGGCGGCCATGCCACCGCCGCCCTGAAGGGTCACCGAGAAGGCGGAGACGGGCTCGTTGTTCTCGTCGACACCGCCGTCGGAGACCTTGACCAGCGCGTACGCGGGGGCGCCGGCCTTCAGGACCACGGGGGCGGCGGGCTTGCTCTTGGCGACGGCGGGCACGTTCTGCTTGTGGCTCTCCAGGAACTGGATCTCCGGGAAGCCGGACATCGTGCAGCTGTGGCCCGAGGTGTTCTTCGCGGTCAGCACGATGTGGGTGTACGGCGGGCCGCCGTGCTGCGCGGCGCTGATGCGGACGTCCTTGGTGGTGCAGAGGGGGGCGGCCGCGGCGGCGCGCTTTCCGGCGGCGATGGTGGCCTCCGCGGACGGCTCGCCCTTCCCCGAGCCGTTCCCCGAGCCGTTCCCCGAGCCCTTCCCCGAGCCGTTCACCGATCCGTTGGACTTGGCGTGGCCGACCGAGACGGTGCGCTCGGTGGCCGACGAGCCGGCGGACTTCGTGTCGGTGTCGCCCCCGCCGCAGGCGGTGAGGGACAGAGCGAAGACGGCTGCGCCGGTGGCGGCGAGGACGGTGGTGCGGCTGCGGAACGTACGCATGGGATTTCCCCCGTGAGTGATGGCGCGGCGGCTGTCCGGTCTGTGACAACCAGCGCCTGACCTGCTGACATTCACTACTCTGACCGCCACCGCTCACGTTCCGCTGCCGCGCCGCTGACGTCCCGCTGCCGCCCCGGCCCGACCCCCACGTCAATCGTCCTACCTCCACGTCAATCGGCAGGCCCGCCCGGCCCACTCGGCCTGTCTGGCCCGCTCGGCCTGTCTGGCCCGCTCGGCCTGTCTGGCCCGCTCGGCCTGTCTGGCCCGCTCGGCCTGTCTGGCCCGCTCGGCTGTCTGGCCCGCTCGGCTGTCTGGCCCGCCTGGCCCGCTCGGCTGTCTGGCCCGCCCGGCTGTCTGGCCCGCCCGGCTGTCTGGCCCGCCCGGCTGTCTGGCCCGCCCGGCCTGCCTGCCCGCTCGGCCCGGCCGACCCGCCTGGCCTGCCCGGCCCGCCCAACCCGCCCGACCTACTCAGCCTGCCTGGCCCACCCAGCCCGCCTGACCCGCCCGGCCCACCCAGCGCGCTCGGCCCACCCAGCCCGCTCGGCCCGCCCGGCCCGTCCTACCCGCCCGGCCCACCCAGCCCGTTCGGCCCACCCAGCCCGTTCTACCCACCCGGCCCCGGGTCGGTCAGCTCAGGTGCGGCGCGCCCCTCGACCACCTCGCGTGCGACGTCGTGCAGCAACCGCCGGTGCGAACGCGCATGCGCGCGCAGCGCGTCGAAGGCGTCGTCCACGGTCATCGACCTGCGCGCCGCGAGCACGCCCTTGGCCTGCTCGATGACCACGCGGCTGGCCAGCGCCCGCTCCAACTGACCGGCGAGCGCCCGGCTGTTCTCGGCCTCGCGCGCACGATGCAGCGTGACGGCGGTGAAGTCGGCCATCGACTGGCCGAGCGTGAGCGTGCACGGCAAGAAGACGTCCCCGGCCCCTTCCGCCCCTCCCCCCGCCCCGCCCCCGGAGAACAGGACGAGCGCGCCGAGGGTCCGGGTGGACACGCGTAGCGGAAGGGCGACCACATGGGTGTAGCCGAGATCGAGGGCCCTCGGGGCGTAGCGCGGCCAGTGCCGCCTCGCCGGGCCCCGGTCGAGGCGCGCGGTAACCGCGGGAGAAGCGACGGAGCCAGAAGAACTGGAGGAGCCAGAAGAACTGGAGGAGCCAGAAGAACTGGAGGAGCCAGAAGAACTGGAGGAGCCAGAAGGAGCGGCAGAGCCAGAAGAGGCGGCAGAGTCAGAAGAAGCGGCAGGGAACTGAGGGGGCGCAGGGAGCTGCGGGGCGGCGACGGACGCCACATGACCCGGACCCTCGCGCCAGCCGACCGCTTCCCGCTCCAAGCGGGCCACCTCGGGATCGGAGCCGCTGACCTGCGTCTCCGCGCGCCCGCCGGGAACGTACACGACGGAAGCGGCCTGCACGCCGAGCAGATACGGACTGTGGCCCGCCAGGACCGCGAGGGTGCCGGGGACGTCCGGCAGGCCTTCCGTCGAGCTGCCGGCCAAGGCCACGAAGACATCGGCCAGCTGCTGTTGGGGCGTCATGCCACTCTCCTCAGAGATAGGGGTCCCTCCTACGGAACGACCCCTCGCCGAGCCCGTACGCCAAGTCCTGCGTCTCCGGCTCCATGACGGAAGCCTACGCCGCGGCCATCACCCCACGACGGAGCTTCTGCTTTCTTCCCTACTCCTTGAGGAAGCTGATCCGACCGGCCGAGGGCGGATCTAGAGGAGACCCGGGCCCGGAGTTCTTCTCCAAGTACTGGACCAGCGCGTCGAGATCGGTCACCTCACCCCCGTCCCGGTCCGTCCCCTCTCTGAACGTGGTGAAGCCGTTGCCTCCGTTGGCGAGGAAGTCGTTCACGGTCACGCGGTACGTCTCGGCGGCCCGTACGCGGTCACCCTTCACCTGTACGGTCTCCGTCAGCACCCGCGCTGCACCGGAACGGCTCATGTCGACCGAGTACTTGAGCCCCGATGACAGCTGCAGAAATCGCGGCTCCTCGGCATTACCGCCGCTGAACTGCTCCTTCAGTACGGCGATGAGCTGCGCCCCGGTGAGTGTCATCGTCACCAGCGGTGTTCCGAAGGGCTGCGTGCGGAACGCGTCGGCGTAGGTGACCGCCCCGTCGCCCTTGTGCACGAGGTCGGCGCGCATGCCTCCCGGGTTGAGGAGAGCCAGGTCGGCCCCGTGGCCGCGGGTCGCCTCCTTCTGGGCGTCGGCGAGCAGACTGCCGAGCGGGGTCTCCTTCTTCGTCGAACCGCGGCCGGGCAGGTCGGCGGAGATGTACCCCACCGTCCGGTCGGCGACCTTCGCGGAACGCTCGCGCCAGGTCTCCACGAGCCTGCTCATCGCGGGCTGCTTCGGCGTGCCGACGGGCACCACACGGTTCACCGCCTTGACCGACCCCCGGACGACGTCCCCGCCCTCGCCCAGCCGGAAGCGCAGATCGGTGAACGACCGCCCGAAGGAGTCTGCCTGCGTGACCGACCGGGGCTTGCCGGCCGGGTCGTCGACCGTGCACTCGTACGAGTCGTGCGAGTGACCGCTGACGATGAGGTCCACCGCGCTCGGCGTCCGCTCGGCGATCCCCTTGATCCGCCCGCGCAGCCGTGACCCGGGCCCGTCGGCATCGCAGTCACCGCTCCCGGCCACCCCGTTCGAGGCCTCGCCCTCGTGAACGAGAAGCACCTGAGCCTCGACGCCCTGCCGCTTCAGCACCTCCGAGTAACGCTTGACGACGGGCACCTCGTCATGGAACTCCACGTCACGGACCTGCGAGGCGTTGATCGCCTGGGGCGCGTCCTTGGTGACGAGTCCGATGAACCCGATCCGCTGCCCACCGGGCAGTGTCTTGACGCTGTACGGCCGCAGCAGCGGCTCGCTGCTCCCCTTACGCGTCACATTGGCCGCGAGATACGGAAACTCCGTACCGTCATAAGCGCCCCCGGGCGCACACCCGTCCTCGGGATGGCACCCGCCCCGGACCATCCGCTCCAGCTCCCGCGGCCCTTCGTCGAACTCGTGATTCCCGACGGAGCTGACATCGAGCCCGAGCAGTTCGAGGGCCTCGACGGTCGGCTCGTCATGGAAGAGGGCGGACAGCAACGGGCTGCCCCCGATCATGTCCCCGGCCGCCACGGTCAGCGAATTCGCCTGCCCCGCCCGAGCCTTCCCCACCAACGTGGCCACCTGCCCGATCCCCCCGGCCTGCACCCCACGCCCACCCCCTCCGGACGCTGCACGCCGCACGGCCCCCGCCGGACCCTCCACAGGATCCAGATTCCCGTGCAGGTCATTGAGCGCGACCAACTGCACAGCCACGTCACCGACCGCCCCCGCGCCACCCGCCTTGGCACCGACCGCCTCCGCGCTACCCGCCCTGGCAGCGGCTGCCCCCGAAGCGACAGAAACGCAGAGCCCCACCCCCACAACACCAGCCACACACCGAACCGCGAACCCCAGACCAGAACCGCCGTATGCATTCACCCCCCGAAGCTACGAAGCCCCGAAGAACCCACACCCGGGACACGCCAGCCCTCACACGTTGTCCGCCCGGACGCCTCGCCCGGCCCATGTTCCGGCCGCCCGCACGACCAGGCGGCCCGGGGGTACCGGGGCACGGAAAATGCCCGGACAGACCGCCGCGACGAAGCGCCGAGCATTAGTGTGCGTAGTACGGCAAGTGTGTCGTACATCACGCGAGAGCGGCCGGCGCGGGCTCTGGGGGGCGGTGCGGGTCTGCCGCGTGCCACTGGGGGTGGGGTCTCATGCAGAGTCTCGTGCACGAGTTGACGAAGGGCGCCAATGTCGGCCTGGCGTCCTTGAGCGAGAACGCCGATGCCGTGATCGTCAGCCTGGACTGGACGAGCCCGACGGGCGAAGGCGACGCGGACGTGTCCGTCCTGCTGCTGGACACCGGCGGCAAGGTGCGCAGTGACGCCGACTTCTACTTCTACAACAACCCGGTCGCGCCCGACGGGAGCGTGCAGCTCCTGGGGAAGACGCCCACGGGGAGCGGCAATCAGGACCGGATCAGTTTCGACCTGACCGCGGTTCCGGAGGACATCGACCGCATCGTGATCGCTGCGAGCAGGTACGACGGAGCCCACTTCGGAGAACTGGACGACCTCCAGCTCACCTTGGCCGACAGCTCCGGTGAAGGGCTGCTCCGGTTCACGATCGGCGACACCGGTTCGGTGAGCGCGTTCATCTTCGGCGAGCTCTACCGACGTGGCGGGTGGAAGCTCAGGGCGGTCGGACAGGGATACGACTCGGGCCTGGCAGGTCTTGCCACTGATTTCGGCGTGGACATCGATGACGACGCGGCCACGGAGGAGGCACTGGACGACGCGGCCACGGCGGGGGGACTGGACGACGCGGCCACGGCGGGGGGACCGGACACGGCTGCCGCCCCCGAAGCCGCACCGGACACCTCTGCCACCGCACACGAGCCAGTGGACGTGGCGACCACAGACCACGCGGACGCCACACCCCTCGTCGTCCCCCTGCCCCAGCAACCCCCGCGGCCCGCTCAGGACACGCGACCGAAGAGGGCGCCGGCACGCCCCCGCACTGCCAAGAAGAAGGTCACCTTGCCGAAGGTGGTCAAGAAATCCTTGGCGGAGAACGATGCCTGGAAGGACGCCAGGCTCTTTCCGGTCTCCGTGCTCAAGAGCGACCGGGACCGGGAAATGAGGGCCAGCTCCGTGCTGCTGTCGGTGATGGCACAGATTCCGGAGTTCGGCAGGAGACTCACCGCCGCGTTCGGCGCACCCGCGGGCCGGATGGAGACGTTCACGGAGGTTTCCCTGCCGTACGGAGACGCCCCTCGACGCCCCGACGGCGTGATCCGGGTCGAACGTGCGGGCAAACTCTGGACGGCGCTCGTCGAGACCAAGACCAACGGAAACGCGCTGAAGGCCGAACAAGTGCAGGCGTACATGGACATCGCCGCCCGCCGTGGCTACGAGGCCGTGATCACCCTGTCGAACGACGTCGCTCTCGAAGGCAACCCGCTGGTCGACGTCAGAGTCGACGGCCGACGCACACACAAAGTGGCCCTTTGGCACCTCTCATGGGCCGAAGTCACGTACCAGGCGCAGATGTTGATCCGCCACGAGGGCGTGGGGAACATGGCGCACGCCTGGCTGCTCCAAGAGTTGCTGCACTATCTCCAGCACGAGAACTCCGGATGCCACGGGTTCCAGAACATGGGCTCGGCCTGGGTGCCCGTACGCAACGGAATCGACGACGAAACCCTGTGCCAAGGAGACATGCGGGCCCTGGAGGTCGTGGAGAACTGGGAGCGGCTCATCCGCCAGGTCTGTCTCAGGCTCGGCGGCGAGCTGGGGCAGAAGGTGCTGCCGGTCCAGCGTTCCAAGCGCGGAACCGACCCCGAAGCCCGCCGCGCCGCCCTGGCCGACCAGCTCTGCCGCGACGGGAAACTGCGGGCGGAGCTACGCGTCGAGGGAGCACCCGGCGGCCTGGTGGTCGGCGCCGACCTGCGCACCGGCAGACTCCGCACGTCCGTCGACATCCCGGCCCCCGACCAGGGCTACCCCCTGACCTGGGTGAAGCGCCTCGTCCGCCGTCTCGCCGAAGCGCCTGCCGACCTGCACATCGAGACGCTCGTGGCGCACGAAGCGGGGGGCCCTCGGGGCACGTTGGAACGCCTGCGCCCGGAGCCGGCGGACCTGATCCCGAAGAACGGCGCCCAGATCACCGGCTTCCGGCTGTCCCTCTTCAAGGGCATGGGCAGCAGCCGAGGCAACGCCGAGTCCGGCTTCATCCGCAGCGTCGACGACGCCGTACACCGCTTCTACGCCACAGTGGCCGTCCCCCTGAACCCCAGCCCACCACGGGCCCGCCCCGCAAACGGGGAAGCGCCCCCCACCCCCGACGCCACCCCCTCAACCGGAACAGCACCGCCGAGTCGTGGCGTAAAGCTCCTAGAGACCACGTAGCGCTTCGCGCAGGCCGCCGTAGGCTTCCCCTGGACGGATTTCACAAGGCACAGGCGGTGGAACCCGAGAACGATTTCCGGGCGTGGCATCTCGCGGGCCTCGCCGACGCTGACCCATTTCACCGGCCGATCGGGATTCAGGGCGACAGCCTCTCGATCTCCCGAGACATCGCGGATCTGCTGAAGAGTCCATCCTCGAGGTAGCCGCGCGTCTGCCACCTACGGATGATCGCATTCGCAGGCTGGGGGGGCTTGCTCCAGACGTTTCGGTGCACTCGCCGCGTGCTACCCAGCGCCAGATCGAGCGCGACAACTTGGACGAGCTCATCGCGGACTTCGACGAGGTGCACGGCCCGGCCGACCCCGCGGCCGTGGCGGCCAAGCATGCCCGGCTGACCGGAGGCGCCTCGAACTCCGGGGTGGCCGCGTGAGCGGTGCCCTGATTATGGACAGCGAGGGCCTGGCAAAGGCCGTACAGCGTGATCGGGAAATTCACGAGTGGCTGACGGCGGCTCGCTACGCGGACCTGCCAGTGATCACCTCGGCCGCTGTGCTGGTCGAGGTGATCGACCCGAAGGCCAACGACGCCGCATTGAAGTGGACCCTGTCCCGCCTGAGCGTCGAACCGGTGACCCAGACTCTCGCGCAATCCGCTGCCGCTTTGTTGCGTGCGGCGGAGCTCCATGGCCACAAGTACGCCATCGACGCCATGCTGTGCGCAACAGCCCTACAGCATCCCGGCCGGGTGACGATCCTGACCTCCGATGTGGAAGACATCGGGATGCTCACTGCCGGGCACTCGCGCTTGAGAGTGGAGAAGGTCTGAGCCGAGGCTCCTTGCCGGGACGACGCGGGCTGATCGTCCGCACTGTTGAGCTCGGTCGGCCGAGACCCCCAAGCAGAAGGCCCAGGTCGCGTGACCTGGGCCTTCCAGCCGGAAGACCCATTTCTGTGACCAGTGGGAGCCCCAGCCCGCACCCACCGCGAGGAACCTGTCGGCACTCCTGCTCGACGCCGACGGAAAACTGGTCGCCTGGGAGAATAGGCCTTTCGGTGACGCACGAAAGGTGATCCAGAACCATTCTTGAGGCGTCGCCGACAGACCTGAAGGTCAGGCAAAGAGAAGTTGATCCGTGACCGCCAGGTTCGGGAACACTTGAATGCTCATTTTTCCGGCGCACTCACCCATCTGGAATTCGATCGAGAAGTATGTGGAACGCGAACTGGAGTGGACCGCCATGCGAGTCGCGCCTTCGCGGAAGATGTCCAGGGTCTTCTCGCCGCTGCTGTTCTTCCAGCGGACCCTCACTGATCTTGCGAGTGCGTCGTAGGAGAGGTACATCTGCTCGTCCCCCTCACCCTGCAACGTGAGCACCCGGGCTTCGCTGTCCTCCTCGGTCTCGGGCCACTCCCCGATCGTTTCGAGGACTTCCTGGTCGTCCGGGACGACGAACTCTTGGTACATGACTTCTCCGGCCTCGTACGGCTAGTGGTTGTAGGGCGGCCATTTGTCGGAGCTCTTGACGATACTCACGCCGGGCCCGCTGCCGCGGAAGATGACGGTGGAAAGCCTTCGCGTACCGTCAGACCGTAGTTCCCAGGTGCTCTCGACGCCGAGCGCGCCGCGTGGGCCGTGGACGACGGAATTCGTCACACCGAATTCACCGCTTCCTCCGTTCCACTCCTTCGTGAACGTCCTCTCAAACGGTTGCTTCGATGCGCCGGTCAGATGTTCGGTCACGTACTGCCGCATCTCTGCTGTGTCGTTGATGCCGATACGTCCTAGCTGCTGTTCGTTTTGCAGCGCCCTGGGCGAGTTGTGCGAGTCCGGCTTGATGTTCTTGTTGAAGAGATAGTCGAGTTTACGAGGGTCGACTTCGGTGCCGCCTTCGCCCGGTGGGCATGCGGCGAGCCCCAGCGGGTCGGCCCAGGTGTGTGGATTGTGAACATAGGTGACGGGGTTCGGGGCGGGGGCCAGGCCGAGCGGGTCCGGGGTGAGGTATCGGGCGGTTTCAGGATCGTAGTGGCGGAAGTAGTTGTAGTTGAGACCGGTTTCCGGGTCGTGGTACTGGCCGGGGAAACGGAGCGGGGTATGGGCAGTGGCGGCACGGTTCCAGGTCGTGGTGCCCCAGAGCGTGGTTCGCGCGCGCCAGGCGATGTCTCCGTGTTCGTCGAGGAGTTCGGTGGGTGTGCCGACGAGGTCGGTCACGATGGCGTAGAAGCGCTCGTCGACCTCGGAATCGTCGAGGTACTTGTGTTCGGCCTGAGTGAGGGGACGCAGGCCGTCGTGGGTCCAGGTGAGGGTGACGGTCTCGGCGCAGTCGAGGGCACGGCTGGATTGCTCGGCGAGTGTGGTGCCGTCCCAGGTGAAGTCGGTCTGGTCGGTGACTGTGCGGCCATCGGACGCGAGGCGTTGCTTGGCGATGCGACGACCAGCCGGGTCGTAGAGGTAGCGCCAGATTGTGCCGTCGGGAGTGACGACCTGGGTGAGATGGTCTTCGGCATCCCAGGTGTAGCGCCAGGTGTCCGGCTTGCGGGACAGACGAGGTTTCTGACGCAAGGTGATGCGTCCGGCATCGTCGTGTTCGTAGCGCACCTGGCCGGCCCGGATGATGCGGCTACCGGTGTATGAGCGGCTGCCGGTGGCTTCCTGGCCGGATTGCTCGGTGGGCCAAGCCGCCTCGGTCTGGTTGCCTGCGTCGTCGTAGGCGTAGGTCTCGGACCACTGATCTGCGCGGACTGCGGTAACCCTTCCCGCGGCGTCCAGATCGAAGTGGCGGTGACCGTTGAGACGGTCGTTGACGCCGACAAGGGCGCCGTCCGCGCGGTAGGTGTAGTCCCGCTGCTGGATCACGCCGTGCGGAACCGGTCCCGTAACTGTCTGGCTCGTAAGGCGGCCGACGGGATCGAAGACACCGGCGAGCGTGACCGTCTCACCGAGGCTGCGGGACAGCTCACGGCCCGCTCGGTCGTGGTCGAAGGTCAAGGTATGGCCGGAGGTGGTCAGCTGCGTCCGGCGCCCGGCTGCGTTGTAGGCGTAAGCGGTGGTCGCGCCGGTCGGTGTGGTGCGTTCCGTACGGCGCCCCAGCAGGTCATAGGAGTATGCCGTGGTGCGGTCGTTGACCGTCTCGGAGAGCATGCGTCCGGCGGCGTCGTAGCAGCGGCTCAGTTCGACGTCGCCGGTCACAGCCCGGGTCAGACGGCCTGCCTCGTCATAGACGTATGTGGTGACGGACCCCGCGGCGTCCTTCGTCACCGTACGGCCCAGGAGATCGCGCTCGAAGCGAATCTGCTGTCCGGTGGCGACGGTGCGGTTGACGAGTTGGCCAGCGGCGTCGTGGGCGTAGGTGAGGACGCGGCCGTCGAAGTCTGTCTCGGAAACCAGGCGGCCTGCCGGGTCGAAGACGTAGGCCCACGTTGATCCCTGGGAGTTGGTGACGCCGGTGAGGCGCAACTCCGCGTCGTGCGTGAACTCGTACCGGACACCGTCGGGACCGGTACGTGCGACGAGCTGGTCGAAGTGGGTGTACTCGAACCGAGTGACCGCTCCCGCCGGGTCGGTGTGACGCGTGCAGTTGCCTTCGCCGTCGTACACCCAGCGCTCGCTGGAACCGTCCGCGTACGCGCGGCGGGCGAGCTTGCCCTCGGTGGTCCATTCGAGGCGGGTCGCGTGCCCCAGCGGATCAGTGACGGTGACGGGGTTGCCGAAGGCGTCACGTTGGTACGAGGTGGCAGCGCCGAGGGGGTTGGTGACTTCGACAGGCAGGCCCGCCGCATCGCAGCGGACGCGGATGGTGTGGTCCAACGCATCGGTGACGGAGACGAGATGGCCCGCCTTGTTGTAGTCGAAGCGCGTCGTGGCCCCGGCCGAATCAGTGACAGCGACCCGGTTGCCCCGTTCGTCGAACTCCTGCCGCCATACGCTGCCGTCCGGCTCGGTGACCGTTATGGGCAGGCCGAGTTCGTTGTATTCCGCACCCGCCGTCAGGCCGTCCGGCCGTACGGCGGACGCCACCCGGCCGTGTTCGTCATGAATGAAGCGCGTGGTGCGGTCGAGCGGATCAGTGACCGCGATGAGTCGGTGATCGTCATCCCATTCCTGGCGGGTTACGTGCCCGAGGGGATCGGTCTGCCGGATGAGGCGGTATGCCTCGTTGTGCTCGTAGCGGGTGGTATGGCCAAGGCCGTTGGTGACGCACGTCGTGCCCGTCTCGTCGTCGTAGGCGAGGGTGCCGGACAGGAAGCCGTCGCTGCCCGCGGTATGAACCACGCGCCCCGACTCGTCGTAGGTGTACTGATAGACAGTGTCGTTACGGTCGGTCCACGAGGTGATGCGCCCCACGTCGTCGTACGTGAACCGCAAGGGCAGCCCTGAGGAATTGGTGACCTCGGTGAGGTGTCCATCCTCGTCGTAGCCGTAGGAGACGAGGAGCGTTCCGTTCCCCTCCGGCTGCACCGGGTCGAGGAGCCGCAAGCTTGCGATGCGGGGCAGGTGGGGATGATGGTCGAGGGCGATTCGGTATCCGCCGGAATGGGAGACCTCGGTAGGGAAACCGTCGTCCGCGTAGTGGAGGGTGATGCGTTGGCCGTTGCGGTCCACGATGGTCTGCAGCGGCAGATCGACGGCCTGGCTGTCGTCGGCGGGACGTGGAGAGTGGAAGACGTACGAGTGCCCGGTGTCCGGGTCGGTGATGCGCAGGGCGCCGTCGACTTCGGTGTCCCAGCTGAGCGATAGGCGTGAGCCGCCCCCCGGGTAGACGGGGTCGGCGGAGTCGGGGGCGAGTGGCGGGTAGCTCAGCCGGGCCCCGTCGGGGGCGGCGTAGATGAAGCCGTCGTCGTCGGCTTGGAGACGCTGGTCGAGGGTGGAGGCCCAACTGGGGCCGAACCAGCCGCCCCAGCGGTACGAGGAGACGTGGGTGCGCTCCAGTACCAGGGGCAGGGTGCCGGGCAGTGCGACATCAGTCTGCGGCAGCAGCATGTCGCCGGTGGCCACGTCGATCGGGTCCAGGTCGCACTTCTTGAACATGGACCGGATCGAGGCGGGCAGCTTCTCCCACTCCGAGGGGCGGAGTTTCAGCCGGGACAGGCCCGAGCCGTCCAGCTTCAATGTCTTGCCGAGCTTGGCGAGTTCGCTGGGCTTGAGCTTTCCCAACCCCTTGCCGAGGACCTTGCCCAGAGAGCCGAGGCCCACCCCGAACGCGGCGCCGGCCGCCAGGGTCTCCGCCAGCTTGTCCGGGTCCTTGAACGTGCCGGGGTCTTTCAACAGGGCGTCGAAGGCGGCGAACTTCATGCCCTCGCCCGCGAGCTTCCCGGCCTTGGCGATCGTCTTGATCTCCCCGAGGGCCTTCAGTGCCCGCTCCAGGCCGCGGATGGCCTCCATTACGGTGCGGATGACCCTGGCCATGCCGCTGCCGGACTTCTCGATCCGGGCGATCAGCGCCACGACCTTCACGGCCCGCGCGCCGGCCGCAAGGTTCCCGGCGATCACGGACAGGCCGCCGGTCAGTACCGACAGTGCCAGGCTCGCGATCTCGAACTCGGCGATCTCGGCGAGGATCACGCCGATCTCGGTGAGCAGTGTGTGGGCCTCGTCGGCGAAGTCGTCCAGCGCCTTGGCGCCGGTGCGCAGCGAGTCGGCCATGTCGGTGGCCTGCGTGCGGGCGGTCTTGGCCCGCTTGTGGAGGGCCTTGGCGGCCTCGCCCTCCCACTCCAGGTCCTTGAGCGCGGTCTCGGCGTCGTGTGCGGCGGCGTCGAGGCCCTTGGCCAGGGCCCGCCACTGCTTGGCTATCTCGCGGATGCCGTCGGGATCGACGGCGGGGTCGGTGATGCCGAGGAACTCCAGATTGCTGGCAAGGGTGTCACCGAAGGCGTGGTTGGCCTTGTTGATCCATTTCAGGGGATTGAGGTCTCCGGCGTCGATGTCGATGTCGATGTCGCCGGGAATGATGTCGAAGCCCATGGACGGCTCAGCCCTTCTTGGCGCGGGCCGCTGCGCTCAGCAGGATGTCCAGCAGGTCGAAGGCGTCGGAGACGTCGCCCATGAACTTGGCCTCGGCCTCCCACTCCTTATGGAGGTTCTCGGTGAGCTTGGCGATGGTGTCCATGCCGTCCTGGATGTCGTCCTTGGCACTCATCAGCGAGCCCAGCACACCGAACGCGGACAGGTCGTGCGAAGCCGCCTTGAAGTCGTGCAGCGGCTTGCGGGTGTGGTCATCGACCTTGCCCAGCGCGGAGGCCGCCTTGTGCAGGGATTCCGCGTCCTTCTTCAGGTCCGACATACCTGTCCGCCCCCGTGGGTCGAGATGATTCTGCGTGTGGTGCGACGACTGGCCGATGGCCTCGGTCAGCGGTTGATGGACTGGACTTCCTGAACGTTCATGTCCTGGGTCGTCTCGAAGGTGCCGTTGGGTAGGTCGCCCTTCGCGCCGCCGGTGCCCTCCCAGGAGATTTCCCAGGTGATTGATGCCTTGAGTTGATACGGCTTTCCGTCCGTGGCCCGCAGATACGTGATGCCGCAGGGTGGGACTTCACCAGAGGCGCCCTTGGTGTACGGAGCGCCGATCGAGCCGTTGTCGTTGATCTCGCAGTCACCGGAGGCGGGGTAGGTTTCCGCGTCGTCGGTACCGGGCTCCAGATGTAGGGCGACCGGCTTCGCTGTGGTCTCCGCCCACAGGCCGGTGCCCGGCAGGTCGGCGCGGACTGTGACGTCCTTGAAGGTGCCCTTGTCCAGCCACACCCAAGTGGGCAGATTGACCGTCGACTTGCCCTGTGGCTTCAGCTCGATCTCGGTGTCCGGGACCTTGATCTTGTCGTAGGCGAACGCGGCGAGCGTCTCTGGGGTGGGGGCGTTCTTGTCCTTGGGGATGGTGCCGGCATCCTGCCAGAACATGATGCGGCCGCACTCCCATGCCGCGGAGTCCTGGTAGCGCCCTTCTCGGACCACGCTGCGCCAAAACATGCCCTTTTTGTCGAGGTTGTAGTCCTTGTAACCGTCGGCGCTGCTGTCCTCGGGCGAGGTCAGGTCGAAATTGTCGTCCGGCTTCCCCTTCTCGTAGTGGTCCACCCAGAGGCCGTTGCTCCACCAGACGTGCGCGTTGACCAGCCCACCCTCACCGGTCGCGACGGCGTCCTTGAGCTGCTTCGGAGAGAAGGCGGGCTCGTACCAGCAAGGCGGCGGCTCCCAATTCGGGTCCACCGAGGCGAGCTCCCCCACAGAAGCCTTCGCCGTTTGGCCGCCGGGGTAGGTGAGCTTGATCTTCGAGTTGGACACCGATGCCATGAGCGATTTGCCGGAGGCGTCTCCGCTGGGACCTGAGGGCTTGCTCGGCTGCTTGGACTTGTCGTCCTCGCCGAACGCGTGGGCCATGCCGGGCACCGCAATGACGACGAGTGCAGAGGCAAATCAGCAGGCTCGCTGCCCTGTAGCGGCGCGGCATGCTCAGCAGCCTCCCCGTTCGGTTTCCGAGTAGCGCGTCTTCCACACACCCTGTGACGTCTTGTCGAGCCGGTTGCGGTACTGGACGCGCGCCTTGGAGTTCTGAGGCGTGCGCTCGACCTCGCCGGTCTTGGTGTTCCTGGTGGAGCCCTTGCTCTCGTCGACGCAGTAGAACAACACGCCGCTGCCGTCATCGGCGATGCTCACCTGCGGTTTCGACACTGTGGCGCGGCCGATCAGAACCAGGTCCTTGTTGACGAAGCCCTTGATCCATTTGCGGGCCGACTGACCGGCGGCATCGTCGGTGTAGAAGGCGAGTGCCTTGGAGTCCGGGTTTCCCTCAATGATCGCGGCGTACTCGGCCAGCAGTTCCTGTTTGCCGTCATTCAAGATCGCCTGCTTCTTGGGGTCCGAGTCCGTCCACCCCTGGAAGTCGGCCTGGAAGCTCTTAGGGAGCGTGATCTTTGGGCGGCCTGCTGCCACGTCGGAGGGCGTAGCAGAGGCCGACGGGCTGGCACTCGATCGCGTGTCCGCCCCGGCGATCTTCTTGTTCTCCTTGTCGTCGTCCGAGCTGCCGCAAGCGGTCAACAGCAGGGCAGCGGAAGCCGTGAGCGCGGTCACCACGAGCCCGGTCGAGCGAGTCACAGTTGTCTCCGATGAGGTGAGGGTAATCCAAGCGAAGCAACGCTATCTGTGACCACCCGGTGACAATGGGAGTGGGTCGGACTTCGGTGGGTGATCAGGCAGACGGTGAGGCCGAGGAAGGCTTCGTGGATGTCGTCGCAACGCTCCCGGCGGATGCGTAGGCGGCGGAAGCCATGGAGCCATGGAGCCATGCGATGGTGCGCTCGACGGCGTAGCGGAAGGTGCCCAGGCCGGTGCCGTGGGGCTCGCTCCGCCGTGCGATCACGGGCCGGATGCCGCGCTGCCAGAGCAGGCGGCGGTAGATGCCGTGGTCATAGCCGCGGTCGGCCGGCAGGGCATCCGGGCGTCGGCGAGGTCTGCCGGCCGGGCCCGCGGCGGCCGGGATCTTGTCGAGCAGGGACATGCGGTTGGGTGACGTTGTTGCGGTTTGCGCCGGTCAGCGACACCGCGAGCGGTATGCCCTGCCCGTCGACGATGAGGTGGTGCTTGCTGCCCGACCGTGCGCGATCGACCGGGCCGGGCCCACTTTTGGGCCCCGTCGGGTGGCCCGCACGTGCAAGGAGCCGATCACCGCCCGCTCCCAGCCCAGCTGGTTCTTCGACCGCAGCTCGTTCAGCAGCAGCTGGTGGAGCTGGTCCCAGACGCTGGCGTCGTGCCAGGCCGCCAGGCGCCGCCAGCAGGTCACGCCCGAGCCGAAGCCGAGCTCCTGGGGCAGGCACTCCCACTGGACGCCGGTGTGCAGGACGAAGAGGATGCCGCACAGAGCCTGCCGGTCAGGCACCCGCGGTCTGCCCTCGACCTTCTTCGGACCTGGCTTCGGCAGAACGGCTCGATCAGCGACCACAGTTCATCCGACACGATCCACGGCTGCGACTGACGCTTTCCCATGCCCATACCCATACCTACACGCAGAAGGGCCGAACGTTTCATGTAGGGCCCGCGAAGGGCACGTCGCCCCAGAACGGGTCTAGGCAAGAAACAAGCCCCAGGTCCATGACCTGGGGCTGAAGAGGAGAGCGGGTGACGAGAATCGAACTCGCACTCTCAGCTTGGGAAGCTGATGTTCTACCACTAAACTACACCCGCGGAAGACGCCGTCCGAAGATGCTTCGAAGCGGTGTCGTACCGTCGCACACTGTACCTCATCACGGGCCCCGGGCGCTCTCGCCGCGGGGTCCGAGTGCTGTCCGGGGGGTGGATGGGCCGTGCGGGGGGAGGGAGTTGGGGCGTACCGTGGGTTGTGGTCGTGCCGCCTGGAGGGCCGTCCCTTTCATACCGTAATGTGGGCATTCGTCGTCGGCTCGGAGGCGAGCGAGAGACGAGTGAGTACGGGCACGTACGAGCTCACCTACGACTGGGGAAGGGACTCAAGGACTTGATGGAGCGCACCGTCGTCCGATGTGCCGAAGGGCACGTGTTCAGCACCGCTTCGTTCCCGATGCAGCAGGCGGACCGGCTCGGTCCCGGCCGGCTCATCCGGTGTCCGCGGTGTGCCCGGCTCCGGCACGCCGTGCCGGTGACCTTGCAGAAGCGGTAGCCGAAACCGGCGGGCGTTCAGCGGCTGCCGGACGTAGCGATGGAGCGCGCGGGTCCTGTCCGATTGGGGAGGGCCCGCGCGCTCTGCGTATCCTCGGTGCGTGCTTCTCTCAGACAAGGACATCCGGGCCGAGATCGACTCCGGACGAGTGCGGATGGACCCGTACGACGAATCCATGGTGCAGCCCTCGAGCATCGATGTGCGGCTGGACCGCTACTTCCGGGTGTTCGAGAATCACCGCTACCCCCACATCGACCCCTCCGTCGAGCAGGCCGACCTGACGCGGCTCGTGGAGCCCGAGGGCGACGAGCCGTTCATCCTGCACCCGGGCGAGTTCGTGCTCGCCTCGACGTACGAGGTCGTCAGCTTGCCTGACGACCTCGCCAGCCGCCTCGAGGGCAAGTCCAGCCTCGGGCGGCTCGGGCTCGTCACGCACTCCACCGCCGGGTTCATCGACCCGGGGTTCAGCGGGCACGTGACCCTGGAGCTGTCGAATCTGGCGACCTTGCCGATCAAGCTCTGGCCGGGGATGAAGATCGGGCAGCTGTGTCTCTTCCGGCTGACCTCGTCCGCCGAGGAGCCCTACGGCTCGGCGCGGTACGGGTCGCGTTACCAGGGGCAGCGCGGGCCCACCGCCTCCCGTTCCTTCCTCAACTTCCATCGGACCCAGGTGTGACATCCAGCATGAGTGACGGCGTGAGTGACGTGCGCGAGAACCTTACGTACGACAAGTTCGGCGGCGCTGTGCGGGAGCTCGCGCAGACCATCGCCGACGACGGGTACCAGCCCGACGTGATCATCTCCATCGCCCGCGGTGGTGTCTTCGTCGCGGGCGGGCTCGCGTACGCACTCGACTGCAAGAACATCCACCTCGTGAACGTGGAGTTCTACACCGGCGTGGGCACCACGCTGGAGATGCCCGTCATGCTCGCGCCCGTGCCGAACGTCATCGACTTCACCGACAAGAAGGTGCTCATCGCCGATGACGTCGCCGACACCGGGAAGACGCTGAAGCTCGTGCACGACTTCTGCCTCGACCACGTCGCCGAGGTGCGGTCCGCCGTCATCTATGAGAAGTCGCACTCGCTCGTGAAGTGCGAGTACGTGTGGAAGCGCACCGACGAGTGGATCAACTTCCCTTGGAGCGTCGAGCCGCCCGTCGTGAAGCGTGCGGGGCAGGTCCTCGACGCCTGACGGAAGTCTGACATGAGTGCGAGAAGGGCCCGGGGACGGTCAGTCCCCGGGCCCTTCTCGGGTTCGTACGTCACGTACGTACGTCGCGTTCGTGCGTCTCGTACGTCCTAGAACGTGCCCAGCTTGATGATCGACAGGATCGCCAGGAGCTGGATCGTGGACGCGCCCAGCGCCTTCGGCCACGGCAGGTCGTGGGACTTGCTGACCATCGTGGTGAGCAGCGCGCCCGCCGCGAGCCAGGTCGCCCAGCCGAGCAGCTGTACGAAGGGCTGGCCGCCGCCCAGGAACATCGCCACGATCACGCGCGGCGCGTCCGTCAGCGACATGATCAGCATGGAGAGGCCGACCGTCGGCTGCCAGGCGCCGTCGCCGCCGAGCTGGCGAGCGAGCGTGTGCGTGACCACGCCCAGGATGAAGGCGCTGATGGTGATCGCGACGCCGGTGGTGAGGACGAAGGGCACCGCCGACGACAGCGTGGCGTTGATCGCGTCGTCGCGGGCGTCGTCGAAGCCGAAGAGCGCGAGCAGGCCGTAGAGGAACGTGACGACGACGGCCGGGGCCCACATCGCGTAGTCCCGCATGTGGAGGAAGGTGGGGCCGGGGCGCAGCACGATGCCGCGCAGCAGCTCCTTCCAGTGCAGGCGGGGGCCGATGGGGGCGACGGGGGCCTGGCCGGCGCGGTAGGTGTCGCCCTGGGTGTAGGGGTCCTCGCCGATGGAGAAGGCCTGGGTGTGCCCGGGGTTGTTGGCCGCGTACGGGTCGTACCCGCCGCCCTGGGGGCCGTGCCCCTGGCCGTGCCCGTGCCCCTGGCCGTGCCCGTGCCCCTGCCCGTGCCCGTGGTCGTCGGGGCCGCCGAAGTACTCCGGCTCGCCGTGGTGGCCGCCGCCGGCACCGGCCTGGGGCCACTGCTGACCGCCACCACCGCCGCCCCCGCCTCCGGCGTACGGCCGGCCGCCCTGCGGGGCGCCGCCGCCGTACTGGGGTCCGCCCCCGCCGTACTGCTGCCGCGGGGGCTGCGGGGGCTGAGGGTTCGACGGCGCGGGTGGGTAGCCGTACGGCTGCTGCCCGCCTTGGGGGGCCTGCTGTCCGTACGGCTGCTGCCGCGGTTGTTGTTGCGGTCGCGCGGCGCGGTTGTCCCGGCCGCGTCCGATCCTGAATCCAGCCACGAATCGAACGTACCTGGTCTTCGGGGGTGGGGTCGTCCCTCCCCGGGAGGAGACGGGCTTTGCGGCCGACCTGTGACAACCCCTAGGGGAACCCTGACGGGTCAGCCACAGGCCGGCGGCCGGTCCCGGTGATGGGAGGCCGGGTGGGGCCGGGTCAGGTCAGCGGGCGAGCACTGCCCCGTACGCGTACGGGTGCGAAGACGCGGGCAGCCCGATCGAGTTGGGCGTGATGGCCCTGCTGCCCGTGGCGCCGCCACCCGGCAGCTCCCACACGCCGCCCGCGGCCGCGTTCTCGCCGGGCGCCGCCGCGGACACGTCGGGGCGGCCGTCGCCGTTGTGGTCGGCGGCCGCCAGGTTGGCGCCGAAGAGGTCGCCCTTCTCGGCCGTGCCCGGGATGCCGGGGGAGTTCTGCTGGTACGCGACCGCGCCCACCGCCGCGCCGTCCGGGTTCAGGATGCCCTTCGCGCCGCCCTTCAGGACGGTGACGCTGCCCGCGCGGGCGGCACTGCCGATGGCCTCGCCGGGGGCTCCCGAGATCAGGTCGTCCTTGCCGTCGCCGTCGAGGTCCGCGGCGACGAGGGCGTTGCCGAAGTCGTCACCCGTTTCGGCGACACCCGGAACGCCGGGGGTGTCCTGGTTGAGGGTCTGGCCTTCCCATACGAGGCCGCTGCCGTCCCCGTAGTGGATGTGGATGCCGCCGCCCTTGGCGATCTCCTCGGGGCCGCACGGGTCGTCGATGTTCTCGTCGGCGATCTCGCGGCAGTTGCCGAGGGCGAGGTCGTCGTGGCCGTCGCCGTTGAAGTCACCGGTGGCGAGGGCGTTCGCGGCGCTGTTGTCGCTGCTCCACGTCAGGGAGAACTTGTACTCGTCCCTGCTGTAGTCGTACAGCTGGACGTGGGACTGGGTGTTGGGCTGGTTCTGCGTGTAGTACGCGACGGCCAGCTCGGGGCGGCCGTCGGAGTTGTAGTCGCCGGTCGTCATGACGGGGGCGCGGCCGCCCATGGGCCTGGCCATGAGGGGCCGGGTGTAGTCGGTGAGCGGGTTGGCGTTGAAGACGACCTGGTCCTTGCCGCCGATCGCCAGGTCGACGTCCGTGTCGCCGGTGAAGTCGGCGGCGGTCAGGGCGTTTCCGTAGGCGGCGCCGGTCTTGTCGCCGCGGGCGGCCGTGTTGGCCGCGGCGAAGCCGTCACCGGTGCCGTACAGGACGGTGACCGAGCCCGCGTCGGTCTTGGCGTCGATGTCCTCGCCCGGGGCGCCGATGACGAGGTCGGCGTACTTGTCGTCGTCTATGTACGCGGTGGTGACCGCGCCGCCGAAGCGGTCACCGGCCTCCGGGGTGCCGGGTACCTCGACGGTGGCCTGCGTGATGCGCCGCACGCCGTTCGTGCCCGGCCCGTCCTTGCCGCCGAACACGACGCTCACGTATCCGGCCTTCGCCTTGCCGTCGACGGTGCCGCTGGGCACGCCGACGGCGAGGTCGGCGTAGCCGTCGCCGTCGAAGTCGCCGGTGAGCGGGGTGGGTTCGGCCGGCGCGGCCGGGGGTGCGGCGTGCGCGGCGGTCGTGAGGGGGAGGGTGAGGCCGGCGGCGGCCAGGGCGGTGGCGGCGGCGAGAGTGAGGGTGCGTGTGCGCACTGGGGCTCCAACTTGTGGGTGTTCAGGGCGGCTTGGCGGCCACGCGGCGCGTGGCGGTGGACCGGCGCTTCACTCGTGTGACATGTGGAGTTGGGGGAGGGTTGTGCTGAGCGTCGCCCGGCGGTGACCCCATATGCGTACGGAGGCTCCGGGAGGGGGCGGGGCCGGGCCCGCATCGGGTGCGGGCCCGGCGAAGGTGCGGGCTCGGCGGAGGTGCGGGGCCCGGCGAAGGTGCGGGCTCGGCGGAGGTGCGGGGCCCGGCGAAGGTGCCGGGGCCGGTTCGTCAGTCGGCGAAGTTCGAGCCGAGGCGTGGTGTGCCGGTCGCGGAGATGCCCACCGTGGACGTGTAGACGCCGGCCGAGCCCGCGAGGGTGCCGTCCGCCTTGCTGGTCAGGGGGTAGAACGCGCCGTTCTCGCCGTTCTCGCCGAACGCGCCGACCGTGACGTCGCCCCGACCGTCGCCGTTCAGGTCGTCGACGTGGACGTCCGACCCGAAGAAGTCGTTCTTCTCGTTGGAGTTGGGCACGCCCGGCTTGTTCTGGTCGAGCAGGACCGCGCCGGCGGTGGACAGGCCCGAACCGTCCGCCTTGCCGTAGATGACGGTGATCGCGCCCGCGTCCGTGACGCCGTCGAGGTCCTCGCCCGCGGCGCCGACGACGAGGTCGAGGTGGCCGTCGCCGTTGATGTCACCGAGGTCGAGCTCGTTGCCGAACGAGTCGCCCTTCTCGCCGGAGCCCGGCACGCCCGAGCTGTCCTGCGTGAAGACCTGCGTCTCGCCGTACGGGCCGTTGGCCGCCCCGTGGGCGACGTACACCGTGCCGCCCTTGTTCGCGCCGTCGATGCCGTCGTCCCAGCTGAGGCCGATGATGATGTCGCCGTAGCCGTCGCCGTCCGTGTCGCCGACGTCGGTGATGACACCGCCGGGCAGCCGCTGCTGGTTGGTGGTCTTGAGGCCGTCGGGGGTGCCGGGGACCCACAGGTTGGCGTTGTAGCTGTCGGCCGTGGAGTAGCCGTCGACGATGAGGTCTTCCCGGTCGTCGCCGTTCACGTCGCCGGAGTGCAGGTTGAAGGGTCCCGCGCCCTCGCCGCTCTGGATGGCGGGCTTGATCGTGTAGCGGCTGCTGCCGGTGCCGCTGCTGCGGGAGATGTCGCCGTTGAGGACGTCGATGGTGGCCGCGCCGGACCGGGCGCCGATGGCGAGGTCGGTGGCGCCGTCGCCGTCGAAGTCGCCGGCCTCGATGGGCCCGCCGAAGTAGTCGTGGCCGCTCGGGCGGGGGTCCTTCACCGTCGTACCGCCGGAGAGGCCGTTCGCGGAGCCCCACAGGATCTGTGCGGTGCCGCCGTCCTTGTCACTGCCGACGTCCTCGCCGGGGGCGCCGACCGCGAGGTCGTCGTAGCCGTCGCGGTCGAAGTCGCCGTACGCGGTGTCGTAGCCGAAGGTGTCGCCCGTCTCGGCGGAGCCGGGGACGCCCGCGCTGTTCTGGCTGAAGGTCTTGTGGCGCAGCGTCTGGCCGCCGTACGTGATGGTGACCTGGCCCGCCGAGTCCTTGCCGCCGACGTTGGCGCCGGGCGCGGAGGTGGCGAGGTCCGCGACGCCGTCGCCGTTGAAGTCGGCCTCGTGCGAGGGCAGCGGGTCGGCGGGGGCCGCAGAGGCGGTGGCGCCCGTGACGGCGAGCAGTCCGCCGGTCATCGCGACCGTGACGGCCGTCGCCGCGGCGAGGCGCGTGCGTCTGGAGCGGACGGTGGTGGAGGTGCGCTTGTGCTTGGCCATGCGGTTCTCCTGCGGCATGCGGGGATGCGTGGCGGGCATCCGCGGTCGATGGGGCCGGGCGGACGTGTTCACCGGGCGTTGGCCCTGGCGTCACGTCGTGATCGGCGAAGAGGAGACCTGTGGTGGGGCGCAAGGGTTGTACGGGGGAGCGGAGTTGGGGTTTGTCGGGTGGCTTCGGCTGTTTCGCCGGACGGGCTGGGTGACAGCCCGTCCGGCGATTGAGGACGAACTCGGCGAAGCCGGTGATTCACGGTGCCGTCGGGCTGACGGCGCCCGGGGTCACCGCCCGAGAACCGCTCCGTACGCCCGCGCCCCCGCGAGCCCCAGCTTGCCCGGCGTGACCGAGGTGACCGCCGGCTTCGGGCCGTCCTTGGGGGTCGCGGCGTACCAGACGCCGCCCTTCGCCGCGTCCTCGCCGGGCGCGCCCACCGCGACGTCCGGGTAGGAGTCGCCGTTGTAGTCGCCGGTCGCGACGGCCGCGCCGAAGCGGTCGTCCGCCTCCGCCGTGCCCGCGACGCCCGCGGAGTTCTGGCTGAAGGCCGGGCCGGAGAAGTCCGCGCCGGTGCCGGACGAGGCGAGGACCCAGTAGGTGCCCGCGTTCTTGGCGGTCCCGACGGCCTCCGTGTCGGCACCGACGATCAGCTCGTCGATGCCGTCCCGGTCGAGGTTGCCGACGGCGAGGTGTGCGCCGAAGTTGTCGCCGGCCTCGGCGGTGCCGCCGACGTTCGGGTTGCTCTGGGCGGTGCAGGAGGCGCCGCCGTCGCCGAGAGTGCCGCCCTTCTTGCCGTAGATGACGGAGATGGCCCCGCCGAGGATGTCCTCGCAGTAGGTGCCCTCGGCCTCGGGGTTCGTCCGCATGTTGCCGATGGCGAGGTCGGCGGAGCCGTCCCCGTCGAAGTCGCCGGTGGCGAGTGCGGTGTCGGTGCTGTCGGGCGTGTACCACGACTCCTTCCACTCGCCGGAGGCGCGGCTCTGCACGGTCGTGCCGCTGATCTCCATGCCGTCGTACGAGATGGCGAGGTCGTCGCCGCCGTCGGCGTCGAAGTCACCGCTCGTCAGGGCGGTGGGCCCCGCGAAGTGCCAGCCCGTGACCCGGGAGAGCTCGGAGGGCGAGCCGGTGGTGAAGGGGCCGGGCCGCGTCATGACCGAGTCGGACTCGTCGAAGTGGGAGTTGAAGGCGATGTCCTTGTCGCCGTCCTTGTCGAAGTCGCCGGTGGTGAGCACCGACCCGTAGCGGGCGCTGTCGATGTCGCCGTTGGCGGCGGTGAAGCCGCCCTTGAAGCCGCTCGCGGAGCCCCATACGACCGCGACGGTTCCGGCGGCCGTGCCGGCGGTGGTGGCCTCCCCGGGCGCACCGACGACGAGGTCGCTGTATCCGTCGCCGTTCATGTCGTTCGAGTCGACGGCGTGGCCGAACTTGTCGCCCGCCTCCGCCGTGCCCGGCACGCCGGCCGTGGCCTGGCTGACGGTGGTCGACCCGTGCTTGCCGAGGCCGGACGCGCCGCCCCACACGACGTTGACGTAACCGGCCTTGGCCTGGCCGCCGACCGTCGCGCTGGGCACGCCGACGGCGAGGTCCACGTAGCCGTCGCCGTTGTAGTCGGCGCGGATCTTCGAGGGGGCGGAGGCGGCGGCGGGGGCGGCGTGGGCGGCCGCTGCCGCGGTGCCCGCGGTCAGGCCGGTGACGCCGAGGGCGGTGGCGGCGCAGAGGGCGCCCGCCACGAGGAACTTGTTGCGCGCGTTCTCGCGCACGTACGTGGACATCGAGAGGTCTCCGACTTTGCTAGGGAGCAGATGAGTTGAGGCCCGGCAGAAGCCGGGAGGAAAGGGCCGAATGCGGCGGATGCGGCGGATGCGGCGGATGTGGTGTATGTGTCGGATGCGGGGCAGCTCAGCGCACTGTGCGCCCGAAGCCCGCCCCCGTGTCGCCGACCCCGAAGTCGGTGCCGTTGAAGGAGGCGGCGTACGACGAGGTGAGACCCGTCGACGTGCCGCGCAGGACCCACACGGCGCCGACGTCGCGCGTCGTGCCGATGTCCTCGCCGGTCGCGCCGGTGGCCAGGTCGGGCCTGCCGTTCTTGTTGATGTCCTTGAGACGCACGGACGCGCCGAAGCGGTCGTCCGCCTCGTCGGCGCCGGGTACGCCCGCGCTGTCCTGGTCGTACGTCACCGGAGCGCCGAATTTCCCGTCGCCGCCGCGCCGCACGGTGACCGAACCACCCTTCCTGCCTGCCGAGTTGTCCGGGTTTCCGGTGATCAGGTCGTCGTAGCCGTCGCCGTCCACGTCGCCCGCGGTGGCCGCGTGGCGCGTCACGGTCGTGGGGACGTCCGCACCGAGAACCTCGGCCTGGTAGCCGTAGTCGCCGACGCCGCCGTTCATGTGGGCGGTGTAGGCGCCGCCGTCCGCGCGCTCGCCGTACAGGACGAAACCGACGCCGTCCTTGTACTTGAAGTTGCCGGTGACCATGCCGTCCAGGCGCACTCCCTCCGGCAGGAAGTCCACCTCCAGGCCGTGCACGCGCCCGTCTTCGCCGTAGTAGTACCAGTTGTCGCCGCTGATCACGGCGAGCTGGGGCGCACCGTCGTAGTCCAGGTCGGTCCAGACGGTGGCCTCGCCGAAGCGGCCGGTGGTGTCGGCGGGGGAGTTCAGTACGCGGCCGCCGGACGTGAAGGCGTTCTTGCCGCCCCAGACGATGGAGACGGAACCGGAAGGCTTGCCCTCCACCTTCTCGCCCGGGGCGCCGACGATCAGGTCGGCGTACCCGTCCCGGTTCACGTCACCACTGCTCACGTTCTCGCCGAACGCGTCGCCGGGCTCGGTGACGCCGGGCACTCCGGAGGTGTTCTGGGTGACGGTGACGGCGCGGTTCTCCGCGACGCCGCTCGCCGAACCGAGGGTCACCGTGACGGCGTTGGAGTCGGGCGAGCCGACCGCGAGGTCGCGGTAGCCGTCACCATTGAAGTCGTCCTTCAGGGTGGAGGCGGCGCCGGCCGGACCGGCCAGTGGCAGCGTCAGCCCCGTGGCCGCGAGGGCGGCGACGGTGGCGGTGACGGCCAGGTTTCTTACGCGCACGTGCACTCCCGGAGCCTTGGGGTGAGCCTTTGGCTATTGCTTCCGGGTGTGTGACTCGTGGGGCGTACGAAGGGTTGTGCGACGGGAGAGGCGCGGTGACCACTGGGTGAACGCCCAGGGGCGCCGGACCTCTCGCTGATCCGCCACTCTTGGTCGCCGCCCTCAGCCGCCGCTCAACGGCAGGAACTCCTCGCTACTGAAGGTCAGTTGCGGCTTGCGTGCGACCAGGTCACTGTCTTTGCGTCCCGGGTAGACGGCCACCATGTCCTGGCTGTCCCCGCGGTACGTCCGCACGACCAGGTCGGCCCGCTCGTCGCCGTCGAAGTCCGCGACCTGGAGGACCTGTGCGGTGCCCTTGGCGCGCGGCACGACGGTCGCCGTGGCGTTGGCCGCCAGTCCTGCCGTACGTCCCCGGAGGACCCGCACCTCTCCCGCGCCGCCGCCGCTTCCGCTGCCTCCGCCGCTCAGGACGAGCTCGCTCAGACCGTCGCCGTCCAGGTCGCCGGCGTCGACGGCCACGTCCTTGGCTTCGAGTGTGCCTCGCAGGGTGCTCGGCACGTCGTAGCGGAGGGCGACTCCCTTCGGTGAGGCGACGGCCGCGTCCATGCCTTTGCCCTTGCCGAAGCGGCCGAAGGCGATGTCCTTGCCGGCGGGGAAGAGCACGCCGGTCCCGTCGGGGCCCTTCGGGCCGCCCAGGACGAGGGCGCTGGTGGCGGCGCCGGACGCGTTCGCGGCCTTGCGTACGAGTACGTCGTCGTAGCCGTCGCCGTCGACGTCCGTGGCCCGCCCGGTCACGAGGTTGTTGCCGGGTGCGGTGACGGGGGCGGCCGCCGCGCGCGGGGCGCCGGTCCGCTTGAACGGGCCGCGCAGGAAGGAGAGCCGGGCCCCGCTCGCGTGCAGCACGAGGTCGTTCGCGCCGTCCCCGTCGAAGTCCCCGCAGACGGGCTGGTCGGGCCAGTCATTGCCGAAACGTGCCTGCGCGGGGACCTTCAGCTGCACGGCCTTGCCGGTCAGCCCCTTCGGCGAGCCGAAGAGAATCTGCAGCGGAACGGGCGGTTGTCCCTGTCCGTCGTACGGCGGGTCTGTGGAGACGATCAGATCGCCGAAGCCGTCCTTGTCCAGGTCGCAGGAGGCCTCGGACTCGAAGGCGGCGGGCAACTCGCCCTTTGTGCGGGCTCCGTTGGCGTGCGCGCTCAACAACTGCCGCGCTCCGGGCCGGAGTCCGTTCTGTCCCCCGTAAACAACCCCGATCCCCGCGTCATCGCCGTGATCGCGGTGCACGAGGTCATCGAGTACGAGGTCACGGGCCCCGTCACCGTTGAAGTCACCGTCGGCGCCGGCGCCCTTGTCACCCTTCACAGCCTTGACGCCCTTGCCGATCGGCACCGGCTGCTGGGGTGTGCTCTTGCCCGCCATGCTGATGGGGTGGTCGTCGGTGCGCTTCTTGCCGTTGGCGTTGTCATCGTGGCTGCCGCAGCCGCCGAGAAGGAGCGCGCAACTGACGGCGATGGCGGCGCCCGCGCCGACGTGCCGCCTCACGCCGCGTCCTACGCCGCGCCCTATGCCGCGTCTCGCGCCCTGTGCCCCGGCACTCCGCATGCCTCTCACCCACCCCGACTGCCTCGGCTGACTACAACCAGCCCATGATGCGCTTCCTCCCCTTGCGGGAGGAGGGGGGTGGGGTCCCGTTTACATCACGTCGTCCGTGTGTCCCGTGACTTCGGCGGGCCGGTGTCTTTGACGGTCACCGGGGCCGCCCGGTTTTTTGCGGATTGTGGCGCCTCCGGGCCGGCAGTAAAGGGCGCTCCGCTGCGCTACGCGTCGGCTGCGCCGATTCCGCTC
>NZ_JBFBEE010000016.1:0-227028 GCF_040683555.1 Streptomyces sp. NPDC093510
TGTGCGCACGGAGCACCGAGGAAACATTGGCGTCTTTGGACTTGAGGCGTGGCGAAGGGATAGCGAGTACGTACATACCCCCACGGCCCCGCCCCCAGACGAACCGCAGGCGCACGCACGGCGCAGCGGCACAGTCCAGCCCCTACCCCCGCAACCGCAACGCCCCCTCCACCCCCCGAACAACCTCCGCAGCCCGCTCCCCCGCCAGAGGAGCCCCCTCCACACCCGTCACATAGAACGCGTCCACCGCGTTCGCCCCCAACGTCGACACATGCGCACTCCGCACCACCACCCCCGCCGCCTCCAGCGCGCGCCCGATCCGGTGCAGGAGGCCCGGCGCGTCCTGGGCCCGCACCTCGATCACCGTCGCGAGCCGCGAACCCGCCGGCGCCACCGTGACCCGGGCCGGCGGCGCGACGGACCCGCGGCGCCGAGGGTAGGCCGCCTCCCGTTCCGCGAGCCGCGCCTCGATGTCCAGCGAGCCGTCCAGCGCCCGCACGAGGTCGGCCCGCAATCGCGCCGCCTGCGGCAGGGACCCGTACTCCGCGGCGACCCGCCAACTGAGCAGCAGTACAGACGCCCCCGTCCCGGCGGACCCCAGATCGGACGGCAACGTAAGCTCCCGCAGCTCCGCCGTGCGCACCGCGAGCCGATGCATCGCCAGCACCCCGGCCACCGCCGACAGCACCCCCGGCTGATCCGGCACCGCCACCACCAACTCGACCCCGAGCGGCTCGGCCGCCCCCGCGCCGCCAGCCTTCTCCGCCCCGTCCGCCCCGTCCGCGCCCTCAGCCCCCTCAGCCCCCTCAGCCCCCTCCGCCCGAAGCGACAGCACGGGCCCACCCGTACGGAACGCCTCCACCGCGAGCCGCTCCTGCGACGCCGTCGGCGCCGCGTCCTCGGCCGTCTCCTCGGGCGCCCGGCCGGACAGCACCGCCGCCACCCGCTTCACCAGGTCGGCGACCAGCGCCCCCCGCCACGTCGACCAGGCCGCGGGCCCGGTGGCCAGCGCGTCCGCCTCGGTCAGCGCGTGCAGCAGTTCCAGCGTCCCCACGGAACCCACGGCCTCGGCGACACCCTTCACCGTCGCCGGGTCGTCGAGGTCGCGCCGCGTGGCGGTCTCGACGAGGAGCAGGTGGTGGCGGACCAGACAGGCGACGACCGCCACGTCCCCCTGGTCGAAGCCGATCCGCGCCGCGACGTCCCGGGCGATGATCTCCCCGGCCGCGGAGTGGTCGCCGGGCCAGCCCTTCCCGATGTCGTGCAGCAGCGCGGCCACGAGCAGCAGGTCGGGCCGCCCCACCCGGCGCGTGAACCCGGACGCACGCACCGCCGTCTCGACCAGGTGCCGGTCGACCGTCCACGTGTGGACGGCGTTGCGCTGCGGCCGGCACCGCACCCGCTCCCAGTCCGGCAGCAGCCGGGTGATGAACCCCTCGGCCTCCAGCGCCTCCCACACCTGGACCGTGGGGCGCCCCGCGCCGAGCAGCGTCACGAGCTGTTCGCGCGCCTCGGCGGGCCAGGGTGTGGTCAGAGTTCCCGCCGAGGCGGCGAGCCTCCGTACGGCGTGCAGGGACAGCGGGAGTCCGGCCTGGGCGGCGGCCGCGGCGGCCCGCAGCGGCAGCACCGGGTCCCGTTCGGGCCGGGCGGCAAGGGCGAGCACTGCCTCCCCGTCCTGCTCCACGACTCCTTCGGCGAGCGGCGACCGCTCGGCCACGGACCCACGACCGGACCCACGACCGGACCCACGACCGGGCCCGAGGCCGGACCCGAGGCCGGCCCCACGGCCGGCCCCACGGCCACCGCCCAGCATGGCCCGCAGCCGCGGCCGCACGGCCCGCGCCCGCAGCACCCGCCCGACTTCGCGCCAGGTGACGTCGCTGGCGTAGGAGACGACGCGCGCGGCCTCGTACACCTGCCGCAGCAGGGTGTCCGCGTCCAGCAGGCCCAGTTCCGCGGCGACCTGGTCCTGTTCCTGGAGGGCGAGACGGTCGGTGGCGCGGCCCGTGGCCAGGTGGAGCGCGTCGCGCACGTCGAGGAGGCGCCGCCGGGCGTCGGCGAGGCCCTCGCGGGGCGCGTCCGCCAGCCAGGACGCGGCGACGGCCCGCAGCGCGGTCACGTCGCGAAGCCCGCCCCTTGCCTCCTTCAGGTCGGGTTCGAGCAGGTAGCTCAACTCGCCCTGCCGTTCGGCTCTTTCCTCGCACAGATCGCGCAGCTCGGGCAACCGTTTCGGCGCCTGGTTGCGCCAGTCGGCGAGTACGGCGGAGCGCAGCCCCGAGGTCAGCCCCAGGTCCCCGGCGACATGCCGCGCGTCCAGGAGCCCGAGGTGCACCTTGAGGTCTTCACCGGCGGTCTTCCTGGCCTCCGCGGGCGTGCGCACGGAGTGGTCGAGGGCGAGCCCGAGGTCCCACACGGGGTACCAGAGGCGGTCGGCGAGCGCGGCCACCTCTGCCGGGTCCGCGGTCCCGTCGTGCAGGAGCAGGAGGTCCAGATCGCTCCGGGGGGACAGCTCGCCCCGCCCGTATCCGCCCACGGCGACGAGCGCGGCGCCCCGCGGCACGTCCGGGGCCTCGCCCCCGGCCCGGGAGCGCCCCGACCGGGCGGGACCGGCCTGGAAGAGTCCGGCCAGCCAGTCGTCCGTCAGCTCCGCGAGTGCGGAACGGCGCGGCGGCCCGGACCGCGACTCCTCGTGGAGGAGCCGCAGCCGGGCCGCCGCGTAGCCGCTGGGGCCGGAGACTTCCAATGTCGCGTCCACACTCGTCACCCAGCAGCTCCTGTCCAGTCCCGCACAGTTACGTTCAGTTACGTTCAGTTCCGTTCAGTCCCGCCCCGTCAGTCCCGCTCGGCCCCGCACAGTGGGCCGGACGGTTCACAGCGCGTCGGGCCCGCGCTCCCCGGTGCGCACCCGGACGGCCGTGTCGACCGGCACGCTCCAGACCTTGCCGTCGCCGATCTTGCCGGTACGGGCGGCCTTCACCACGACTTCGAGGAGCTCCTCGGCGTCGTCGTCCTCGACGAGAACCTCGATGCGGATCTTCGGTACGAGATCCACGGTGTACTCGGCGCCCCGGTAGACCTCGGTGTGTCCGCGCTGCCGTCCGTAGCCGCTGGCCTCGGTGACGGTCAGGCCCTGGACGCCGAAGGCCTGCAGTGCTTCCTTGATCTCGTCGAGCCGGTGCGGCTTGACGACCGCGGTGATGAGCTTCATGCGTCCACCTTCTTGTTCCGCTGAACCTGGGCTGTTCCCTGCGCGCCGTCCGCACCCGGGGCGGGCACCGCCGCCGTGCGCGGAGCCGTACCGCCGCCCGCACCGCTGAAGTCGTACGCGGTCTCGGCGTGCTCGACCTGGTCGATGCCGCCGACCTCGTCGTCCTCCTCGACCCGCATGCCGATCGTCTTGTCGATGAGGAGGGCGAGGATCGCGGAGGCGATCAGGGAGTACGCGAGGACGGCGCCGACCCCGGCGAGCTGCTTCCACAGCTGTTCGAGGCCGCCTCCGTAGAAGAGGCCCTGGGCCTTCGACTGGCCACCGCCGGTGGCGAAGAAGCCGACGAGGACCGAGCCGGCGATGCCGCCGACCAGGTGGACGCCGACGACGTCGAGGGAGTCGTCGTACCCGAACTTGAACTTGAGTCCGACGGCCATGGCGCACAGCAGACCGGCGATGGCGCCGATGGCGATGGCGCCGAGCGGCGAGCAGGAGCCGCCGGACGGGGTGATGGCGACGAGACCGGCGACGGCTCCGGAGGCGGCGCCCAGCGTCGTGAAGGCGCCGTGGCGGATCTTCTCGTAGATGAGCCAGGCGAGCATGGCGGCGGCGGTGGCGACCTGCGTGTTGACGAACATCAGGGCGCCGACGCCGTCGTCGTTGCCGAGCCACGATCCGGCGTTGAAGCCGAACCAGCCGAACCACAGCAGGGCCGCGCCGAGCATCACGAGCGGCAGCGAGTGGGGGCGCATCGGGTCCTTCTTGAAGCCGACGCGCTTGCCGATGACGAGGATCACGCCGAGCGCCGCGGCTCCGGCGTTGATGTGCACGGCGGTGCCGCCCGCGAAGTCGATGACGCCGAGTTCGAAGGCCCAGCCGCCGGTGCCCCACACCCAGTGCGCGACGGGGAAGTACACGATGGTGGCCCACAGGGCGACGAACAGCGCCCAGGCGGTGAACTTGACGCGGTCGGCGAGGGCACCGCTGATCAGCGCGGGCGTGATGATCGCGAACATCAGCTGGAAGACGGCGAAGACGTAGACCGGGATGGTGTAGCCGTCCCAGAGCTGGTTGACGCCGAGGCCGCTGAGCCCGACGTAGTCGCTCTCCCAGCCGAAGAGGCTGCCGTGGTCGGTGCCGAACGCGACGGAGAAGCCGTACAGCACCCAGAGGATGGTGACGATCCCCAGGCTGATGAAGCTCATCATCAGCATGTTCAGGGTGCTCTTGACGCGGACCATGCCTCCGTAGAAGAAGGCGAGTCCCGGTGTCATGAGCATCACCAGGGCGGAACAGATGAGCATGAACCCGGTGTTGGCGGCAGACAGCTCGGGGGCGTCTGCGGCGATCGTGATGCCTGGGGGCATCGGCGTCTCCTCGTCGTCGTATGCGGCCCGTGCGGGCGAAGCCTGTGCGGTACCGAGCAACCCCTGCTCGGGGAGCGCGGGGCGGTGGGCCGGTTGTGCGCCAGACATTGGCGCAGCGCGGTTTCGGCGGGGGCCCCTCGGTGTTTCGCCGCAGTGACGAAGAGGTCGTGCGTGTTACACGGCCATGAACTGCCGGGTCGCGCGGGGTGCGGTTTCCTACCCTGCGCACAGCATGAGAACCGGCCGCGGCGGCCATCCGGCTGACCTGGCATGGGGGAGCCGAGTCGGGCTGTTAGGGATGGGTCCGCCGCGGCCGGGGCCGGGCGTGCCGGGCTTCAGACCGCCTCCGCGGTCTCCGGCATCTCGATGGCGAGCCGCTCGGTGAGCTGTACGACCTCGGCGACGTCTCCGAAGTCCCGCACGGCGGTGTCGACGGTCTTGCGCAGGCGGGTGTTGACCCGCTCGGAGCGGACCTTCTTGGCGATGTCGAGGGCCTGTCCGGCGAGGACGGTGCTCTGCTCGGGCTCGCGTTGGAGCAGGTGGACGGTGGCTTTGCCGATGAGGTTCAGCGCGTACGAACGCTGGTGTTCGAGGTCCTGCTGGAAGAGCTCGACCGCGCGGCCCATGACGGGCTCGGCGAGCGAGGCGTACGTGGGGCTGCGGCCTGCCACGTAGGCCAGGTCGCGGTACGAGTGGGCGTTCTCGCCGTTCAGTTCGGCCTCGGAGAAGAAGCGGATCCAGTCCGGCTCGGGCTCGGTGAAGTCCTCGGCGTCGGAGAAGGTGTCCTCGGCCATCCGGACGGCCCGCTTGCACTTGCCGGGCTGCCCCATGCTCGCGTACGCCCGGGCCTCCATCGCATACAGCATGGACTGGGTGCGCGGGGTGGCGCAGTCACGGCTGCCGTACTGCGCGAGGTGGATGAGTTCGAGCGCGTCGTCGGGCCGGCCGAGGTGGATCATCTGGCGGCTCATGCTGGAGAGGATGTACGACCCGAGGGGCTTCTCGCCCGCCTCCTTGGCGGCGTGCAGGGCGAGGACGAAGTACTTCTGGGCGGTGGGCTGGAGTCCCACGTCGTAGCTCATCCAGCCCGCCAGTTCGGCCAGTTCACCCGCGACCTTGAAGAGGCGCTTGGAGGTGGCTTCGGGCTGGGGCTCCTGCAGCAGGTCCGTCACTTCGTGCAGCTGTCCGACGACGGCTTTGCGCCGGAGCCCTCCCCCGCACTGGGCGTCCCACTGGCGGAACATCACCGTCGTGGACTCGAGGAGGTCAAGCTCCGGCTTGGAGAGCCGCGCCGGGCGGCGCGACGCGGCGGGCTCGGGGTCCTTGGGCGGCGAGGACGGCGAGGGCACCAGCCAGCGCTGCATGGGCTCGATGAGGGCGGGGCCCGCGGAGAGCGCGAGCGAGGTGCCGAGGAAGCCGCGGCGGGCGAGCATCAGATCGCTGCGCGAGAACTCGCTGATGAGGGCGACCGTCTGCGGTCCTGTCCAGGGCAGGTCGACCCCGGAGGAGGCGGGGGTGCGGTGTGCGGCGCGCAGGCCCAGGTCCTCGACGGCGACGACGCAGCCGAACCGCTCGGAGAACAGCTCGGAAAGGATGCGGGGAATCGGCTCGCGCGGATTCTCGCCGTCCAGCCAGCGGCGCACCCGCGAGGTGTCCGTGGAAATGTGGTGAGCACCCAACTGCCGCGCTCTGCGGTTCACTTGCCGGGCCAACTCGCCCTTGGACCAGCCGCTGCGCACGAACCAGGACGTGAGCATCTCGTTGGGGCGCTTCGCAGCGTTCGCAGTGTTCGCAGTGTTCACGGTGTCCCCGCCGCCTCCGCCGTTGCCGCCCACTGGAACGCCCCCATCCTTCACGACACTTGCGTGCTGTCTACGCCAAGCCCTAACAGAATGCCGGGCCTTGCGGCTGTCCGCCCGGGGAATGTCACCCATCGAACAGGAAACCGACTTGCCTCCGGCATACCCGCGAGTGCTCGAACTCCCAGGGTCATGTACCGAAAGTAATCCCACGATCACCCGTCCGGCGAGGGCGATTGCGGAAACGCCACCATTCGCCACCCCTTCGAATGAACTCCCTTGCGGCGACAAGCGATTCACTTGACACAGGGCAACTGAAAGTGGGCGGAGAGGAGTGCACCGGGGCGCATGACGACCGGCGCACCACCCGCCTGTCCACCGGGCGCCGCCTCAAGGACAGAGGGTCACGATCCGATTCCTGAACGTAACCGCGGCACGCTCGACCCGTTGGAGGGGGCATGGGCTTCACGATCGGCGGCATCCGGGGAACCGACAGGCCCCGGACCGGATCACGGCGGCGCGGCCGCACGTCGGACTGCACCGCGGTGGCGGAGTACACCGGCCTGTGGGGCTGGGACGCGGTGCCGGGCGCCCGGGCCCTGGACGGCGCCTGCTCGTGCGGGGTCACCACCTGTGCCGCCCCCGGCGCCCATCCGCTGGGCTTCGCCCCCGAGGTGCCGGCCGGGGCCACGCTCGACGAGGTGACGGACGCCTGGGCCGAGTTCCCCGGCGCCGCCGTGCTGCTGCCGGTGGGGCGCGCCTTCGACGTGATCGAGGTGGCGGAGACCGCGGGGCGGCGCGCCCTGGTCCGGCTGGAGCGGATGGGGCTGCCCCTGGGCCCTGTGGCGGTCACGCCCGACGGCCGGGCGCAGTTCTTCGTCTCGCCCGGCGCCGCGCGCGAACTCCCCCAGCTGCTCTACCGCATGGGCTGGGACGGCGCGGCCCTGGACCTGCACGGGCTCGGCCACGGCGACCACATCACGGCGCCCCCGTCCGACCGCGGCGGCCTCGGCCCTGTCCGCTGGCTCCGCTCCCCCGCGCTCGACACGGCGACGAACCCGCCCGAGGCGCGCCTCGTCCTCGGAACCCTGGCGTACGTCGCACACCGCTCCCCCGCGTAACGCCTCGCGCACCCTCGAACAGGGCGCCGCAGGACGCGCCACAGAGCCGAAGGGCCCCCTCGCATCTGCACCGTGCGAGGGGGCCCTTCACCTGCGTACGAGAGTCTGGAACGTCAGTCCCCGATGAGCGCGTCCACGAACGCCTCGGGCTCGAACGGGGCCAGGTCGTCGGCGCCCTCGCCGAGGCCCACCAGCTTGACCGGCACGCCCAGTTCGCGCTGCACGGCGACGACGATGCCGCCCTTGGCGGTGCCGTCCAGCTTCGTCAGGACGATGCCCGTGATGTCGACGACCTCGGCGAAGACCCGCGCCTGCACCAGGCCGTTCTGTCCGGTCGTGGCGTCGAGGACGAGCAGCACCTCGTCGAGCGGGGCGTGCTTCTCGACGACGCGCTTGACCTTGCCGAGCTCGTCCATGAGGCCCGTCTTGGTGTGCAGCCGGCCCGCGGTGTCGATGAGGACGACGTCCGCGCCGTCCGCGATGCCCTCCTTGACCGCGTCGAAGGCGATCGACGCCGGGTCGCCGCCCTCGGGGCCGCGGACCGTACGGGCGCCGACGCGGTCGCCCCAGGTCTGCAACTGGTCGGCGGCGGCGGCGCGGAAGGTGTCGGCGGCGCCGAGGACGACCGAGCGGCCGTCGGCGACGAGGACGCGGGCGAGCTTGCCGGTGGTGGTGGTCTTGCCGGTGCCGTTGACCCCGACGACCATCACGATGCCCGGCGTCTCCAGGCCGGACTCGGTCTTCACGGTGCGGTCGAAGTCGGTGCCCTCGGGCGTCCCGAGGAGTTTGACGAGCTCCTCGCGCAGCAGTGCGCGCAGCTCGTCCGGCGTACGGGTGCCGAGCACGCGCACGCGCTCGCGCAGCCGCTCCACGAGCTCCTGGGTGGGCGCGACGCCCACGTCCGCCGTGAGCAGCGTGTCCTCGATCTCCTCCCAGGTGTCCTCGTCGAGGTGCTCGCGGGACAGCAGCGTGAGCAGCCCCTTGCCGAGCGCGTTCTGCGAGCGGGAGAGCCGGGAGCGCAGCCGGACCATGCGGCCGGCGGTGGGCTCGGGGGTCTCGATCTCCGGTGCGGCCGGCTCCTCGACGACGACCGGCGCGGTGGCCGACGGCTCGACGAGGGGGAGTTCCACCTCCTCGATCGTGCGGCGCGGTTCGTCGCGCGGCGTCTCGGCCTCGTCGCCGACCTTCGGTTCGGCGGGAGGGGCGGTGATGGTGGGCGCGGAGGGCGGGGCCTGCGGGGGCAGCTGCTTCTTCTTGCGGCTGCCGATCACAAGCCCGCCGAGCGCGCCGATCACGACCACGGCGATGACTACAGCAAGGATGACGATTTCCATAACCCGTCCAGTATCGGCCATGGCCCCCAGAGAGGCCCAGATTGTGTTTTCCTCCAAAGAACATATGCCCTGGGAGGGCACTACTCGGACTAAAGTACGATGGAGCTCGCCGCATCAACGCGCGTAGAGTCCATCGCGATCACCCCCACCGACGGATCGCGACGTTGCGAGCCGAGCGAGAGGCACGGACCAACCCCCATGAGCAGCAGCACCACCGCCGAACCCGAAGGCGCCCTCGAAACACGCGGCCTCGAGCCCGTCCCGGACGCCGAGCGCACCGGCAGGACCCGCGAGTTGTTCCCCACGTGGGTCGCGGCCAACATCAGTGTCCTGCTGCTCACCATGGGTGCGGGTCTGATCGTGTCCAACGGCCTGAACTTCTGGCAGGTCCTGGTCGTCGCGCTCGTCTCGCCCCTGCTGAGCTACGGCATGGTCGGCCTGATCTCCATCGCCGGCAAGCGCGGCGGCTCGCCGGGCATGACGCTCTCGCGCGCCGTCTTCGGCCAGCGCGGCAACCTCTTCCCTGGCGCGCTGATCTGGGTGGCCCGCTGGGGCTGGGAGACGATCAACGCGGTCACGGGCGCGTACGCGATCATCACCGTCCTGGACATCTGCTTCGGCGTCGAGTCGAGCACCTGGCTGACCGTCGTCACGCTCGTCGCCTTCGTCACCTGCACGTTCCTGATCAGCGGCCTCGGCCGGAAGATCCTGCACATCTGCAGCACCTGGTCGACGTACGCCTTCGGCGCGTTCAGCGTGCTCGTGCTGGTCTATCTCCTCGCCGAGACCGACTGGTCCGCCGTCTTCGACAAGCCCGCGGGCTCCACCGCGATGATGGTCGCGGGCGTCGGCACCATCGCGGCGGGCGGCATCAGCTGGGTCCCCACCGGCCCCGACTTCACCCGCTACCTCCCGCGCAACGCCTCCAACAAGCCGCTGGTCGGCCACGCCATCGGCGGCGCCGGAATCGTCGTCGTGCCGATGGTCCTGATGGGTGCCGTCATGGCGGTCTCCGACCCGAAGCTCTCCTCGGCGCAGGACCCGGTCTCCTTCCTCGGCGAGCTGCTTCCGATGTGGATCGCGGTGCCGTACCTGCTGATGGCCCTCATCGGCATGCTGCTGATCAACTCGATGTCGATGTACTCCGCGGGCTTCACCGCCATGACGCTCGGCATCAAGGTGCCGCGCGCGTGGGCGGTCAGCGTGAACGCGATCATCAGCCTGATCTTCGGCTACATCCTGATGAACGTGGCGACGAGCTTCATGGGCTCGTTCATCTCCTTCCTCACCCTGCTCGCCGTCGCGTTCTCCGCCTGGATCGGCGTCTTCGGCGTCGACATGCTGCGCCGCAAGACGTACGACGGCGAGGCCCTCATGGACACCAAGCGCACCAGCGCCTACTGGTACAAGGCCGGCTTCGCCTGGCAGGCCATGACGGCGTGGGCGGTCGCCCTGGTGGTGGGCCTGCTCTTCACCAAGGTCGACTGGTTCAGCGGCCCGCTCGCCACGTCCTGGATCGGCCGTCACGGCCTGGGCTGGCTGATCACGATCGTCGTCGCCGCCGTGCTGTACGCGGTCCTGCCGAAGTCCCCGCTGGTGGAGAAGGACGCGGCCGCC
Organism: Streptomyces sp. NPDC093510; assembly: GCF_040683555.1. Lineage (NCBI taxonomy): Bacteria > Bacillati > Actinomycetota > Actinomycetes > Kitasatosporales > Streptomycetaceae > Streptomyces > Streptomyces sp. NPDC093510. Next base: position 10,447 of record NZ_JBFBEE010000016.1, read on the forward strand.
GGCAAGGGCGGGGACGACACCGAGCTGGTCTCCGCCTGATCCTCGCCAACTCCCGTACGGGACCATCCAACTCCCGTACGAGGGTATCCATCTGATATCGCGTCAGCTAACGTCCCCCTTCGCCGCCCACGCACGGTGAAGGGGGACGTTCCCATGCCCGCCACAGTCGTACGTTTCAACCTCGTCGATCCCGCGGCGACGCCCGCCTCCCTGAGCGAGCGCTACCGTGCCGCCCTGGAGATGGCCGCGTACGCGGACGACCGTGGCATCTCCACGGTCCAGACGGAGGAGCACCACGGCGCGGAGAACAACTGGATCTCCTCGCCCTTCACGTTCGCGGGCGCCGTCTTCGGCGCGACCCGGCGGATCACCGTGACGGTGTCCGCGGTGATCGGACCGCTGCACGACCCGCTGCGGCTCGCCGAGGACATCGCCGTGCTCGACCTGCTGAGCGCGGGACGCCTGGTCACGGTGGCGGGGATCGGCTACCGGCCCGAGGAGTACGAGCAGTCGGGCGTCGACTGGACGCGTCGCGGAAAGCTCCAGGACGAGCTTCTGGAGACGCTGCTCGAGGCGTGGACCGGCGAGCCCTTCGACTTCCGCGGCCGCACGGTGCGCATCACGCCCCGCCCCTTCACCCGGCCGCATCCGCTGCTGCTCGTCGGCGGCTCGTCTAAGGCCGCGGCCCAGCGGGCGGCCCGGCTGGGCCTGCCGTTCTTCCCGAGCGCCCATCTGCCGGAGCTGGAGGCGTACTACAACGAACAGCTCGCGCTGCACGGCACCGAGGGCTGGACGATGATGCCCGCCGCCGAGACCCACCTCCTGCACATCGCCGACGACCCGGACCACACCTGGGCCAAGCACGGCCAACACTTCCTGCACGAGGCCCGTACGTACGCCTCCTGGCAGTCCCGGGACATCCGCTCGGCGGTGAAGTCGACGGCCACCACCGTGGAGGAGCTGCGCGCCGAGGGCCTCTACCGGATCCTGACGCCCGACGAGTGCGTGGCGTACGCGAAGGGCGGCGCCGGCAGCCTCATCCTGCATCCGCTCTCCGGCGGCATGCCCGTCGACGAGGGCTGGCGGAGCCTGCACCACTTCTGCGAAAACGTACTGCCCCGGCTCAAGGACAAGTGAGCACGAGTCCTTCAGCCGGGGCAGCTTCCTGAAGAGGAGGGGGCAGCGGGGGTTTAACCCATCTCCTCCAGGGCCTTGCCCTTCGTCTCCTTGACGAACTTCATGACGAAGGGGATCGAGAGCGCCGCGAAGGCGCCGTAGATGATGTACGAGCCGGTCAGGGACCACTCGGACATGCTCGGGAAGGTCTTGGTGATCGCGAAGTTGGCGAGCCACTGGGCGGAGGCGGCCACACCGAGCGCGGCGGCGCGGAGCCGGTTGGGGAAGATCTCGCCGAGCAGCACCCAGACGACCACACCCCAGGACAGGGCGAAGAAGAGCACGAAGGCGTTGGCGGCGATGATCGCGGTCAGGCCCTGCGCGTTCGGCAGCGAGACGTTGTCACCGGAGCCGGTCTTGTACGAGAACGCCCACGCCATGGTGAACAGGGCCGCCGCCATGCCCGCGGAGCCGATGATGGCGAGGGGCTTGCGGCCGATGCGGTCGACGAAGATCATCGCGATGACCGTACCGATGATGTTCACGATCGACGTCTCGAACGAGTACAGGAACGAGCTGCTCGGGTCCTTGCCGATCGACTGCCACAGCTGGTTCGAGTAGTAGAAGATCACGTTGATGCCGACGAGCTGCTGGAAGACCGACAGCATGATGCCGATCCACACGATCGGCAGGAAGCCGACCTTGCCGAGCAGGTCCTTGAAGGACGGCTTGTGCTCGCGGTGCAGGCCCTTCTCGATCTCGTCGACGCGCGCGTCCAGGTCGATGGAGGTGCCCTCGACCTCGCCGAGCACCTTCTTGGCCTCGGTGTGCCGTCCTGCCGAGATCAGGAAGCGCGGCGACTCCGGGATGATGAAGGACAGCAGGCCGTAGAGCAGCGCCGGGATGACCATGACGCCGAGCATCCACTGCCAGGCCTCCAGGCCCATCAGCTTGCCGCGCTGGTCGCCGTCGGCCATGTTCAGGATGCCCCAGTTGACCAGCTGGGAGACGGCGATGCCGATGACGATGGCCGCCTGCTGGAACGAGGCGAGCCGGCCGCGGTAGGCGGGCGGCGCGACCTCGGCGATGTACGCCGGGCCGATCACCGAGGCCATGCCGATGCCGATGCCGCCGATGAGGCGCCACATCGTGAGGTCCCAGGCCGCGAAGGGCAGGGCCGAGCCGATGGCGCTGGCCGCGAAGAGGACGGCGGCGATCTGCATGCAGCGGATGCGGCCGATGCGGTCGGCGATGCGTCCGGCGACCGCGGCACCGACGGCACAGCCGAGGAGTGCGGTGGCGATGATCCAGCCGAGCATGTTGGCGTCGACGTCGAAGCGGTGCTGGATGGCGACGGTCGCGCCATTGATCACCGAACTGTCGTAGCCGAAGAGGAAGCCACCCATCGCGGCGGCCGCCGTAATGAAGATGACATGGCCGAGATGGTCCGGGTGGGCCTCTCTGGCTCCGGACTGGGGCGCCTGCGATGTGCTGGTCACGTGTACTCCTCGGGCCACCGGCAGCGCTGCCGGGGGTGGGGGCGAGCTCTTCAAGTGGCGCACAACTTCACGCCGCCCACCACCTGAAGGTAAAAGCAACGTTGCAGAGACTATGCCTTCAAGTTTCGAAGTCAATAGGTGGGCTGCTGTGAATTTGAGGGCACTCTGAGGCCGCGTACGTTCAAGTCTTGAAGTGTTGGAAGGTGGGCTAGCGGAGGCGCTGGCTGATGACCTTGGAGACGCCGTCTCCCTGCATCGAGACGCCGTACAGCGCGTCGGCGACCTCCATCGTGCGCTTCTGGTGCGTGATCACGATGAGCTGCGAGGCCTCCTGCAGCTCCTGCATGATGCGGATGAGCCGCTGCAGGTTGGTGTCGTCGAGCGCCGCCTCGACCTCGTCCATCACATAGAACGGGCTGGGCCGTGCCTTGAAGATGGAGACGAGCAGCGCCACGGCGGTCAGCGAACGCTCGCCGCCCGACAGCAGCGAGAGCCTCTTGACCTTCTTGCCCGGCGGCCGGGCCTCGACGTCGATGCCCGTGGTGAGCATGTTGCCGGGGTCGGTCAGGACGAGCCGCCCCTCACCACCGGGGAAGAGCCGCGAGAAGACGCCCTCGAACTCCCGGGCCGTGTCGTAGTAGGCCTCGGTGAAGACCTGCTCGACCCGCTCGTCGACTTCCTTCACCACCTGGAGGAGGTCGGTGCGCGTCTTCTTCAGGTCTTCGAGCTGCTCGCTCAGGAACTTGTGGCGCTCCTCCAGCGCCGCGAACTCCTCGAGGGCGAGCGGATTCACCTTTCCGAGCTGCTGATACGCCCGTTCGGCTGACCTGAGCCTCTTCTCCTGCTCCCCACGGACGAACGGCACCGGCTGGTTGCGCGGGTGCTCCGGGTCGGCCGGCAGCTCCTCGCCCTCGGCGGGGGGCGAGGGCGGCACGGGCTGACCGGGGCCGTAGTCGGCGACGAGCCCCGCCGGTTCCACACCGAGTTCCTCCAGTGCCTTGGTCTCCAGCTGCTCGATGCGCAGCCTCTTCTCGGCACCGAGTACCTCGCCGCGGTGAACGTAATCCGTCAGTTTGTCGAGTTCGGCCTTGAGGTCGCGGCCCCGGCTGCGCTCGGCCGCCAGATCCCGCTCCCGCACCTCCTTGGCGCGCTCGGCGGCGGCACGCTCTTCCTGTGCGCGTACGAGGGACACCTCGACGTGGGCGAGCAGCAGGCGCCCACCGGAGGCGACGGCCTCGGCGACGGCGGCCTCGTGGCGCAGCCGCGCCCTGCGCTGCTCGGCACGCGCGCGTGCCTCGCGCTCGGCGCGCGCGGCCCGGTCCAGGGAGTCGGCGCGGCCCGCGAGCGCCTTCACCCGCTCCTCATGTGTACGCGCCTGGAGCCGCGCCTCCATCTCGGTCTGCCGGGCGTTGGCCCCGTCGGCGGCGAGCCGGTCGCGCTCGGAGGTGTCGGGCTCTTCCTCTGTCCCGGAAGGGGACGCCTCCTCGGCGACGGCGAGCCGCTCGGCGAGTTCCTCGGCCTCCTCGACCGCCTTGTCCAGCGCGTCCTGCGCCTTGGCCGCGGCGGCGGCGGACCGCTCGGCCTCGCCCGCGGCGCCCCGCGCCTGCCCGGCGAGCCGACCCAACTGCTGCGCCACGGAGGACTTCTCCCGGTCGGCGGCCCTGCGCCGCTCCCCCAACTCCTCGACGAGCGCGGCACATTCCTTCCGCCGCTCCCCCGCACTGCGCTGCGCCTCGGCCAACTCTTCGCATTGCCCGGCGAGTTGCTCCAGCTCGGCGGCGGCCTCGTCGACGGATGCCTGCACCTCCAGCAGGCTGGGCGCCCCGGCGGACCCGCCCTGCGCGAAGTGCGCCCCGAGCAGATCCCCTTCGGCGGTGACGGCTGTCAGCTCCGGGTGCGCGTAGACCAGGTCCTCGGCGTCCTCCAGCGTGCCGACGGCGACGATTCCGCGCAGCAGCCGCCGCACCGCGGGCATCAGCTCGTCGGGGCCCCGCACGAGATCGGCGACGTACGGCGGCCCTCCGGGACGCTCCTGTCGTACGTCGTCGGGGGCGTCGGCGAGCAGCAGCGCCGCGCGTCCCGCGTCCTGCTTGCGGAGCAGGCGGATGGCCTCGGCGGCCGTGCTCGGCCCGCGCACGGCGATCGCGTCGGCGCCGGCGCCGAGCGCGGCCGCGACGGGCACCTCGTAGCCGGGGGCGACGGTGAGGAGGGTGGCGGCCGGGCCGAGCAGCCCGGTGAGCCGGTCCTTGGCGGCGAGCAGCGCGCCGGTGCCGTCCTTGCGCCGCAGACCGAGCGCGAGCGCCTCGTGGCGGGCGGCGACCGCGGCCCGCTTGCGCTCGGCGCCGGTCGCCGCCTCCCGTGCCGCGGTGAGCGCGGCCTCGGCCTCGGCGAGCTCGCGCTTCGCCGCGTCGTGCCGCTCGCCGAGCTCGGCGTCGTCCGCGTCGAGCCCGTCGACCTCGGCCTTCAGCTCCTCGTACTCCTCCTGGGCCGCGACCGCGCGCTCGGTGGCCTCGTCCCGTGCGGCGGCGAGCCGGTCGATCTCGGCCTGGGCGGACGCGGCACGCGACCGGGCCGCGTTGACCTGTCCGGTCAGCCGTGCGAGCCCTTCACGCCGGTCGGCGATGGCCCGCGCCACGTCCTTGAGCCTGCGCTCCTCGACCGCCAGCCTGCGTTCGAGGTCGGAGCGGTGGGCGACCGTGTCGTCCAGGGCGTGCTCGGCTGCCTCCAGGGCAGCTTCGAGCTCGGCCTCCTGCTCGCGGATGCGGGCGGCCTCGCGCTCCATGTCCTCGGGGTCGCGGCCTCGGCGCTCCTCGGGGGGCGCGGCGGTGGCGCTCTTGACCCGGGCGTCGGCCAGCGAGACGGTGCCGCGCACCCGCTCGGCCAGCTGGGACAGCTCGTACCAGGTCTGCTGGGCCCGCTGCAGCCGCGGTGTGAGGCGGCGCACCTCTTCTTCCAGCCGGGCCTCGCGCTGCACGGCCGCCTTCAGCTCGGCCTCGGCGCTCTCCTTGCGCTCCTTGAGCGCGGCCTCGTCGGCCACCTCGGCGTTCAGGGCCTCGCGCAGCCGTACGAGGTCGTCGGCGAGCAGCCGCAGTCGGGCGTCGCGCAGGTCGGCCTGGATCACGGCGGCCCGGCGTGCGACGGCGGCCTGCCTGCCGAGCGGCTTGAGCTGGCGCCGCAGCTCGTCGGTCAGGTCCTGGACGCGCGCGAGGTTGGCCTTCATCGCGTCGAGCTTGCGCAGGGCCTTCTCTTTGCGCTTGCGGTGCTTGAGGACGCCGGCGGCCTCCTCGATGAACGCGCGTCGCCCCATCGGGTCGGCGTGCAGCACCCCGTCGAGCTGTCCCTGCCCGACGATGACGTGCATCTCACGGCCGATGCCGGAGTCGGAGAGCAGTTCCTGGATGTCGAGGAGGCGGCAGGTGTCGCCGTTGATCTGGTACTCGCTGCCGCCGTTGCGGAACATGATCCGCGTGATGGTGACTTCGGCGTACTCGATGGGCAGGGCGCCGTCGGAGTTGTCGATGGTGAGGGAGACCTCGGCGCGGCCGAGCGGGGGCCGCCCGGTGGTGCCGGCGAAGATGACGTCCTCCATCTTGCCGCCGCGCAGTGATTTGGCGCCCTGCTCGCCCATGACCCAGCTGAGCGCGTCCACGACATTGGACTTGCCGGAGCCGTTGGGTCCGACGACGCAGGTGATGCCCGGCTCGAACTTCAGCGTCGTCGCCGACGCGAAGGACTTGAAGCCGCGCAGGGTCAGGGCCTTGAGATGCACGCCGTCGGACTCTACCTTTCGTCGACAGTTTCACCGAGGAACGTGCAGGGCACATCAGACGGTAAAGAATCCACGGTAAAGAGAGCAGCGTACGGCGCGGCAGAGCCGGGGCAAGAAAGAAGGGACGCCGAAGCGTCCCTTGCAGATCTGGACAAGCGGCTGACACGACAGCCTGACCACTTGCTTGGTACGGGCCCTTGCGGCAAGGCAAGGCCCATATGTTCGTCAGCGGATAGGGATCAGGTGAGCGCAGGCTCCGCCTGGGGTACGTCGATGCTCTCCAGGAGAGATTCGTGAGAAGCGGCAGCCGCCAGCGCGTCGTTCTCCGCCTGGATCCGACCGAGCTCGGATTCCAGGTCCTGGACGCGCTGCTGGAGCCGTCGCATCTCGGCGAGGAGTCGCGGGTCGCTGCCGCCGACGTAACCGAGAAGCGCCTTTGCCATGATGGATGGTCCTCCACACTGAGTGACCGACCGAAGCGGTGTGGGTCGTGAGGGAATCGCACCCGCGGTGCTTGGCACTCATTGTTTCGCTGGGTCGTACTGGCCGTTCTCACATGCCAAACAGCTAAGGTGCGCGGGGCTTCCAGAGTCTCACCAAAATGTTTGACGGTCAACACGATCACGCCCCGTATTGGCGGGCGACCCGGGGGCGCGCGGCCTCGGAACGGGCGGCGCTGCTACTCCTTCGGGGCCCTGAGGGCGTGGAGATCATCCTTACTTGCGGAGCCTGCCACGGCAAGAGGTTCTTGGCAACCACCAGGCTCTTTCTGCCTCAGGCAGTTGCCCGGGACACTCGTCCGGCGCCCCGGCGCTCCCTCCTCAGAGCGTTCGCGCGGGTCACGGTCAGCGGATGGCGAAGGTCTCGTATATGCCACGTGGTGTGTCCCAGATCTCTGTGACGCCGTCGACGCGGCCGGGTGTGTCGCCTTCGCGAAGCCAGTCGAGCAGTTTCTGGCAGCCCGCCCGGGGGCCCTCGGCGACGACCTGGACGCGGCCGTCCTCCAGATTGAGAGCAAAACCACTCAGGCCGCCGATCTCCAGTGCCTTGGCCCGCGTGAACCAGCGGAATCCCACGGCCTGCACGCGTCCTCGCACCCAGGCGGTGAGTCGCACGTCTTCGTTCATGGGTGCACGCTAACCGGCCAATTGCTCTGGGAGCACTTCGTCCCCATGCGTCATCGCGTACAGTCCCGAATCGATGAGCCTCACTCATACGGGTGAGTCACGTTGATCGCAGGACGAAAGGCCAGGAGATGGGACGCCACCGACGCTCCGGCGCTGGACAGGCCGCCGCCACCCCTGAGGACCACCCGGGGAAGGTGTCGCACCGCCGCAAGGGCCGCGCCGCCACCCCGGTGCGCACGGGCCTGCTCGGGGTCTCCGCCGCCGTCGCGATGGGGGCCGTCGCGGTCGCCGCGGGCGTGCTCCCCGGGGGCGACAACTACCAGCTGGGCGGCGGGGGCGACTCCGGTGAAGTGCGTTCCGCGCCCGTCCCGACCGAGGTGGACGCCCAGGGCGGTTCCCGTGCCGAGGCCGAGCGGGGCACGCCGTCGCCGAGCCGTGGCACCGGACGCGCGGAGGCGCCGAAGCCCGCTGCCTCCAAGACCGCCCCGAAGCCGTCGAGGACGCCGTCCGAGAAGCCGTCGAAGCAGGCGCCGGAGCCGGACACCGACAAGAAGTCGACGCTGCCCCCGTCCCGTACGCCCGAGGAGAAGCCGAAGGCTCCCCCGGCGAGCTCGCAGTCGTCGTCCGACGAGAGCCGGGCCGAGGCCGCGGTGCTCACGCTGGTCAACCAGGAGCGGGCCAAGGTCGGCTGCCGCCCGGTGCGGGCCGACGACCGCCTCGCGGCGCTGGCCGGCGACTTCAGCGCCGACATGGCGGAGCGCGACTTCTTCGACCACACCGACCCGGACGGCGCGACGCCGTGGGACCGCGCCGACAAGGCCGGCATAACGGACCTGGGCGGCGAGAACATCGCCCGCGGCCAGGCCGATGCCCGGTCCGTGATGGACGCCTGGATGAACAGCGCGGGCCACCGCGCCAACATCCTCAACTGCGACTACAAGACCCTCGGCGTCGGCGCGCACTTCGCGCCGGGCGGCCCGTGGTGGACGCAGGACTTCGGCTTCTGATCCCGCCGGCCCGAGCCAGCGCTAACTATTCGAAAGCGCTGTGCGGGAGTACAGTGTCGGCATGGAATCCTCCGACCTCGCGTACGACGTCTTCTCCCGGCAGTGCCCGTCCCGGGGCACGCTGGAGCACGTCACAGGGCGCTGGGGAGCACTCACCCTCGGAGCGCTGCACGAGGGCTCGTTCCGTTTCAACGAACTGCGCCGCCGCGTCGACGGCGTCAGCGAGAAGATGCTGTCCCAGACCCTGCACGCGCTGGAGCGCGACGGCCTGGTGCACCGTGAGGCACAGCCGACCAATCCGCCGCGCGTGGACTACCGGCTCACCCCGCTGGGGCACGAGGTCGCCGAGCGCCTGCTGGCCCTGATCCACTTCGTGGAGAGCCGGCAGGACGAGGTGCTGCGGGCCCGGGAGCGCTACGACGCGACGCGCGGCGGCCGCTGACAGCGGGGGCAGAAATAGCTGGACCGGTTCATCCAGGGGCGGCGGCGGATCGCGGCACCGCAGCGGCGGCACGGCTCGTTCTCCCGGCCGTAGGCGTCGAGGGACCGGTCGAAATAGCCTGATTCGCCGTTCACGTTCACGTAGAGACTGTCGAAGCTGGTGCCGCCGACGGCGAGGGCCGCGTTCATCACATCCCGTACGTGGCCGAGGAGTTCGGCGGTGCGCGGGCGCGTGAAGGTGCCGGTGGGCCGCTCGTAGTGCAGCTTGGCGCGCCACAGCGCCTCGTCCGCGTAGATGTTGCCGACACCGCTGATCAGCGACTGGTCGAGCAGGGCCCGTTTGATCGTCGTACGACGGCGGCGCAGCGCGAGATGGAAGGCCGCGTCGTCGAACGCGCTGTCCATCGGGTCGCGCGCGATGTGCGCGATGACGTCCGGGAGCCCGTCGGGGGTGTTGTCGTGGAGCGAGAGCCCGCCGAAGGTGCGCTGGTCGACGAAGCGGAGCTCGGTGCCCTGCTCGTCCGCGAAGCGCATCCGGATCCGCAGGTGCTTCTCGTCCGGGGCCTCCTGGGGCTGCACCAGCAACTGGCCGCTCATGCCCAGGTGGGCGAGGACGGACTGCGCGGAGTCGGCGAGCGGCAGCCACAGATACTTGCCGCGCCGCTGCGCGAGACCGATCCGGTGTCCGGTCAGCCGGTCCCCGAAGTCCACGCCGCCCGCCAGGTGCCGGCGCACCGCACGCGGATGCAGCACCTGCACGTCGGCGACGACGCGTCCGCTGACCCAGCGCTCCAGGCCACGCCGGACGACTTCGACTTCGGGCAACTCAGGCACGGTCCGGTCTCCTCAAGGACGATGCCGACCGCCCCCTGAAGGGGCGGCCGGCATCAGATGACAGTCGGCGGTCAGGCCGAGGGAGCGTCGGCGGTTCCCTCGGACGTGGCGGCAGCGGCGGCCTCGGCCGCCTTGACGCGCTCGTCCGCTGCCGCGCGGATGGCGCGCCATGCGGACTCGGCGGCCTGCTGCTCCGCTTCCTTCTTGCTGCGGCCGGTGCCGGTGCCGTACGAGACGCCTCCGACGCGGGCGGCAGCAGTGAAAGTCTTCTCGTGGTCGGGGCCGCTCTCCGTGACGAGGTACTCGGGCACGCCGAGGCTCTCCGTCGCGGTGAGCTCCTGGAGACTGGTCTTCCAGTCCAGGCCCGCTCCCAGGTTCGAGGACTTCTCGATCAGCGGGTCGAAGAGCCGGTGCACGAGCTCGCCCGCGGCGTCCAGACCCTGGTCCAGATAGACCGCGCCGATCACCGCTTCGAGGGTGTCGGCGAGGATGGATGCCTTGTCCCGGCCTCCCGTGCCCTCTTCACCCCGGCCGAGCCGGATGAAGGAGCCGAGTTCGAGGCCGCGGCTGACCTCCGCCAGCGCACGCGAATTGACCACCGCGGCCCGCAACTTGGCCAGCTGGCCTTCGGGCAGGTCGGGGTGGGTGCGGTACAGCGTGTCCGTGACGACGAGGCCGAGCACCGAGTCCCCGAGGAACTCGAGCCGCTCATTCGTCGGCAGACCGCCGTTCTCGTACGCGTACGAACGGTGGGTCAGCGCGCGCACCAGAAGGGCGGACTCGAGCTTGTACCCGAGCCGCCCTTCCAGAAGCGTGTGGGACGAGGCCGTTGTCTCCGCCAATTTCTTGGCGTCTTCCGCCTTCTTGGGGCTAGACACGGTGCCTCTCACCAGCCGCTCAGACCTCGAGGACCTGGCGCTTGTTGTAGGTGCCGCAGCTCGGGCACGCGATGTGCTGCTGCTTGGGCTCCTGGCAACGCTCACACGAAACCAGGGTGGGGACCGCAGCCTTCCACTGCGACCGGCGGTGGCGCGTGTTGCTGCGCGACATCTTCCGCTTCGGAACAGCCACGGCTACTTCTCCTGCTTCTCGTCGACGCCCGCTTCCGCTTCGGCGCCGCTCATCTCGTCCTTCTCGCCGTCCTGGATGGTGCCAGCGAGTCCCTGCAATGCCGCCCAACGGATGTCGACGGCGTCATGGTGGTGGTCCGGGTCGTCCGCGAGCCGCACCCCGCACTGGGAGCACAGGCCCGGACAGTCTTCCTGGCACACCGGCTGCATCGGCAGTGCGAGCACCACCGCATCACGCAGCACAGGCTCGAGGTCGAACATGCCGTCCTCGAGAAAGAGCCTGCTCTCGTCTTCCTCGGCGTCGTCGGCCGGTTCCGCGCTGCGGCCCCGGTCGTCGGCGTCAGGGTACGAGAACATCTCCTGGAAGTCCGCGTCGAGCTCCAGCTCGAGCGGCTCCAGACACCTTACGCACTCCCCCTCGGCCGTTGCACGGGCGGTGCCTGTGACAAGCACCCCTTCCATGACCGACTCGAGACGGACCTCCAGCTGGACCGGGGCGCCCTGCGGCACTCCGATGACCCCTTCGATGCCGAGGGCGCTCGGCGGGCCGGGCGCCTCGATCTCGCGGGTCACCCGCTGCATGGCACCAGGACGCCGACCCAGCTCGTGTGTGTCGAACACGAGGGGGTTTCGGTGGTCGAGGCGCGTGCTCAGGGCTTTTCCAACTTTCGGATCCGGGGAGTTCAAAGGGGGGCCGCCGCACTGATGCCGCACATGTGCGGCTTGGGCGGGCAGCCTGGATCGCGGACGTATGCGCGACCGAAGAGCCAGGATACTTGACCTTTCGCTCTCGGCCCAATCCGGCCCGATGTGCCGCTAGCGTCCCTGTTCGTACTGGCGCAGCTGCTCGGCGCTGATCATGGTCGTGTCGAAGAGGCTGGCCTCCTCCAGCGCCGCGGGCTGCTGGGCGGCCGGCGCCTCGTAGCGGGGCTGCTCGTAGCCCTGCTGCGGGTAGCCGTACTGGTCGTGCTGCTGGTACGCGTACGGGTCCTGCTGGCCGTACGGCTGCTGGTACGCGTACTGGTCCTGCTGCTGGTACCCGTACGGGTCGGGCTGCTGCTGCGGCGGTGCGTAGGGCTGCTGGGCGGGGATCGGCGGGGTCTGCGGCGGCTGCGGCGGGGCCTGGGCCGGCACTGCCGCGGCCACGGGGCCCGCGAGGTCCGCCAGGTATTCGGCGTCGGTGGTGTGGCCCTGCGTGGCGGTGCCTTCGCCCAGCGTGCCGAGCTCGTCGGCGGGGGCGCGGCCGTGCAGGGTCTGGCGGCCGCGGCCGACGGCTTCGAGGGTCTTGGCGAGGACCGCCTCGAAAGCGCCGAGCTTGGCGTCGACGTACGCGTCGGCGTTGCGGCGCAGCGTCTCGGGGTCGTGGCTGCGCTCGGGGGCGTCCTCGTCCTCGTATCCCTGCTCGTCGAGGCCGGGGCCGGTGCCGAGGAGCTTCTCGCGGCCGCGGCCGACCGAGCCGAGGGTCTTGGTGAGGACGACCTCGAAGTTGGCGAGCTTGCTGTCCACGTAGTCGTCGGCCTCGACACGGACCTCCTCGGCGGCCTGGCGGGCCTCGGCGAGGATGCGGTCGGCCTCGCTCTGCGAGTTGCGGGCGACCTCGGTGTCGGAGATCAGGGACCCGCGCTCGGCGTGCGCGGTCTCGATGATCCGCTCCGCCTCCTGGCGGGCCTGCTCGACGAGCTGCTCGCGGCCGCCGATGAGCTCCTGCGCCTGGGCGAGGGAGCCCGGCAGCGCCTGGCGCACCTCTTCGAGCATCGAGAGCAGATCGGCGCGGTTGACCACGCACGAGGCCGACATGGGCATGGACCGGGCGCTGCCGACCGCCTGGACGATCTCGTCGATCTTCTTCTGCACGTCCACCGTGTGCTCGCCACTCTCTACAGCTGGTTGGGAGACGGACGGGACGACTGTAAGGCCAGTGGCCGCCCGCCCGACACCGGGTGACGAACTGTCAGCGCGCCTGCGGGTGGGTCACTTCTTGCCCAGGCGTTCGACCAGGGCCTCGTGGACGATCGGCGGCAGCAGGTGCGCCACGTCGCCGCCCCAGGCCGCGACCTCCTTGACCAGCGAGGAGGAGAGGAAGCTGTAGGTGGGGTTGGTCGGCACGAACAGGGTCTCGACGCCCGAGAGGCCGTTGTTCATCTGGGCCATCTGGAGTTCGTAGTCGAAGTCGCTGACCGCGCGGAGGCCCTTGACGATGGCGGGGATGTCGCGCTGCTTGCAGAAGTCGACGAGGAGGCCGTGGAAGGACTCCACCTCGACGTTGCCGAAGTCGGCGGTGACCTGGCGGATCAGTTCGATCCGCTCATCGATCTCGAAGAGACCTTTCTTCGACTGGTTGATCATCACCGCGACGTGCACCACGTCGTACAGCTTGGAGGCGCGGGCGATGATGTCGAGGTGTCCATTGGTGATGGGGTCGAACGACCCCGGACAGACGGCGCGGCGCATCGTGAGTCCCTCGCTCTCCGGTCCGGTCATGGCGCGATCACTGAGTCGTCGCACGTAGAGGCGGCGCGACCGTACCAAAACGTCCCTTCGCCGTAGCGACGGGACCTGAGGGCCTCGAAACCCTCCGGCCAGCCGAAGACACCGCCTCTTGTACTGCGTTCAACGGTGACGAGCGCGTCGTCCGTGAGCCAGCGTTCCGAGCGGAGTGTGAGGAGGATCTCCCGAAGATCGTCATCGGTGACGGCGTACGGAGGGTCGAGGAACACCAGGTCGTACGGGGTGGTGGGGGCGCCGCCCTGGACGATCTGGGCGGCTTTGCCCGCCCGCACCTCGGCGCCGGGCAGACCGACCGCCTTCACGTTCTCCCTGATGGTGCGGGCCGCACGGGCGTCGGCCTCGACGAGCAGGGTGTGGGCGGCGCCGCGGGACAGCGCCTCCAGGCCGACGGCTCCGGAGCCCGCGTACAGATCGAGGACGCGGGACCCGTCGAGCGTGCCCTGGAGCGCCTGCCAGGTGGAGAAGAGGCCCTCGCGCGCGCGGTCGGACGTGGGGCGGGTGCCGTTGCCCGGCGGGACGGCCAGGCGGCGTCCGCCGGCCGTGCCGGCGATCACGCGGGTCATCTGATTCCTTCTGGCTGGACGGTGGTCATCCCACGATATGGCGTACGACGGCGTCAGCCCTTGTCGAGGTACTGCTCGCGCTCGGCGTCGAGCAGGGCGTCCAGGGCGGTGCGCAGCTCGGGCAGCCGCTCCAGCTCGGGGTCCCCGGCCACCACGGTGACCGCCTCCTCGCGGGCCGCGGCGATGATCTCCTCGTCCTCGATGACGGCGAGCATCCGCAGGCTGGAGCGGACTCCGGACTGGGCCTGGCCGAGCACGTCGCCCTCGCGGCGCTGCTCCAGGTCGATGCGGGAGAGCTCGAACCCGTCGAGCGTGGAAGCGACGGCTCCGAGCCGGGCGCGGGCGGGGCTCGCCTCGGGCATGTCGGTGACGAGGAGGCAGAGGCCGGGGGCCGAGCCGCGGCCGACGCGGCCGCGGAGCTGGTGCAGCTGGGAGACGCCGAAGCGGTCCGCGTCCATGATCACCATGGCGGTGGCGTTCGGCACGTTCACCCCGACCTCGATGACCGTCGTGGCGACCAGGACCTGTGTCTCGCCCGCGGTGAAGCGGCGCATCACGGCGTCCTTGTCGTCCGGCTGCATGCGGCCGTGCAGGACCTCGACCTTGAGACCTCGGAGGGGGCCGTGGGAGAGCTGCTCGGCGACGTCGAGGACGGCGAGCGGGGGCCGCTTCTCCGCGGTGGCCTCCTCCTCCGCCTTCTTCTTGGCCTTCTTGGGGTCCTCGGCTTCGTCGTCGCCGATGCGGGGGCAGACCACGTACGCCTGGTGGCCGTTCTCCACCTCTTCGCGCACGCGCTCCCACGCGCGGGCGAGGAAGTGGGGCTTCTCCTCGGCGGGGACGACGTGGCTGGCGATCGGCGAGCGTCCCGCGGGGAGCTGGTCGAGGACGGACGTCTCCAGGTCGCCGAAGACGGTCATCGCGACCGTGCGCGGAATGGGCGTGGCGGTCATGACCAGGAGGTGCGGGGGCTGCTTGCCCTTGCCGCGCAGGGCGTCGCGCTGCTCCACGCCGAAGCGGTGCTGCTCGTCGACGACGACCAGGCCCAGGTCGTGGAACTGGACCTTGTCCTCGATCAGCGCGTGCGTGCCGATGACGATCCCGGCCTCACCGGTGACCAGGTCGAGGAGGGCCTGCCGACGGCCCGCCGCCCCCATGGAGCCGGTGAGCAGCGTGACCTTCGTGGCGTGCTCGGCGCCGCCCAGCATGCCGCCCTCGGCCAGCTCGCCCATCATCTCGACGATGGAGCGGTGGTGCTGCTGGGCGAGGACCTCGGTGGGCGCGAGCATCGCGGCCTGCCCGCCCGCGTCCACCACGGCGAGCATGGCGCGCAGGGCGACCATGGTGTTGTGCGTGACCGTGAAGTTGTCGGTGATGTAGGCACGGCTCGGGTGAGCGACGCTGATGCACTGGACCGGCTTCCGCCCGACGAACTCGACGCTGCGGATCCCCCGCCGGAACGTGTCGTACTTCGGCCTCGTGCACACGCGCTCCGCCTTGCGCGTCAGCCTGAACGGCATGTACTCCTCGGGCAACGCGATCGACACGTTGAATGCCGCCTTCGTCGGCAGAACCCTGGCCCTGCCTCCCAGTGAGCGCACGAGCCAGGCGACATCATCGGCGAGCCGGAGGGACGCCGAGCACAGCGAGATGCTCAGCCCGTCCGACTGAATCGTGCCGTCCGTGTCCAGCAGTCCCTGCAACAGGGCCAGTCGATTCTTGATCGACGTGTTCTTGTAGATCTCGGGGACGAATTTCCCGTGCGAGGTCACACCCCACAGCTCCAAGTCGCGCAGAACTTGGATGACGGGGTTGCGCGTGCCGCCCGTACGGTGTGTCAGCTGAATCGTGTAGTCGTACGTGGAACCGTTCGCCTTGCAGAGGTCCAGACGGCATTCCGGCGCCACGGCGTCGGCCGCCGCGGCGTGGATCTCCTCGTCGGCCGTGGACAACCGCAAGTCGTGGCGGAACGACCCGTCGCCCAGCAGAAGACCGAACAAATAGGGATCGAGCGGCAGCGGCTCGTCGTGTCCCAGGTCGGTCGGCGCGGCGGCAGGCAGGTACCACTTCGAGGAACCGTTCGCCTTGCAGAGGTCCAGACGGATCTCTCTCGTCGTCAGGACCTTCGGCGGCTGCCCTCGGTGCCAACCACAACTGGTGCCGACGATCCAGAGGTGCTCGTCGTCACACTCGACAGAGCTGCCGTCGGAAAGCGTCAGACGCCATACGTCCCGCTCGCCCTGCGGAAAGACACCGCTGACGACCGCGGTTTCCCCGGTGGGAACGACCACAAGGTCGCCGGTGTTCATGTCGCCCATCGGGCGGAAGCCTTCGGGAGTCAGCACCAGTGAGTCGAGTGGTTGCGCCTTCCCCGATCCGACCTCCCCCTGGAGCAGGCGGTGCATCGGGTGCTCGGTCGCGAGGTCGTCGAAGATCTCCTTGGAGACCTTCTCCTGGCCCTCGGTGAGTGTGAAGGGCAGCTTGGCGTCGAAGGCGTCGAGGAGGCCGCCCGGCTTGGGCCTGCGGGCGACGGCGGGCAACTGCGCGTCCGCGTACCGCCGCCGGGCGAGGGCTACTTGGAGGACGAAGGCCTCGTCCCACTTCAGGCGGTCGCGGGCGCCGGCGATGTCCGCCTTCGAGTGCGGCCGGTGGATCTTCAGGAGGGCTTCGGGGAGCGGGATGAGGCCGCGGCCGTCGCGGAGGGCGGGCGGCAGCGGGTCCACGGCCTCCTGGGCGCTGGGCAGGACCATGTCGACCGACTTGGCGATCTTCCAGGACTCCAGCTTGGCGGTGGCCGGGTAGATCGGCAGGAGGGCGCCGGCCCAGGAGCCGACTGTCTCGCCGGCCTCGTCCCCCTCGGCGCGCAGCAGTTCGTACGCCGGGTGGGCCAGCTGCATCTTGCGGTTGAAGACCGACACCTTGCCCGCGAACATCGCGCGGGTGCCGGGGAGCAGGTCCTTGTGGGGCTTGTGGATGCCGCGGCCGAAGAAGACGAGCTGGACCTGGCCGCTGCCGTCGGTGATGGTGACCTCGAGGCGCTGGCCCCGGCCGCCGTTGAACTTGAGGATGCGTGCGCTCGCGACCTGGGCGACCACCGTGACGTGCTCGTCCAGCGGGAGCTCGGCGAGGCGGGTGAGCTCGCCGCGCTCGGCATAGCGCCGGGGGTAGTGGTGCAGGAGGTCGCCGACCGTGTGCAGGTCGAGGTGCTCGGCCATCACCTTCGCGGTGGCGGGGCCGACCACTTTCTTCAGGGGTTCTTCGAGCGCAGGCACGAGATCCATTGCACACCACGCCACTGACAATCCGCCGAACGTCCCCCCGATTCACCGGTCCCGTCACCGGTCCCGTCACCAGTCCCGTCGCCGGTCCCGCTCGGTGCTACTCCACGCCGATCAGCAGCAGCGCCGCCTGACGACCGCCGCGGTAGACCACCGTGTCGACGGCCAGGTACGTCTCGCGCACATGCTTCTCCAGCTGCTCCGCGACGGTGTCGGGCACGGATTCGCCGAGTACGAGCGTGACCATCTCGCCGCCCGCCGAGAGCATGCGGTCGAGGACCGAGACGGCGGTGCGGGCCGCATCGGAGCCGATCACCGCGACATCGCCGTCGATCAGGCCGAGCACGTCACCGGCCTGGCAGATGCCCGCCATGGTCCAGGACTGCCGCTCGGCGACGGCCAGTTCGCCGTACCGGGTCGCGCCGGCCGCCGACGTCATGGCGACGACGTCCTCGTCGAAGCGGCGGTCCGGCTCGTGCACGGCGAGCGCCGCGATGCCCTGGACGGCGGAGCGGGTGGGGATCAGCGCGACCCGCACGCCTTCCGTGCGGGCCTGTTCGGCCGCGGCGGCCGCGGTGTGCCGCAGCTCGGCGTCGTTGGGCAGGAGCACCACTTCGCGCGCGTGCGCCCGCCGGATCGCCTCGACGAGCTCGCCGCTCGCGGGCGGCTCCCCCACGTGCGCGGGCACGGTGGTCGCCCCGGCCTCGGCGTAGAGCCCTGCGAGGCCCTCCCCCGGCACGACGGCGACGATGGCGCGCTGCGCGCGTTCCCGGGGCGGCTGCGGGGTGGTGTGCGCGTCGCCCACTCCGAAGTGGGTGATCCGGATGCGATGGGGGCGGCCCGCCTCGACTCCCGCCTCGACGGCCGCTCCCGCGTCGTCGACATGGACGTGGACGTTCCAGAGCCCGTCGCCGCCGACCACGACGAGCGAGTCGCCGAGCCGGTCGAGCCGGGCCCGCAGCCGGGTCACGGCGGCGTCGTCCGCCTCCAGGAGGTAGATGACCTCGAAGGCGGGGCCGCTCTCGTCGCCGGGCAGCTCCTCGCACTCGACGGCCGCCGTGTCCTCGACGGCCTCCACGCGCGCGTGAACAGTGCTCTTGGGGGCGACGGTCCGGCCCGACAGGGCGCCCACCAGCGCCCCCAGCACCGCCACGAGTCCGCGGCCGCCGGCGTCCACGACACCGGCGCGGCCGAGCACGGCGAGCTGCCCCGGTGTCGCGTCCAGGGCCGCGCAGGCCCCCTCGTACGCCGCCCTGGCCACTGCCCCGCAGTCGTCGCCGGTGCCCTCGGCCGCCTCGGCCGCCGCGGTGGCGACCGTCAGGACGGTGCCCTCCACCGGGTGGGCGACGGCCTGGTAGGCGGACTCGGCCGCACTCCGCAAGGCGCGTGCGAGGGTCGGGCCGTCGACGTGATCCGCGTCACCTCGCGGCTCCCCGTCACCCGCCCCGGCGCCCGGTCCGCCCTGCGTGCCGCCGATGACCTGTGCCATCCCGCGGAGCAGCTGCGAAAGGATCGTGCCCGAGTTTCCGCGGGCCCCGATGAGCGCTCCGTGCGCCATCGCGCGCACCGTCTCCGCCAGCGAGGGGAGGGACGGCTCGTGGCCCGTGAAGGCCGCGTCGACCGCCTGGGAGGCGGATTCCACGGTCAGATAGAGGTTCGTCCCGGTGTCCCCGTCGGCGACCGGATAGACGTTGATGGAGTCGATCTCCTCGCGGGCCCTGCCGAGGGCGTCCAGAGCCAGTCGGCACCAGGCGCGCACCGCGACCGCGTCGAGGTTCTGCGGCACCTGTTCGCCTCCTTGACCATGCGCAATGGACGCAGCGTAGACCCAGGGTGAACGGAGGGCCCGGGGCGGGGGCCGGGCCGGCCGTGGTAGTTTCGTTGTACCGAAGCAGTCGTTGTATGCTGCTTCGGTTGCCCGATACGCATCGGGCCATTCCTCCTGGCAACGCCACTTCGATCATTGCACTGATCCCGGCATGCCGGGATTAACCGTAAGTGCATCTGAAGTCTTTGGAGTGACCCGTGGCTGCCAACTGCGACGTCTGTGGCAAGGGGCCGGGCTTCGGCAACAACATCTCGCACTCGCACCGCCGTACGCCCCGTCGCTGGAACCCGAACATCCAGCGTGTGCGTGCCGTGGTGAGCGGGACGCCGAAGCGCCTCAACGCTTGCACCTCGTGCATCAAGGCCGGCAAGGTCTCGCGCTGACGCCAGCGCGGCCACCTAGCTGGTTGCTGAATCAGCCGGTCCCCTCAGGGGGGCCGGCTTTTTCGTCTGCCCGCTCACGGGGGCGGCTTCTTCTTTTTCGTCTGCCCGCGTACGGGGGCGGCTTTTTGTCTGTCCACGCACCCGGGGCTGCCAGAATCTGGCGATGCGCTTCGGCATCCTCGGCCCCCTCGACGTCCGCTCCCCCGACGGCACCCCCGTCGACCCCGGCGGGCCGCGCCCCCGCGCCCTGCTCACCCTGCTGCTCCTGGACCCCGGCCGCACCGTTTCCGTGACGGCGCTGACCGACGGGCTCTACGGCGACGAGCCGCCCGCCGGCGCGGCGAACGCGCTCCAGTCCCAGATCTCCCGGCTCCGCAAACGCCTCGGCCTCACCATCGAAGCCACCCCCACCGGCTACCGCCTCGCCGTCCACCCCGACCACGTCGACCTGCACCGCTTCGAGCGGCTGGCCCGTGAGGGGCGCGAGGCCCTCGGCTCCGGAGACCCCGCGCGGGCCGCCGGACTCCTGCGGGAGGCGCTCGGACTGTGGCGCGGGACCGCCCTCGCCGAACTGCCGGACGCCCGCCCCCTCGCCGCGCGCCTGGAGGAGACGCGCCTGGCCGCCGTGCAGGACCGCATCGACGCGGATCTCGCACTGGGCGGCGGAGCCGAGCTCGTGCCCGAGGTGCGCGGGCTGCTCGCCGGGCACCCGCTGAGCGAGCGGCTGCACGGCCAGCTGATGCGGGCACTGCACGCGGACGGCAGGCCCGCCGAGGCGCTCACCGTCTACGAAGAGGCACGGCGCACCCTCGCGGACGAGCTCGGCACCGACCCCTCCGCCGAACTGTCCGCGCTCCACCTGGAACTGCTCCGGGGCCGGGAGCCCGCACGGCAGCGGGGCGTGCCCGCGCAGCTGACGCGGTTCATCGGGCGGGCCGACGAGCTCACGCGGATCGGCGCCCTGCTCACCGAGGCGCGGCTCGTGACGCTCACCGGTCCTGGCGGGGCGGGCAAGACACGGCTCGCGATCGAAGCGGCCCGTGCGCTGCCCGATGTCTGCTTCGTGGAGCTGGCCCCGCTCTCCGACGACTCCGGAGTGACGTACGCGATCCTCACCGCGCTCGGGGTGCGGGACGGCTTCCACAGCCAGGGCGGCGACACCACGGAGCGGCTGCTCACCGCGTTGCGCGGCCGCGAGCTGCTGCTCGTCCTGGACAACTGCGAGCACCTCGTGGACGAGGCGGCGCGGGTCGCGGGGCTGCTGCTCGGGGCCTGCCCCGGTGTGCGGGTGCTCGCCACCGGCCGGGAGGGGCTCGGGATCACGGGTGAGGTGCTGTGGCCGGTGCCGCCGTTGGCGGCCGGGCCCGCCGCCCGGCTCTTCGCGGACCGGGCGGCCGCCGTGCGGCCCGACCTCGCGGGCCCGGCCGACGAGCACGCCCGGCGGCTGACCGACGAGATCTGCGCGGCGCTCGACGGCCTGCCGCTCGCGATCGAGCTGGCCGCGGCACGCCTGCGCACCCTCACCCTGGACGAGCTCGCCGCCCGCCTCGGCGACCGCTTCCGGCTGCTCTCGCGCGGCGACCGCACGAAGGCGCCCCGGCACCGCACCCTGCACGCGGTCGTGGAGTGGAGCTGGGAGCTGCTCGACGACGAGGAGCGGAAGCTGGCCCGACGGCTGACCGTGTTCTCCGGAGGGGCCACGTCCGACGCCGTGGAGGCCGTCTGCGGCATCCCGTGTCCGGAGGATCTGCTCGCCTCTCTCGCGGAGAAGTCGTTCCTCGATGTGACCGAGGGGCGCTACGGCATGTTGCAGACCATCCGCGCGTTCTGCGCCCGGGAGTTGGCCGAGTCGGGCGAGGAGGACCGGTTGCGGGCCGCGCACGCCGGGCACTTCCTGCGCCTGGCCGAGGCGGCCGAGCCGCAGCTGCGCGGCGGCGGGCAACTGCCGTGGCTGGCCGGGCTCGACGCCGAGCAGATGAACCTGGACACCGCGCTGCGCCACCTGACCCGTACCGCACCGCGCGACGGACTGCGCCTGATGGCCGCTCTCTCCTGGTCCTGGCGGCTGCGCGGCCGCTACGGGGAGCCGACGGCGCTCGCCGTCGACCTGCTGGACGCGGTGGGCACCGAACCGCCGGACGGCCTCTCCGAGGAGTACCTCATCTGCCTGATCAACACGATCGTGGGCGACGGCGCCGACCCGGGCGAACCGGCGCGCCTCGCGCGCGCGGACAGCCTGCTCGCCGCGCTCGAAGGGCCTCTGCGGCTGCCGTACCTGGTGGTCCTCTGGTCGATCGCGGGCGGCCCCGCGCGGGCCATGGAGGACCGGGTGCGGGCCCAGGTCGGCGATCATCCCTGGGGTCTGGCCCTCCTCGACCTCGGGCAGGGCTTCCAGGAGCTCTTCGCGGGCCGCGCCGGAGCGGCCGAGGCGGCCTTCGCGCGTGCGTTGGAGGGCTTCCGGACGACCGGGGACCGTTGGGGCATGGCCAACTGCCTGGACCCGCTGGGGATGTTCGCCGACTGGCGGGGCGAGCGGGAACGGGCCCTGGAGCTGCTCGACGAGGGCCTGGTGTACGTGAAGGAGCTGGCGGCGCCCGAAGAGATGGCCGACCTGCTGCACCAGCGCGCCACGGTGCTGCTGCACCGGGGCGACTTCGAGGAGGCCGACGCCCACTACACGCACTCCGCCGCCCTCGCCCGTACCATCGGCGTCCCCGACAAGGTGGCGACCGCGCGGCGCGGGCTCGGGGACGTGGCCCGGCTTTCCGGTGACACGGCACGCGCGCGTGAGCACTACGAAGCGGCCCTGGAGACGTGCGCCGCCAATTGGTTCAGCCTCGGGGAGAGCGTGCGGATCCTGGTCGGCCTGGGCCGTACCGCGCTCGCCGAGTCCCGCGCGCAGGAGGCGGCGGACTGGTTCGAGCAGGCCCGGGTGCTGGCGTGCGGCACCGATGTGCCGGCCTTCGGCGTCGGCGCCCGTGTCTCGGACACCGGTGAACTGGCCGAGGTGGCCGAGGCGCTGGCGGCCGTGGCCGCGGACTCCGAGGAGGCCGCCCGGCTCCTGGGCGCCGCCCACGGCCTGCGCGGCGCCCTGATCGCCGACGACCCCGACGTCGTACCCATCGAGGAGGCGGCCCGCGCGAGGCTCTCCCCGGAGGCCTATCAGAAGGCCTTCGACCAGGGGCGGAGTCTGCGGTCAGCGGCGGTCAGGGAACGGTAGGCGGACGGTCAGCGGCTGCCCGGAAGCTTCCAGGCATGACGAACTCGAAGAACTCGACGAGCCGGAAGCCGGCCCGGACCGCCACCCACAGCCTCGCCCATCTGAACGTCCTGATCTCCGGCGCCAGCGTCGCGGGCCCCGCGCTCGCCCTGTGGCTGGCCCGCTACGGAGCCCGCGTCACCGTCCTGGAGAAGGCGCCCGCCCTGCGCGAGGGCGGCTTCGCCGTCGACTTCCGTGGCGAGGTGCATCGCACCGTGCTGCGGCGCATGGGCATCTGGGACGAGGTCCACCGCCGCCAGACGCACATGGGCCGCCAGACCATCGTGGAGGCCGACGACAGGGAGCGGCTGGACCTGCCCGCGTTCTTCATGAGCGGTGATGTGGAGGTCTTCCGCGGTGATCTCTCGAAGATCTTGTACGAGCGCACCAAGGACGACGTGGAGTACGTCTTCGGAGACTCCGTCGCCACGCTGACCGAGGATTCCGGAGGCGTCGACGTGACCTTCGACCACGGCGCTCCCCGCCGCTTCGACCTCGTCGTCGGCGCCGACGGGCTGCACTCGCACACCCGCCGTCTGGTCTTCGGCGACGAGTCGCGGTATCTGCGGTTCCTGGGCTACTACGTGGCGGGCTTCGACATGCCCAACCATCTCGGCCTCGACCGCACCGCCCGCGTCTACAGCGAGCCGGGCCGCACCATCATGATCAACAACTACGGCCGTGACTCCGACCGGGCGGGCGTCGGCCTGGTCTTCAGCTCCGAGCAGCTGGACTACGACCGGCACGACACCGCGCAGCAGAAGAAGATCCTCGTGGACCGGTTCGCGGGCACGGCCTGGAAGCACGCCCCCAAGGCCCTGAAGGGCCTTGAGAGCGCCGACGACCTGTACTTCGACGCCATCGCGCAGATCCACATCGACCGGCTCTCCCAGGGCCGTGTGGTGCTGCTCGGCGACGCCGGGTACGGCGCCACGATGGGCGGCATCGGGACGGGCACGGCACTGGTGTCCGCGTACGTCCTTGCCGGAGAGCTCGCGGCGGCGCGGGGCGACCACCGGGCCGGCTTCGCCGCGTACGAGGCGGAGATCCGCGACTACGCCAAGGGCTGCCAGAAGACCGCGGACAACGCCGGTCCCTTCCTCGCTCCGCCGACCGAGAAGAAGATCCGCAGCCGCGACCGGGCGTACCGCGTGCTCGGCTCACGTCTGCTGGCGGGCCTCTTCAAGAAGCTGACGGAGAAGGCCGCGAGCGACCTCGTGCTCAAGGACTACGCGCGACACCCCGCGGGGGACTACGCCTCCCTGAACCGCCAGCCGTGATCCACCGGGCCGATCCCGCCGCCGAGGGCGAACCCGGCGGCGATCGCCCCGGTCACGTACTCCTTGGCCGCCAGGACGGCCTCCGGGACGCTCTCGCCCTTCGCCAGCTGTGCCGCGATCGCGCTGGCGAGAGTGCAGCCCGTGCCGTGCGTGTGGCGGTTGTCGTGGCGCGGGGCGCGCAACACGTGCTCTACGGAGCCGTCGGTGAGCAGGTCCACGGCGTCGCCGCTGAGGTGGCCGCCCTTGATGAGCACCCACTTCGGTCCGTACGCGAGAACGGCGTCGGCCGCGCGTCGCAGGCCGTCCTCCGAGTCGACCTCGACACCCGTGAGTTGGGCGACCTCGTCGAGGTTGGGTGTCGCGACCGTCGCGGCCGGCAGCAGCCTCGTGCGCACCGAGTCCAGCGCGGACGCCGCGAGCAGCGAGTCGCCGTGCTTGGAGACGCCGACCGGGTCGACGACCGCGGGGGCGTCCGTGCCGGCGAGCAAGTCCGCGACCGCCTCGACCAGTTCGGCCGAGGCGAGCATGCCGGTCTTCACGGCCTGTACGCCGATGTCGTCGACGACGCTGCGGTACTGGGCCCGCACCGCCTCCACCGGAAGCTCCCAGAAGCCCTGTACGCCCAGGGAGTTCTGCGCGGTGACGGCCGTGATGACGCTCATGCCGTGCGTGCCGAGGGCGAGCATCGTCTTCAGGTCGGCCTGGATGCCGGCGCCGCCGCCGGAGTCGGACCCGGCGACGGTGAGGACCCTCGGCGGGGCGCCCGTCCCCGGCAGGCCGCTCACTCGGTGGCTCCGTTGCCGTCGTCGTCGCCGTTGTCCCCGAAGTGGTCCCATCCCTTGCTGGTCCACGGGGCGCCGTCCACCGTCACCTGGGGCAGCGCGGAGGGGTTGAGGACCTCTCCGATGACCTTCCAGCGGGCGGGCAGCTTCACGTCCGGCGGGAACGTCGCCACGATCGCGTGGTCCTCGCCGCCGTTGAGCACCCACTGCAACGGGTCGACGCCGACGGCCTGCCCGATGTCGTTCATCTGCGAGGGCACGTCGACGTCTCCGGAGCGGATGTCGATGCGCACCTTGCTGGCCTCGGCGATGTGCCCGAGGTCGGCGATGAGGCCGTCGCTGACGTCCGTCATGGAGGTGGCGCCGAGACCGGCTGCCGCGGGGCCCGCGTGGTACGGCGGCTCGGGCCTGCGGTGGGCCTCCACGAAGGCGCGGGGCGAGCGGAAGCCGCGGGAGAGCACGGCGTGCCCGGCGGCGGACCAGCCGAGCCAGCCCGTCACGGCGACGACGTCACCGGGCTGGGCTCCCGCGCGCGTGACGGGCTCGTGGTTGCGCAGATCGCCCAGGGCGGTGATCGCGACGGTGATCGTGTCGCCGCGCACGACGTCGCCGCCGACGACGGCCGCGCCCGCGACCTGGCACTCGTCTCTGAGGCCGTCCATCAGCTCGGTGGGCCAGCTCGCGGGGAGCTCCGCCGGCACGACCAGGCCGAGCAGCAGCGCGGTCGGCACGGCGCCCATGGCCGCGATGTCGGCGAGGTTCTGCGCGGCGGCCTTGCGGCCCACGTCGTACGCGGTGGACCAGTCGCGGCGGAAGTGCCGCCCTTCGAGGAGGATGTCGGTGCTCGCCACGACCCTGCGGTCCGGAGCGGCCACGACCGCGGCGTCATCGCCGGGGCCGAGCCGTACGGCCGGTGTGGAGGTGAGCCGCGAGGTGAGCTCTCTGATGAGCCCGAACTCCCCCAACTCGCCCACGGAACCCTTCACCGAGTCTCACCATGCCCTTTCACGCTGCTCGGCCCCCGGTCGCGAGCCGTCTCTGTCATCGGTACGGTCGACATGACCGTCACTTCTGCTGTCCGTCCACCACGATGTGCGCGCCACAGGTCGCCCGGGTCTCCCCGTGGCGAGCGGCGACGCGGTACCGTGGCGTCCCTTTCTCCCCCACATGATCCTCGTGGCCGCCCTGGAGGTTCCGTGGTACAGGCGTACATCCTGATCCAAACAGAGGTCGGCAAGGCGTCGACCGTCGCCGAGCTGATCGGCAAGATCCCGGGAGTGATCCAGGCCGAGGACGTGACCGGACCCTACGATGTCATCGTGCGCGCGCAGGCGGACACGGTCGACGAACTCGGCCGCATGGTGGTCGCCAAGGTTCAGCAAGTGGACGGCATCACCAGAACGCTGACCTGCCCGGTCGTGCACTTGTAGCCCCCGTCTACCCTGGCCCGGTGAACATCCCCCGTCTCCGGCGCCGCTGCCTCACAGGAACGTCCGCCCTCGCCCTGCTGATCACGACAGCGGCCTGCTCATCTTCGGACGACGAGGCGTCAGTGGTGGTTCCGTCCCCGGCCGCGAAGGCCGCGGGACTCTGCCGGGACCTGCACGGACAACTCCCGGAGAAGGTCGAGGGTCTGGAGCGGACCGACCCCGGGCCGAAGTCCGAGCTGACCGCGGGGTGGGGAGACCCGGCGATCATACTGCGCTGCGGTGTGAAACGGCCCCCGGAGATGATCGATCCCGCATACGCCAAGAAGAACAGTGTGCGCGTGAACGGTGTCGCCTGGCTTCTGCAGAAGCGCGACGACGGCTCGTACACCTTCACCACGGGGGCGCGCCTCGCCTACGTGGAGGTGACGCTGCCGGAGGAGCGCACAGGGGGCGGCCTGAGCCCGCTCACGGACTTCGCCGCCCCCATCAAGAAGACCATCCCCACGGGGATCGCCTGAGCCCTGGCGCGCTAGCGCAGGCCCGTGGAGCGGTCGAGGGCCGCCTGGATGAGGCGGTCCACCAGCTCCGGGTAGCTGACGCCGCTCTTCTCCCACATCTGCGGGTACATCGAGATGGGCGTGAAGCCCGGCATCGTGTTGATCTCGTTGATCACGAAGCGGCCGTCCTCGGTGAGGAAGAAGTCCGCGCGCACCAGGCCCTCGCAGGACGCCGCCTCGAACGCCTCGACGGCGAGCCGCTGGATCTCCGCGGTCTGCTCGGGCGTCAGCGGGGCGGGCACGATCCCGGGCGTCGAGTCGATGTACTTCGCCTCGAAGTCGTAGTAGTCGTGGCTCTGCACGGGCGGGATCTCGGCCGGGACGCTCGCGCGCGGGCCGTCCTCGAACTCCAGGACGCCGCACTCGATCTCGCGGCCGCGCAGCAGCGCCTCGACGATGATCTTGGGGTCGTGGTGCTGTGCCTCGGCGATGGCCTCGTCGAGCCCGTCGAAGGAGTCGACCTTCGTGATGCCGATCGAGGAGCCCGCGCGCGCGGGCTTGATGAACAGCGGCCAGCCGTGCTCGCCGGCGAAGTCCGCGATGCGCTGCCGGGCGCCCGCCTCGTCCTGCCGCCACTCGCGCGGCCGGATCACCAGGTACGGGCCGACGTTCAGCCCGAAGGAGGCGAACACCCGCTTCATGTAGTCCTTGTCCTGGCCGACGGCCGAGGCGAGGACTCCGGAGCCGACGTAGGGCACTCCGGAGAGTTCGAGCAGTCCCTGGAGGGTGCCGTCCTCTCCGTAGGGACCGTGCAGCATCGGGAAGACGACGTCGACCTCGCCGAGTGCCTTGGGCACGGAGCCGGGCTCGCTGTAGACGACCTCGCGGTTGCCGGGGTCGACCGGGAGCACGACGCCGCCCTCTACGGAGTCGGCGATCTCGGCGACGCTCGGCATCCGGCGGTCGGCGATGGCCATCCGCTCCGGCTCGTCGGCGGTCAGCGCCCAACGGCCGTCCGTGGTGATGCCGATCGGCAGGACGTCGTACTTGGAGCGGTCGATCGCGCTCAGCACGGCGCCGGCGGTGACGACGGAGATGCCGTGCTCCGAGCTGCGGCCGCCGAACACGACGGCCACACGCGGCTTGCGGAGCGGCTGCTCAGGGCTCTGGGGGAGGTTCTCGCTGCTCATATCGCGTTGAGGGTACCCGCTGGCCCCGAAGTAGTCAGGCGTGCCGTCGGCCGTGCCGTCAGCGGCGCTCGGGCTTGGCGCTGCGCGACATGAGGTCCTTGAGGGCGACCACCGGGGGCGTTCCCTCGTGCACGATGCCCACGACCGTCTCCGTGATCGGCATGTCGACGCCGTGCCTGCGGGCCAGATCCAGCACGGACTCGCAGGACTTGACGCCCTCGGCGGTCTGCTTGGTGACCGCGATGGTCTCCTGGAGGGTCATGCCCTTGCCGAGGTTGGTGCCGAAGGTGTGGTTGCGCGACAGCGGCGATGAGCAGGTGGCCACCAGGTCACCCAGGCCCGCGAGGCCGGAGAACGTGAGCGGGTCGGCGCCCATGGCGAGCCCGAGCCGGGTGGTCTCCGCGAGGCCGCGGGTGATGAGCGAGCCCTTGGCGTTGTCGCCGAGGCCCATGCCGTCCGCGATGCCGACGGCGAGGCCGATGACGTTCTTCACGGCGCCGCCGAGTTCGCAGCCGACCACGTCGGTGTTCGTGTACGGGCGGAAGTACGGCGTGTGGCAGGCCGTCTGGAGGCGTTGCGCGACGGCTTCGTCCCGGCAGGCGACCACGGCGGCGGCGGGCTGCCGCGCGGCGATCTCACGGGCGAGGTTGGGCCCGGTGACGACGGCGATCCGGTCGGCGGGGACCTTCGTGACGTCCTCGATGACCTCCGTCATCCGCATGGCGGAGCCCAGTTCGACGCCCTTCATGAGGGAGACGAGGACGGTCTCGGGGGCCAGCAGCGGCGCCCACTCGGCGAGGTTCGCGCGGAGCGTCTGCGACGGCACGGCGAGGACCGTGAAGTCGGCGCCCGCGGCGGCCTCGGCCGGGTCGGTGGTGGCCCGCAGGTTCTCGGGGAGCCGCACGCCTGGGAGGTAGTCCGGGTTCGTCCGCGTGGAGTTGACGGCGTCGGCGAGTTCGGCACGGCGGCCCCACAGGGTGACGTCGCAGCCCGCGTCGGCGAGCACCATGCCGAAGGCCGTGCCCCAGGAGCCCGTTCCGAAGACGGCGGCCTTCACAGGCCCCGTCGAGTTCACGGGGTTCGTCACTTGCTGTCCTCCGAGGTGCTCTTGGCGGCGCCCTGCACGGCGCCGCGGGCCGCTGCCTTGCGTCGTTGTTCCTGCCGCGCCCTGCGCGGGTCGTACGGCGTCTCGGGGGCCTTCTCGCCCCGGACCTCCTCCAGGAGTTCGGTGATCGCGGCCATGATGGTCTCGGTCACCTCCCGCAGCACCTCGGGCGTCGGCTCCTTGTCGTAGAAGCGCGCCAGGTCGACGGGCGGTCCGGCCTTCACCTGGAGGGTCTTGCGCGGGAAGAAGGCGGGCTTCCTGCTGTACGGCGGCAGGGCGAGGTTGGCGCCCCACTGCGCGACCGGAATCACCGGGCACTTGGTCTCCAGCGCGACCCGCGCGGCACCGGACTTGGCGGTCATCGGCCACATGTCGGGGTCCCTGGTGAGGGTGCCCTCGGGGTAGAAGGCCACGCACTCGCCGCCCTTGATGGCGGCGACGGCGGCGCGGAAGGCGTCGAGCGCGTTCGTGGTCTCGCGGTAGACCGGGATCTGGCCCGTGCCCTTCATCACCTTGGCGACAAAGCCGCTCTTGAAGAGGCCGTCCTTCGCCAGGAATCGCGGCACTCGACCGGTGTTGTACTGGAAGTGCGCGTACGAGAACGGGTCGATATGCGAGTTGTGATTCACCGCGGTGATGAATCCACCGTCGGCGGGAATGTGCTCCATTCCACGCCAGTCCCGCTTGAACAGAACCACGAGCGGCGGTTTTGCAATGACCGCCGCAAGGCGGTACCAGAAGCCGATTCTGCGGCGGGACACTCGGACACCTTCCTCCATGTACCTGATCGGCCGCACAAGTGTCGCCCCAGGCTGCCGGTCTGTCGAGAACACCGTACGCCCACCCGTCTGCGGCCACCGCCCCTCGTCCGCCGGCAGGTGACAATGGGCGCGACGCGAAGGACGGAGCGCCCGTGCAGTGGACCCTGGTGATACCCCTGAAACCGCTGGCGCGCGCCAAGAGCAGGCTCGCCGCAGCCTCCGGGGACGGTCTGCGCCCCGGCCTCGCCCTGGCATTCGCGCAGGACACCGTGGCCGCCGTGCTGGCGTGCCCCGCCGTACGGGATGTGGCAGTCGTCACGGACGACGTCCTGGCGGGTCGTGAGCTGGCCGCGCTGGGCGCCCGGATCGTCGCCGACGAGCCCGGAGGGGGCCTGAACGCGGCTCTGGCGCACGGGGCGGCCCTGGTGCGCGCCGGGCGGCCCGACGCGTCCGTCGCGGCCCTGAACGCCGATCTGCCGGCGCTGCGCCCCATGGAATTGGCCCGCGCGCTCGACAGCGCCGCCGCATTTCCCCGTGCATTCATGCCGGATGCCGCAGGAATCGGGACAACACTGCTGTGCGCGACGGCGGGAACGGAATTGCGTCCCGCATTCGGTGCGATCTCACGGAGTCGGCACTCGGCGTCCGGGGCCGTGGAACTCGCGCTCGACGGCTTTGATTCCGTACGCCAGGACGTGGACACCGGAGAGGACCTGCGGGCCGCTCTCGCACTCGGTGTGGGACCGCGCACCGCGGCGGCCGCGGCGCGCCTGCTCATCTCCGACTGAGTACGCTGCTTTCCATGCAGGCGACCGCGTACACGTACGACTCCGAGACCCGCAGCGGCAGCGTGCTGCTCGACGACGGGACTCCCGTGCCTTTCGAGGCGCCCGCCTTCGACGCGGGCGGGCTGCGGCTGCTGCGGCCCGGGCAGCGCGTGCGCATCGAGGTCGACGGCGAGGGCGACGGGCGCCGCATCACTCTGGTGACCCTGCAGACGTTCTGAGAGACCTGGCAGACGTTCTGAGGGACCTGGGCGCGGACGTTCTGAGACCTGGGCTCCGTCACCGGCCGGACGCACGACGCGGGCCGGGCTCCCCCGTGGGAGCCCGGCCCGGCGCGTGAGTGCCCTCGTGCCCCTACTTCTTGCGGGCCGTGGTCTTCTTGGCGGCCGTCTTGCGCGTCGTGGCCTTCTTGGCGGGCGCGGTCTTCTTGGCCGTGGCCTTCTTGGCGGCGGGCGCGGTCTTCTTGGCGGTGGCCGTGCTCTTCTTGGCCGCCGGCGTGGCCTTCTTGGCGGTGGTCTTCTTCGCCGCCGCCGGCGTGGCCTTCTTGGCCGTCGCCTTCGTGGCCGTCTTCTTCGCCGTCGCCGTGGCCTTCTTCGCCGTGGCCGTGGCCTTCTTGGCGGTGGCCGTCGTCTTCTTCGCGGCGGTCTTCTTGGCGGTGGTCTTCTTCGCCGGGGTGGCCTTCTTGGCGGTGGCCTTCTTGGCCGCGGCCTTCTTGACCGTCGCCGAAGCGCCGCCGGTCAGGCTGCCCTTGGGCGCCTTCTTGACCGCGACGTCGTTCTTCGGGAGCTTCTTCGAGCCGCTCACCAGGTCCTTGAAGCCCTGACCGGCGCGGAAGCGCGGCACCGAGGTCTTCTTGACGCGCACGCGCTCCCCGGTCTGGGGGTTGCGGGCGTAACGGGCCGGGCGGTCGACCTTCTCGAACGAGCCGAAGCCGGTGACCGAAACACGGTCCCCGCTGACAACGGCACGGACGACGGCGTCCAGGACCGCGTCGACGGCGTCGGCGGCCTGCTGGCGGCCTCCGACCTTGTCGGCAATCGCTTCTACGAGCTGCGCCTTGTTCACGTCTTCCCCTTCGGAGACATTGCCGGGAGCGAAATACTCCGGCTTTTTCGCACGTTAGGCAGATATATACCGCAAATCAAACACGAAACGGGCTAATCACCCTTGTGCCGCAACGAAGTGGCTCATCTCGGAGTTCCTCGAAGGCCCGTTGAGGCTGCGGATCAGGTGTCTTGGGGGAATCGGCCCTCGTCAGCTTCGTCGAGGGACACCATCAATCGCTCCAGACGCCTTGCCGCATCGGCGAGATCGTGTTTGGCCGCGGCCGTAATGACCAGCAGCTTCCGGGTCAGCGCCATCCGTACGCCCTCCGGGACTTGCAGTGCGCGCACTCGGGAGTGCGCTTCCTTCAGTTGGTCCGCGACGAGCCCGTAGAGCTCGAGTTGGCTGTCACGTCCCATGCACCGATTGTGCCATCTGGGGCGAGTTGTCGCCTCCGCAGGGGGTAACTGCCGCCGTCCGCTGCCTTCCTGAGGGTACCCCGTCGCGCCGAGTACAAGGGGATTTCCAGCCTCTTCTTCCTTCGCGGACAAGGGAGTTGAGTCCACCCGTTCAGGTCATCGGGCACCTCCGGAGGGGCACACACAGATGTACCCCCAACCGTCCACGATTGGGGGTACATCAGGGCGTTGCGAGGTGTTGCGGGCTGTCAGACCCGCACGGTCCGCGGCTTGTACGAGGGGCGTCCGGTCTCG
Source organism: Streptomyces sp. NPDC093510 (assembly GCF_040683555.1). Taxonomy (NCBI): domain Bacteria; kingdom Bacillati; phylum Actinomycetota; class Actinomycetes; order Kitasatosporales; family Streptomycetaceae; genus Streptomyces; species Streptomyces sp. NPDC093510. The sequence goes on from NZ_JBFBEE010000016.1 coordinate 42,713, forward strand.
TACGAGGCGATGTCCGGCTCGTTCTGCAGCGTGATGCTGATGTCGTCCAGGCCGTTCAGGAGCCGCCAGCGGGCGTTCTCGTCGAGTTCGAAGTCGGCGGTGATGTCCCCGGCGCGAACCTGGCGGTCCTCCAGGTCGACGGTGATCTCGGCCTGCGGGTCGCTCTCCGTCAGCTCCCAGAGCGCGTCCACGACCTGCTGGTCGAGCACCACGGTGAGCAGGCCGTTCTTCAGCGAGTTGCCGCGGAAGATGTCGGCGAAGCGGGACGAGATGACGGCCTTGAAGCCGAAGTTCTGCAGCGCCCACACCGCGTGCTCACGGGAGGAGCCGGTGCCGAAGTCGGGTCCGGCGACCAGGACGGTGGAGCCCTGCCGCTCGGGACGATTGAGAACGAACTCGGGGTCCTTGCGCCAGGCCTCGAAGAGCCCGTCCTCGAAGCCGTCCCTGGTGACCTTCTTGAGCCAGTGGGCGGGGATGATCTGGTCGGTGTCCACGTTGCTGCGGCGCAGCGGGACGGCCCGGCCTGTGTGCTTGGTGAATGCTTCCATGGTTATCGGACTCCGGCGGTCACGGGGGCGTCGGACAGGTCGGCGGGCGAGGCGAGGTGGCCGGTGACCGCGGTGGCGGCGGCGACCTGCGGGGAGACCAGGTGGGTGCGCCCGCCCTTGCCCTGCCTGCCTTCGAAGTTGCGGTTCGACGTGGACGCCGAGCGCTCGCCGGGAGCCAGTTGGTCGGGGTTCATGCCCAGGCACATCGAGCAGCCGGCGTGCCGCCATTCGGCCCCCGCGGCGACGAAGACCTTGTCCAGGCCCTCCGCGACGGCCTGCAGGGAGACCCGGACCGAGCCCGGGACGACCAGCATCCGTACGCCGTCGGCGACTTTGCGGCCCTCGACGACGGAGGCGGCCGCGCGCAGGTCCTCGATGCGGCCGTTGGTGCAGGAACCTACGAAGACGGTGTCGACCTTGATGTCGCGCAGCGGCTGCCCGGCGGTCAACCCCATGTATTCCAGGGCCTTTTCGGCGGCGTAGCGCTCCGAAGCGTCTTCGTACGAAGCCGGGTCGGGGACGCTCGCCGAAAGCGGCGCTCCCTGGCCCGGGTTGGTGCCCCAGGTGACGAACGGCGCCAGCGAGGTGGCGTCGATGTAGACCTCGGCGTCGAAGACGGCGTCGTCGTCGGTCTTCAGGGTCTTCCAGTACGCGACCGCGGCGTCCCAGTCCTCGCCCTGCGGCGCGTGGGCGCGGCCCTGGATGTAGTCGAAGGTGGTCTCGTCCGGGGCGATCATCCCGGCGCGGGCGCCCGCCTCGATCGACATGTTGCAGATGGTCATGCGGGCCTCCATCGAGAGCTTCTCGATGGCGGAGCCGCGGTACTCCAGGACGTAGCCCTGGCCGCCGCCGGTGCCGATCTTCGTGATGATGGCGAGGATCAGGTCCTTGGCCGTGACGTCGTCGGGCAGTTCGCCGTCGACGGTGATGGCCATGGTCTTGGGGCGGGCCATCGGCAGCGTCTGGGTGGCGAGGACGTGCTCGACCTGGGAGGTGCCGATGCCGAACGCCAGCGCGCCGAAGGCGCCGTGCGTGGAGGTGTGCGAGTCGCCGCAGACCACGGTGGTGCCGGGCTGGGTCAGTCCCAGCTGCGGTCCCACCACGTGGACGACGCCCTGCTCGACGTCGCCCAGCGGGTGCAGGCGCACCCCGAACTCGGCGCAGTTCTTGCGCAGCGTCTCCAGCTGCGCCCGCGAGACCGGGTCGGCGATGGGCTTGTCGATGTCGAGGGTCGGGGTGTTGTGATCCTCGGTGGCGATGGTGAGGTCGAGCCGCCGCACCTGGCGGCCGGCCTGGCGGAGGCCGTCGAAGGCCTGGGGGCTGGTCACCTCGTGCAGCAGGTGCAGATCGATGTAGAGGAGGTCGGGCTCGCCCTCGGCGCGCCGGACGACGTGGTCGTCCCAGACCTTCTCCGCGAGTGTCCTACCCATCGCTTTCCCTCCGACCGGCCGCTTCGCCGGCCCAACTAGAGAATCCGTTCGCCGACGCGCGTACCCCTCGTGCCGCGCGTCGGCCGCCGATCCGTTGGTCCGCGGATCGCTCGTACAGAGTGGCGCGTTCCACGAAAAATTGAACTTGCGTTTCACAGAGTGAGACGGGAGTATCGACGCATGGACAACTCTAGCGGCGTCGGCGTTCTGGACAAGGCGGCCCTTGTCTTGAGCGCTCTGGAGTCCGGTCCGGCCACCCTCGCGGGCTTGGTCGCGGCCACCGGGCTCGCACGACCCACGGCCCACCGACTGGCCGTGGCACTGGAACACCACCGGATGGTGGCGCGGGACATGCAGGGCCGTTTCATTCTCGGCCCCCGCCTCGCGGAACTCGCGGCGGCGGCGGGCGAGGACCGCCTGCTCGCCACGGCGGGCCCGGTCCTCACGCACCTGCGCGACGTCACGGGCGAGAGCGCGCAGCTCTACCGCCGCCAGGGCGACATGCGCATCTGCGTGGCCGCGGCCGAGCGTCTGTCCGGCCTGCGGGACACCGTCCCGGTCGGCTCGACGCTCACCATGAAGGCGGGCTCGTCGGCGCAGATCCTGATGGCCTGGGAGGAGCCGGAGCGCCTGCACCGCGGCCTCCAGGGCGCCCGCTTCACGGCCACGGCCCTCTCGGGCGTACGCCGCCGGGGCTGGGCCCAGTCGATCGGCGAGCGCGAGCCGGGCGTCGCGTCCGTCTCCGCGCCGGTGCGCGGCCCCTCGAACCGCGTGGTGGCGGCCGTCTCGGTCTCCGGACCGATCGAGCGTCTGACCCGTCACCCCGGCCGCATGCACGCGCAGGCGGTCATCGACGCGGCCGGACGCCTCTCCGAGGCCCTGCGCCGCTCGGGCTGACACACGGCCCGGCGCTCTGGCGCGCCGAGCAGCGCCCGTCGCACGCATCACAGCGCCGGAAGGAGCCGCCCCAACGCCGCGGCGGCCCCTTCCGGCGCTTCTCTTTGAACCCGGGCCGCCGTCAGACGGTCGTCAGGCGGTCGGCGGCCCGGTCTCCGCGACGGCCGACGGGGATCACGCCCAGGGCCTCCCCCAGACCGAACGCCGGCATGTTGATGTAGACCGCCTCATGGGCACCGGCCGGCACGACGAACGTCTCGTGCCAGAAGCCGACCTTCCCCTTGCCCTCCCGGATGCGGCGGTTCAAGGCCGCCCACGCGGGCCGGTGCTCCTTGTCCCGGTCCGCCGCGTACGCCAGCAGCTTCTCCAGCGACTCCCAGTACTGGACGACGTACATCAGACGCGGTCCGCCGAGCAGCAGCCGGTACCCCAGCAGTCCGCTATCCCGGTCCCGCGACAGCTCCTTGAGCATGCGCGGCATCGCCACGGCGACGGGCCACCAGCTGCGCACGGCGCGGAAGTTGTTGATGCGCATCCCTATGTGGAAGACGACGACGCCCCCCTGCGCGTCCGCGGTCATGCGCCCCTCGATCGGCTTGCTGCTCATGGCGTTTCCCCCTTGGCATAGCTGTGGCCGAGCATTGGATAGTTTCGCTATCCATGTTTGGATAGTGCCACTCCCCAAAGGGAGACGCAAGAGGAGGCACGACCGATGAAGCTGGCGGAGCTGAGCAGGCTCAGCGGGATCCCCACGGCCACGATCAAGTACTACCTGCGCGAGGGGCTGCTCCCGCCGGGCCGTCGCGTGACGGCGACGCAGGCGGAGTACGACGACGGGCATCTGCGGCGGCTCCGGCTCGTGCGGGCGCTGATCCAGGTGGGCCGGGTCCCTGTCGCGGCGGCGCGTGAGGTCCTGACCGCCCTGGAGGACGAGTCCCTGGACCACAACTCCCGTCTGGGCACGGCCGTCTGGGCCCTGCCGCACACCGCGGAGTCCGCCGGGCAGGACGTGACGCAGCAGGAGGAGGCAGGGCGCACGGTGGACGCGTTGCTGGCGCGTCTCGGCTGGGAGACCGCCGCGGAGTACGGGGCCGAATCCCCGGCCTATCGGATGCTGGTGACCGCGGTCGCCGCCCTGACGCGGCTCGGCTACCCGTGCTCGGTGGACGACTTGGCGCCTTACGCGCGCGCGGGAGGCCAACTGGCCGCGACGGACCTGGATTTGATCGAGCGGTTCGACTCGTCCGACGAGCAACTGGAGGCGGCGGTCGCTCTGACGGTGCTGTACGAGCCGGTGCTGTTGAGCCTGCGCCGCATCGCGCAGGCGGAGGAGTCCCGTCGCCGCTTCGGGCAGGGGTGCCCGGGGGAATGACGAAGGGGCCCTCCCTCGCGGGAAGGCCCCTTGCCGTTTCTGTACCCCCGACCGGATTCGAACCGGCGCTACCGCCTTGAGAGGGCGGCGTGCTAGGCCGCTACACAACGGGGGCGAGGATCGTGCGTCTCCACCTGATCCAGCTGGGCTACCAGGACTCGAACCTAAACTAACGGAACCAGAAACCGTCGTGCTGCCAATTACACCATAGCCCAATGTGGTCTAGACCATGTCTAGTACCTACAGTACCCCCGACCGGATTCGAACCGGCGCTACCGCCTTGAGAGGGCGGCGTGCTAGGCCGCTACACAACGGGGGCCCTAGCGATCCTGCATCAGTGACAGTGGGTGCGACCCGATCTGTCCCCGCGGGAAGGATCTGTACCCCCGACCGGATTCGAACCGGCGCTACCGCCTTGAGAGGGCGGCGTGCTAGGCCGCTACACAACGGGGGCATTGTGGATGAGATCCACAGGTTGCAGATGAGCTCTGCGAGCTGGCCTACCAGGACTCGAACCTAGACTAACGGAACCAGAAACCGTCGTGCTGCCAATTACACCATAGGCCATCAAAGCGCCACCCCCGGAAGGGGTTTTGTTTGACTTGCGCTTCCCGGCCGGACCTTTCGGCCCTCTCGGGCGGCGCAGGAAGAACATTACCCGAAGGTGGACGGCGCTCCAAAACGGGTATCCGCACGCAGCAGCGCGGGGAGCTCGGAGAGCTCCTTGATGCGGTGCACTCCGGTTGGGCCGTCCCCCGCCGTGCCGCTGCGGTCCAGCCAGATCCCGACGAGTCCGGCGTCCCTCGCGCCCCTGGCGTCGATCTCCGGCTGGTCGCCGACGTAGGCGATCTCGGCGGGCGCCAGGCCCAGCTGGTCGCAGACCGCGAGGAATGCCTCGGCGGCGGGCTTGGAGACGCCCAGGTCGGCGGCGCACAGCACGGCCTCGAAGCGGTCGCGGACGCCGAGCAAGCGCAGCTTGCGCTCCTGGACGAACAGGGCGGAGTTGGACAGCACCGCGTGGCGGTAGTCGCCGGCGAGGGCGTCCAGGGTGGGGACGGTGTCGGGGAAGAGGGACCAGGCCGATTCGTAGTGACCGACGTAACGGTCGAACCAGGCGTCGGCGTCGGCGTCGCTCAGTCCGGGGGCGTCGAGAAAGTCCCGCACGCGGTCGCGGCGCTGCTCCTCGAAGGTCACTCCCCCGGCGCCGAAGCGGGCCCAGTGCCGCTCGGTGAGCTCCCGCCACCGCCCGAGCGCACGCTCGGCGGACTCGTACCGCTCCAGGAGCCCCTCGGCGGTGAGATGAGCGTGCATACCGGCGTTGTCGGCGCGCGCGTAGTCGAAGATGGTGTCGTCGATGTCCCAGACCACGGCTTTGATCGGCATGGTTCGACCGTATGCGAAGGACCCGGGAGCCGTGGTGGCTTCCGGGTCCTTCGGGTGCGTACGCGCTGCTACGCGGTGAGCTTCGTCAGGGCCGCGTCGATGCGGGTCAGGGTCTTCTCCTTGCCCAGGATCTCCAGGGACTCGAAGAGGGGCAGGCCGACCGTGCGGCCGGTGACGGCGACGCGGACCGGGGCCTGGGCCTTGCCGAGCTTCAGGCCGTGCTCCTCGCCGGCGGCCAGGACGGCCTCCTTGAGGGACTCGGGGGAGGTCCAGTCGGCCGCCTCCAGCTTCGCGCGGGCGGTGCGCAGGAGGGCGTCGGAGCCCTCCTTCATGGCCTTCGTCCAGCTCGGCTCGTCGAAGACCGGCTCCGGGAGGAACAGGAAGTCGACGTTGTCGGTGATCTCGGAGAGGACCTTGAGGCGGGTCTGCGCGTGGGGGGCGATCGCCGCCCAGGCCGCCTCGTCGAAGTCCTCGGGCGCCCAGTTGGCGTGCGGGGCCCGCAGCCAGGGCTCGCAGGCCTCGGCGAAGGTCTTCACGTCCAGCATGCGGATGTGGTCGGCGTTGATCGCCTCGGCCTTCTTGAGGTCGAAGCGGGCGGGGTTCGGGTTCACGTCCGCCACGTCGAACTTCGCCACCATGTCGGACATCGAGAAGACGTCCTGGTCCGCGGAGAACGACCAGCCGAGGAGCGACAGGTAGTTCAGCAGGCCCTCGGGGAGGAAGCCGCGCTCGCGGTAGACGTTCAGCGACGACTGCGGGTCGCGCTTGGAGAGCTTCTTGTTGCCCTCGCCCATGACGTACGGCAGGTGGCCGAACTCGGGGATCGTCTTCGCGATGCCGAGCTCGATCAGTGCCTTGTAGAGGGCGATCTGGCGCGGGGTGGAGGAGAGCAGGTCCTCGCCGCGCAGGACGTGGGTGATCTCCATCAGGGCGTCGTCGACCGGGTTGACCAGCGTGTACAGCGGGGCGCCGTTGGCGCGCACGATGCCGTAGTCGGTGACGTTCTCCGCCTGGACGGTGATCTCGCCGCGGACCAGGTCGGTGTAGGTCGTGGCCTCGTCCGGCATGCGGAAGCGGACGATGTGGCTGCGGCCCTCCGCCTCGTACGCCTGCTTCTGCTCGGCGGTGAGGTCGCGGCAGTGCCCGTCGTAACCGGACGGCTTGCCGGCGGCGCGGGCGGCCTCGCGGCGCGCGTCGAGCTCCTCGGTGGTGCAGTAGCAGGGGTAGGCGTAGCCGCCGTCCTGGAGCTTGGCCGCGACGTCCTTGTAGATGTCCATGCGCTGCGACTGGCGGTACGGCGCGTGCGGGCCGCCGACCTCGGGGCCCTCGTCCCAGTCGAAGCCCAGCCAGCGCATCGAGTCGAGCAGCTGCTCGTACGACTCCTCGGAGTCGCGAGCCGCGTCGGTGTCCTCGATGCGGAAGACCAGAGTGCCCTGGTTGTGCTGGGCGTAGGCCCAGTTGAAGAGGGCGGTGCGGACCAGGCCCACGTGGGGGTTGCCGGTCGGCGAGGGACAGAAACGTACGCGTACGGGGGTCGCGTTAGCCACGCTTGATCACCTTGTTGGTGAGAGTGCCGATGCCTTCGATGGTGACGGCGACCTCGTCGCCGACGTTGAGGGGCCCGACGCCTGCCGGGGTACCCGTGAGGATGACGTCGCCGGGGAGCAGCGTCATGGCCTCGGAGATGTGCACGATCAGGTCCTCGACGGAGCGGACCATCTCGGCCGTGCGGCCCAGCTGGCGCTGTTCGCCGTTGACCGTGCACTGGATCGTGAGGTCGGACGGGTCGAGGTCGGTCTCCACCCAGGGGCCGAGCGGGCAGGAGGTGTCGAAGCCCTTGGCCCTGGCCCACTGCTTCTCGCGCTTCTGTACGTCACGCGCGGTGACGTCGTTCGCGCAGGTGTAGCCGAGGATGACGTCGCGGGCGCGCTCGCGCGGGACCTCGCGGCACATGCGGCCGATGACCACGGCGAGCTCGGCCTCGTGGTGCACCTCCTGTGAGAAGGAGGGGTACACGATGGCGTCGCCGGGGCCCGCCACCGAGGTGGACGGCTTGAAGAAGGCGACCGGGACGTCGGGGACCTCGTTGCCGAGTTCCGCCGCGTGGTCCGCGTAGTTGCGGCCGATGCCCACGACCTTGTTGGGGAGCACCGGGGGCAGCAGCCTGACCTTGCTCAGCGGGACCTTCGTGCCGGAGAGCTCGAAGTCCGCGAACGGGATGCCCTTGATGATGTCGAGGACAAGACCGTCGGTCGTTCCGGGGGGACTTTCGCCCTCGACCGCGCCGAAGGCGACGTTGCCGTCGATGGAGAACCTGGCGATGCGCACGTGTGCCTCGGCCCCTTGCTGGAATGGGTGGAGTCTGACGCTCCAGGCTAACGCGGCAAGGGGGTCCGACCTCCCGTTATCAACCCGCCACAGGGGTGGGCTGCTCCGGGGCGTCCATCAGGATCGTGCGCTTGGGGTTGGCGGTCTGCGTCGGCAGTTCGACGGCGTGCTCCGGCTGCTCGGCCGCGAGTGCGACCTCGTCCGCGTCCTTGAGGTGCGCGAGAGTGGTGCGGCGCGGGTTGGCTATGTTGCGGAACATCGTCGACTTCACAGTCTTCATCTGCTGTTCGGACCTTGTCGGTTGGGGCGTCACGCGATGGACGCGGGTTGTCGGATTCGCCATCCCTGTAAAGCGTCAGGCTAAACATCCAATTCCCGGCCAAAGTCCGGTGGACGCCTTGATCTTCGTGTGAGTTTGCTCACGAGGTAGCAGGCAAATAGGGCAATCCAGGCTCGACGTCAGTCCGTTGGAAACGGACATTGCACCACTGAAGGCACCATTCCGCTCCTGATCATGAACACTGGGACACCCCCCGCCGACAGGAGCTTTGAGGGGATGGGTCCGTTTTTTGCTAGATCATTTTCTACGTCTCGTGACATCCCACTCACAACGCGTCACGTAGGTCGTGCCGCGACACACGGGCCTTGTTGGAGATCCGGCACTGTGCTGGAATTCCCGGGACCGCCGCGGGATCGAACCGGCGCGCAGGGGCGCAACGCAGCGCCGAGTGGCGGCGGGGAGGGGGAGCAAGCGCCGGTCACTCACGACCACATATGGGGCGCTTGCCGCCCCACGACGCCGACACCGTCCCGCCGTTATCCGGCAGGACGCCTGGTCCAGAGGTTGCGACGCTAGTGCAGGGACGTTTCAAGAGGGATGGCAAGGGGTCTCCCCAGGCCGACCGCGGCCGAGGGGATGCTCCGGCGGAGCCGGAGCGCGGCTCCTCGCCCCAGCACGCCCAGAACCCCGGACCGGGCACGCCCGGCGACAGCGGCCCCGGAGCCGCGCGTCAGGGAGCCGTCGGCAGCGGCTCGACGACCGCCCCGGCCAAGGGCAAGGGCAAGAGCTCGTCCGGAACCAAGACGCCCACCGGCCCCGGCTCGCGAATAGCCCTGCGCAACTGGCGCATCTCCACCCGTCTGGTCTCGCTGCTCGCGCTCCCCGTGATCACCGCGACCTCGCTCGGCGCGCTCCGCATCAACTCGTCCATGGACGAGATCCAGCAGCTCGACAACATGAAGCTGCTGACCGAGATGACCAAGCAGGCCACCGAGCTGGCCGCGGCGCTCCAGGAGGAGCGCGACAAGTCGGCGGGCCCCCTCGCGCACGGCGCGAAGGCCTCGGACTACACGGTCAAGGGCGCCCGCGAGAAGACCGACCGGGTCTACCGCAACTTCCTCCAGGGCACCCAGGACCTCAACGACACCGACGGCGAGAAGGGCCTCCTCGGCGTCCGGCACAGCGCGGTCCAGATCACGCAGCAGCTCCAGGGCATCAACGACGTCCGCAAGAACGCCTTCCAGGCCAAGGGCTCCACCTCGCAGACCGTCGAGGCCTACAGCCAGCTCGTCGAGCAGCTCCTCAAGCTGTCGCAGGACATGGCGCAGGCGACGAGCAACCCCGACATGATCCAGCGCACGCGTTCGCTGGCCGCCTTCTCCTCGGCCAAGGAGTACGCGTCCGTACAGCGCGCGATCATCGCCGCGGCCCTGCCGGCGAACGACAGCGAGTACGGCAAGATCAGCGAGACCGACCGCACCTTCGGCCTCAGCGCCAACGAGAAGGAGCGCTCGGAGCTCCAGACGTTCAGCAAGATCTACGCGGGCAACGCCGGTGAGCTGACCAAGCCCATCGACGGCGGCAACCCGGCGGTCAAGGCCGCCAACGAGTACGCCAAGCGCGTGCTGGAGCAGCAGGGGGGCATCAAGCTCCAGGACAAGCGGTCCTACAAGGACTGGGTCGACTTGGACACCACCAAGATCGACGCGATGGCCAAGATCGAGCTGACGCTGCTCGGCGAGATGGAGCAGAAGGCGCGCGAGCTGCGCAACGAGTCGGAGCAGTCGGCCATCCTCAACGGTGCGCTGATCCTGCTCGTGCTCGGCGTCTCGCTCGTCGGCGCGTTCGTCGTGGCCCGGTCCATGATCCGCTCGCTGCGCCGGCTCCAGGACACCGCGACCAAGGTCGCCCAGGACCGCCTGCCCGAGCTGGTCAAGCAGCTGTCGGAGTCGGACCCGCAGGACGTCGACACCTCCGTCGAGTCCGTCGGTGTGCACTCCCGGGACGAGATCGGCCAGGTGGCCGCGGCCTTCGACGACGTGCACCGCGAGGCCGTCCGCCTCGCCGCCGAGCAGGCCCTCCTCCGGGGCAACGTCAACGCGATGTTCACCAACCTCTCGCGCCGTTCGCAGGGCCTCATCCAGCGCCAGCTCTCGCTCATCTCCGAGCTGGAGTCGCGCGAGGCCGACCCGGACCAGCTGTCCTCGCTCTTCAAGCTCGACCACCTCGCGACCCGCATGCGCCGTAACGGCGAGAACCTCCTCGTCCTCGCCGGTGAGGAGCCGGGCCGCCGCTGGACCCGGCCCGTCCCGCTCGTCGACGTGCTGCGTGCCGCCGCGTCCGAGGTGGAGCAGTACGAGCGCATCGAGCTCTCCTCGGTGCCCGCGACCGAGGTCGCCGGACGCGTCGTCAACGACCTCGTGCACCTCCTCGCCGAGCTGCTCGAGAACGCGACGTCGTTCTCCTCGCCGCAGACCAAGGTCAAGGTCACCGGTCACGCGCTGCCCGACGGCCGCGTCCTCATCGAGATCCACGACACCGGCATCGGCCTCTCCCCCGAGGACCTCGCCGCGATCAACGAGCGGCTCGCATCGCCGCCCACCGTGGACGTCTCCGTCTCCCGCCGCATGGGTCTGTTCGTGGTCGGCCGTCTGTCGCAGCGCCACGGCATCCGCATCCAGCTCCGCCCGTCCGACTCCGGTGGTACGACCGCGCTGGTCATGCTGCCCGTCGACGTCGCCCAGGGCGGCAAGAAGATGCCGGGCAAGCCCGGTGCGCCCACTCCCACCGGCGGTCCCGCCGCGGCTCAGGCCGCAGCGGGTGCCGCGGCCGCGCGACGCGGTGTCGGTACGGGTGGCAACGGTCCCGGTCTGCCCGGTGGTCCCGGCCGCGGCGGTCCCGCGCTCGGCGGTGGCCCCGGTGCCGGTGCCCAGGGCGGCCCCGGTCTGCTCGGTGCCGGTGCGCCGCGCCAGCAGGTCGCGGGCTCGGGTCCGCGGGCCGCGCTGCCCTCCAGGGACACGGGTCAGGGTCAGGGCCAGAACCAGGGCCCGGCTCAGGGTCCGGGCCAGAACCAGGGCCGGCAGCGTCCGCAGGGCGGTCAGCCGCAGATGCCGCAGGGCGGTCAGCCGCAGCGCGGTCGCGGCGGCAACGCGCCGCAGCCTCCGGTGCCCCAGCAGCGTACGAACGCCATGCCCCCCGCCGCGGACACGGGTGCGGAGACCGGTGCGGGCGTCGACCCGGCCGGCCAGGGCCGCAGGCCGCAGCTGCCGCCGCGCGGCGGACCGCGCGCCGAGCTGCCCGGGGGCAACCCGCAGCCGCGCGTGCCCAGCTGGAGCGACGAGAACGCGCGGCCGCAGGTGGCGCGCGAGCCCTTCGACACCCCGCGGGGCCACGAGGAGCACGAGTCCACCGGTCAGTTCCCCCAGCCGTCGGCCGGGACGGACGACCGGCAGGGCCCCGGCTCCACCGCGGAGTTCGCCCGTCCGGACTTCGACGCCCCGCCGCCCGGCACCCCGGCGCCGCAGGACCCCGGCTCCACCGGCCAGTTCGTCCGCTCGGACGTCTTCGGCGGTCAGGGCGGCCGGCAGAACCAGGGCCAGAACCAGAACCAGGGCCAGGGCCAGGGCCAGAACCAGGGTCTGCCGCAGAACCAGCAGCAGAACCAGGGCAACGCCCCGGCGCAGCACGGCAACCGGGAGATGCCCGACTACACCGTGCCGCGCCCGCCTGCCCCCCGTCGCAGCCAGGGCGACCCCCACCAGGGTCTCCCCCAGCAGCCCGGCCAGGGCAGCCAGGGTCAGGGCCCGGGTCAGGCGCCGCACCAGGACCGGCAGGCCCAGCAGCACCAGCAGCAGCCCCTGCAGCCCTCGCAGCCCGCCCAGCCCCTGCAGCCCGCCGAGCCCGAGCCGCTGCCCCCCGCGGGCCCCGGCGACGGCCGTACGCCGCTGTTCGACACGCTGGAGACCAACTGGTTCCAGCAGCAGAACCAGCAGGCGGCGCAGCAGCAGGCCGCGCGGGAGCAGCAGAACCAGCAGGCCGCACAGCACGAGCAGCAGCAGGGCAGGCAGGCCCCCGAGGCCGCGCCGCGCCAGGCCGCCGAGCCCGCGCGTCACCAGGCCCCGGAACCGCCGCAGCGCCCGCTCCCCTCGCGCCCCCAGCGCCAGGACCCGAACGCGGCGCCCGCGGGCGGAGGCGGCACCAACGGCGCGGGCATGCCCGGCGGTTGGCGCTCCTCCCCCAACGACGAGCTGGGCCGGCAGGCCGAGCGCGTACGGCAGCCCTCCGCGGGTGGCGTCACGACATCCGGACTGCCGCGCCGCGTCCCGCGGGCCAACCTGGTCGCGGGCACGGCACAGCAGCAGCAGGACAGCACAGGTCCGCAGGTCTCGCGCGCCCCTGAAGAGGTGCGCGGCCGGCTGACGAATCTCCGTCGGGGCATCCAGCAGGGGCGCCAGGCCGGTACCGGCCAGACCGGCAGTTTCCCTCGCCCCACTCACCAGCAGGAGCGTTAGTTGAGCCCGATGAGCCAGGCGGCACAGAATCTGAACTGGTTGATCACCAACTTCGTGGACAACACCCCAGGGGTGTCCCACACAGTGGTGGTCTCCGCCGACGGACTCCTTCTGGCGATGTCCGAAGGCTTCCCCCGCGACCGCGCCGACCAGCTCGCCGCGGTCGCCTCCGGGCTGACCTCGCTGACCGCAGGGGCCTCCCGGATCTTCGAGGGCGGCACCGTCACGCAGACGGTGGTGGAGATGGAGCGGGGGTTCCTCTTCATCATGTCCGTCTCCGACGGCTCGTCGCTCGCCGTGCTCGCGCACCCCGAGTGCGACATCGGCCTCGTCGGGTACGAGATGGCCCTCCTCGTCGACCGCGCGGGCGCCGTCCTCACCCCGGATCTCCGCGCCGAGCTGCAGGGCAGCCTGCTCCACTGACCCGGAGCACGCTCCGAAGCCTTACCCCTTCGGCCGCCCCACCGACCGAACGTACTGACCAACCGTCCGGCCGCCACACTGCCCCCACCGGCTCTGTCAGACGGCACACGCAGATGACCTGCTGTCCCGCCCGGAGGATCCATGACCCCGCCCACCGCCTCTCACAACCCGTACGGCGACGCCTCGTACGGAATGGAGGGCGACCAGCCGCTGGTGCGGCCCTACGCGATGACCGGCGGCCGGACCCGGCCCCGCTACCAGCTCGCCATCGAGGCGCTGGTGAGCACCACGGCCGACCCGTCCCAGCTGATGGGGCTGCTCCCCGAGCACCAGCGGATCTGCCACCTGTGCCGTGAGGTCAAGTCGGTGGCCGAGGTCTCCGCGCTCCTGTCGATGCCGCTCGGTGTGGCCCGGATCCTCGTGGCGGACCTGGCCGAGGCCGGGCTCGTCGCCATCCACCAGCCCGGCGGCGACGAGTCCGCCGGCGGCCAGCCAGACGTGACACTGCTCGAAAGGGTGCTCAGTGGACTTCGCCAGCTCTAGTGACTCGGGCTCGGTCCGATCCACCACCTCCGCGAAGATCGTGGTGGCGGGCGGCTTCGGCGTGGGCAAGACCACGTTCGTCGGGGCCGTCTCGGAGATCAATCCGCTGCGCACCGAGGCCGTCATGACGTCCGCGTCCGCGGGCATCGACGACCTGACCCACACCGGGGACAAGACGACGACCACCGTCGCCATGGACTTCGGCCGCATCACGCTCGACCAGGACCTGATCCTGTACCTCTTCGGTACGCCGGGTCAGGACCGTTTCTGGTTCATGTGGGACGACCTCGTGCGCGGGGCCATCGGCGCGGTCGTGCTCGTGGACACCCGCCGGCTCGCCGACTGCTTCCCGGCGGTCGACTACTTCGAGAACAGCGGGCTGCCGTTCGTCATCGCCCTCAACGGCTTCGACGGCCACCAGCCGTATACGCCCGACGAGGTGCGCGAGGCGCTGCAGATCGGCCCGGGTACACCGATCATCACGACGGACGCGCGACACCGTGCGGACGCAAAGAGTGGCCTGATCACATTGGTTGAACACGCACTTATGGCACGTCTCAAGTAGGCAGATTCCATACGGCAGTTGCCGTAGTACACCCGGAGCGCCCTGTGTCCTTTGACACGGCCGTGCGCCGTGTTCATAACGTTTCGACAGAGAATTGCAAGGTGACCGCCACGCGTCGCGGTCACCTGGTGTCGCTGTGCTCACAAGAGCCCCGCCTTTTGGCGGGGCTCGCTCTTTATGACCGATTTATCTGAGGCTTACACCACTCGGATCCAGCCCTTCCCACTGTTTGGAAGAGCAGCCCCTGACGTGCTGGAATGCGCTGAACTGCCCAGTAGCACGGGCCTTGGAGACGACAGCGGCACGATGTGTGTGCCGCCGCCGAGAGGTTGTTGGTCGAGTGAGGCGAAGCAAGCCGAGTCCCGCGGCATCCCCCACCGGGGACGCACGGGGCAACTTCACCCCGCCGCCGCGCACAGCGGCGTCCCCCGTCGACGTGGCCGCCGCGCCCGGCAACGAGACGCCGGCGCCCTCCGGTGGACGGATGTCCCCCCGCAACTGGCGTGTGCCGACCCGGCTGAACGCGATCCTGCTCATACCCGTGCTCGTCGGCCTCGTCATGGGCGGCTTCCAGGTCAAGGGCTCCATCGACACCTGGAGCGAGGCCCAGGACGCCGAGAGCACCGCCCGCCTGGTGCGGGCCTCGCTGGACTACGGCAACCGCCTCATCGAGGAGCGCGACGTCTCCGCCGCGCCGCTGCTGCGCGGCAAGCGGAACGACCCGGCCGTCGTGAAGGCCCGCAAGGCCACCGACCGGGCCGCCGCCGAGTTCGATTCCGCCGCGGAGAAGATGCCGGACAAGGAAGGCCTCAACCGCCGCCTCGACGCCTTCCACAAGGTCGAGTCGAAGCTCGGTCCGCTGCGCCAGGCCGCGTACACCACCAAGCTTCCCGGTGTGAAGACCGAAGAGGGCTACGTCGCCATCCAGCACCCGCTGATGGAGTTCGCCAACGAGCTCGGTCTGGGCACCGGCAACATCACCAGCTACGGCCGCACCGTCTACGCGATCTCCCTCTCCAAGGCCGCGCTCTCCCTGCAGCGGTCCATCGGCACGCACCTCCTGGTCGAGCCGGGCCCCGGCACCGGCTCGCTGACACTGCAGCGCACCTCCTTCTCCTCGTACGCCTACCTCGAGCGCATCGCCATCGAGGAGTACACCGGCGGCGGCACCCCCCAGGACGTCGCCAAGCTGGAGGACGCCAAGAAGAAGCTGGCGGCCGACGCCGAGAAGCAGGGCGGCCGGACGCCCACCCAGGACCAGATGGTCGCGGCCCTCGCCACCCTGGAGAGCACGCAGCCGAGCGCGCGCGTCGCGCTGGCCGGCAAGGGCATCACGCCCAAGGCCTGGTGGGCGACCACCACCGCCAAGTTCGACGCCTACCGCACCATCGAGTCGGACCTCGCCGACAAGGCTGTGGACGAGGCGTCCGACATCGCCGCCACCGCGCAGCGCAACGCCTACATCACCGGCGCCATCGTCGTGATCGCGCTGCTCGCCGCCTTCATCCTGGCCGGGATGATGGCCCGCCAGATGTCCCGCGCGATGCGTCAGCTGCGTACGGCCGCCTTCGGCATCGCCGAGCAGCGCCTTCCGATGCTGGTCGACCAGCTGTCGCGCACCGACCCGGGCCGCGTCGACACCCGCGTGCAGCCCATCCCGATCAACTCCACGGACGAGATCGGCGAGGTCGCCCGCGCCTTCGACCAGGTGCACCGCGAGGCCGTGCGGCTCGCCGCCGAGCAGGCACTGCTCCGCGGCAACATCAACGCGATCTTCACCAACCTGTCGCGCCGCAACCAGTCGCTGATCGAGGGCCAGCTGACCCTCATCACCGACCTGGAGAACAACGAGGCCGACCCGGACCAGCTGGAGTCCCTCTTCCGCCTGGACCACCTGGCGACCCGCATGCGCCGCAACGGCGAGAACCTCCTGGTTCTCTCCGGCGAGGAGCCGGGCCGCCGCTGGGACCAGCCGGTGCCGCTGGTCGACGTGCTGCGTGCCGCCTCCTCCGAGGTGGAGCAGTACGAGCGCATCGAGCTGTCGGGCGTGCCGGAGGCCGAGATCCACGGCCTGGCCGTGACCGACCTCGTGCACCTGCTCGCCGAGCTCCTGGAGAACGCCACCACGTTCTCCTCGCCGCAGACGAAGGTCCGCGTCACCGCGACCCGGCTCCCCGACGGCCGCATCATGGTCGAGATCCACGACAAGGGCATCGGCCTCACCGCCGAGGACTTCGCGGACATCAACCACAAGCTGGCCAACCCGCCGACGGTGGACGCCGCGATCTCGCAGCGCATGGGCCTGTTCGTGGTCGGCCGCCTCTCCGACCGGCACGGCATCCGCGTGCAGCTGCGCCCCTCGGGCGAGCAGGCGGGCACGACGTCGCTGGTCATGCTGCCGGACGCGATCACCCACGGTGGCGGTGGCGACCAGCCCGCGCAGGACGAGTTCACCGTCTCCTCGATCATCCCGGAGCAGCAGGTCCTGGAGTCCGAGCCGCTGCGCACGGCCGCGGAGCTCGGCTTCGACGACAGCCGCTACCACGGTGACGGCACCGAGGCGCAGCCCGAGCTGGACCCGGTCGGCCGTTCGCTGATGCGCGAGGAGCGCCGCGCGGCCCTGGAGGCGCAGGCCCAGCAGCCCGGCGGCCACCGCCCGCTCTTCCGCGACGAGGTCGAACCGCAGCAGCAGCAGCAGCCGGGTGTGTACGAGCAGCAGGCTCCCGTCTACGAGGAGCAGCAGGTCGCGTACGACCAGGGCGGCGGGTACGAGAACGAGCAGTACGCCACCGGGCAGTACGCCGAGGCCCAGTACACGGACGCGCAGTACACCGACGCGCAGTACGCCGAGAACGGCTACGGCGCCGAGCAGTACGCGCCCGAGCAGTACGCCACCGAGCAGCAGCCCTACCAGGACGGTTACCAGGACCCGCAGCTCCCCTATCCGGAGCGGTCCCGTCAGGACGACTGGCCCGGCGCCGAGGGCTACCAGGCGGAGTACGGCCAGGAAGCGGAATCCGCGCAGGCGGCCCCCGCGGCCGACGACGAGCGCGTAGGCTTCGACCGGCCGGGACCGACTCCGTCCGTCGTCCACGAGATGACCGACGCGGGCCTCCCCCGCAGGGGCTCCTCCGGTGCGAACGGGAACGGAAGTTCCCCCGCCGCGAGCGAGGGCAAGGACGACTGGCGTTCGTCCAACGACGAGCGCTGGCAGCGAGCCGAGCGCCTCAAGGAGCCGAAGGCGGGCGGGGTCACCCCGTCCGGGCTCCCGCGGCGGGTGCCCAAGGCCAATCTGGTCGAGGGCACCGCGGAACAGACCCCACAGGGCGGCCCCTCGGTCTCCCGCGACCCCGAGGACGTACGGGGCAGGCTGAGCAACCTGCGCCGCGGCGTCCAGCGGGGACGCAACTCGAGCAGTGACACGAATGGCCAGGGCTTCAGCCCTGATAGCACCTACAACCAGGAGCGTTAGTGTGAGCCCGATGAGCCAGGCGGCACAGAACCTGAACTGGTTGATCACCAATTTCGTGGACAACACCCCAGGGGTGTCCCACACAGTGGTGGTCTCCGCCGACGGACTCCTTCTGGCGATGTCCGAAGGCTTCCCCCGCGACCGCGCCGACCAGCTGGCGGCCGTCGCGTCGGGGCTGACCTCCCTCACCGCCGGGGCCTCCCGGATCTTCGAGGGCGGTGCGGTGACCCAGACCGTTGTGGAGATGGAGCGAGGATTTCTCTTCATCATGTCCATTTCCGACGGTTCCTCACTCGCCGTTCTCGCCCACCCGGATGCGGACATCGGCCTCGTCGGGTACGAAATGGCACTTCTTGTCGACCGCGCGGGCACCGTCCTCACGCCCGACCTGCGCGCGGAGCTCCAGGGGAGCCTTCTCAACTAACAGACGGACGGTGCGTTTTCGCGTCTCGTGCCCGTAAGGTTTCGGGACGCGGCTCCACAGTGATGGGCCCGGCACAGTTGGAGGAGGAAGAAACGTGGCAACACCCCCAGACGGTTCGTCATCGGCGAACTGGTCCCCTGGTCATGGCCAGGGTGGTCAGCACGACGGCGGTCCGAACAGGTACAACTTCCCCTCCGCGCCGAGCCACCGCCGCCAGCCGTACGCGCAGCCCCAGCAGCCGGGACCGCGCCCGTACGACCAGGGCACCCCGGCGCACGCGCCCCGCATCCAGCCCGTGCAACCCCAGCGGCGCGCCCCCGAACCGGCGCCCGCGGGTTCGGCGCACAACCCCCTGGTGCGCCCGTACGCCATGACGGGCGGCCGCACCAGGCCGCGCTACCAGCTCGCCATCGAGGCGCTGGTGCACACCACCGCACAACCGCACCAGTTGCAGGGCCAGTTGCCCGAGCATCAGCGCATCTGCAACCTGTGCCGGGAGATCAAGTCGGTCGCCGAGATCTCGGCGCTGCTCTCCATCCCCCTCGGCGTCGCCCGGATCCTCGTAGCCGACCTGGCGGAGGCCGGACTTGTCGCCATCCATCAGCCCGGCGGCGACGAGTCCGCCGGCGGCCAGCCAGACGTGACACTGCTCGAAAGGGTGCTCAGTGGACTTCGCAAGCTCTAGCGGCGGAGCAACAGCCCGCTCCACCACCAGCGCGAAAATCGTGGTGGCGGGCGGCTTCGGCGTGGGCAAGACCACGTTCGTCGGGGCGGTCTCTGAGATCAACCCGCTGCGCACCGAGGCCGTCATGACGTCCGCGTCCGCGGGCATCGACGACCTGACCCACACCGGAGACAAGACCACCACGACGGTGGCCATGGACTTCGGTCGCATCACCCTGGACCAGGACCTGATCCTGTACCTCTTCGGTACGCCCGGTCAGGACCGTTTCTGGTTCATGTGGGACGACTTGGTCCGTGGCGCGATCGGCGCGGTCGTCCTGGTCGACACGAGGCGGCTCGCCGACTGCTTCCCCGCCGTCGACTACTTCGAGAACTCCGGACTGCCCTTCGTCATCGCCCTCAACGGCTTCGACGGCCATCAGCCGTACACGCCCGACGAGGTGCGCGAGGCGCTGCAGATCGGCCCGGACACCCCGATCATCACGACGGACGCGCGACACCGCGCGGATGCCAAGAGCGCGCTGATCACGCTGGTCGAGCATGCGCTGATGGCGCGCCTGCGGTAGCGGTCGCCCTCCCCTTCTTTATCCGTACGCCCCACTTTTTATCCGTACGCGCCACTTTTCCGTACGCGGACGAGGGCCCGCACGCTTCGGCGTGCGGGCCTCTGTCAGTTTCGGCGGTAGTGCTCGAACTGGGTCACGCCCTGGTAACCGTAGCTCTCGGGGTGGAGTTCGTGCAGGGCGACGCCGCCCCGGGCGAGCGGGCCGAGGAGTTCCGTCAGGAACGCGGCGGCCCCGGTGATGAACGCGGCCTTCTCCGCGGCGCTGTTGGTACCGGCGGTGATGCTGACCTCCAGGTGTGCGTCACGGACGCCTTCGGGAAGGGGTTTTCCGGCCACGTAGTAGCGGTCGGCGGGGACCGGGTCGAGGTGGACGATGGTCCGCTCGGCGGACTTGCCGAGCGCGGAGACCGCCAGGGCGGTCAGGCCCTCGGCGAGGGCGCCCCGCACGGTGGGGGGCAGGTCCGGGTCGGTGACGGTGGCCCTGATGTGGGGCATGGCTCTCCTCGCGTCGTACGGCCGTGCCGTCCGGCCGGGCGGCACGCGGCAAGCCTCGCCCGGCCTGGCACGATTGATCCAACGCATAGCCGTCATAGACCTATGAGGCCACCTCATGACCGTGAACTTCCCGCAGCTCAGGGCCTTTCTCGCCGTCGTCGACGCGGGCGGCTTCAGCGCGGCGGCCGCGGAGCTCGGCCTGAGCCAGTCGGCGGTGTCGCATGCCGTGGCCTCCCTCGAACGTGAGCTGGCGGCCCCGCTGCTGGTCCGGTCGGGGCCGGTGCGGACGACGGCGCTCGGGGAACGCGTCCTGCCGCACGCCCGCAGCGCGCTCTCGGCGGTCCGGGCCGTGGAGGCGATCGCCGAGGACGCGGGGACCCTGAGCGGCACCGTACGGTTCGCGTCGACGCCCACGGTCTGCCAGGGCCTGGTGCCCGCCCTGCTGCGGCACTGGCGGGAGAGCCTGCCACGCGTCACCGTGCGGGTCTTCGAGGGCGACAGCGGCGAGGTCGCCCAGTGGCTGGAGAACGGCACGGCCGACGCCGCCGTCCTGATCGACCCGCCGCCGGGACCGGGTGTCCAGCTCGCCCTCGACGGCTACCGCGCCCTGCTCCCCCGCGACCATCCCCTCGCGGGCGAGCCCGTCGTCGACATCCGCGATCTGGAGGACGACGAGTTCCTGATCTCGCCCAACGGCTGCGAGGACCGCATCCGCGCGATCCACCGCCTCGCCGGGCTGCGCTTCAGCCCCGCGCACCGCGTCCGGGATCTGGCCACGCTGATCAGCATGGTGCAGGCCGGGATCGGCGTGACCGTCCTCTCCGAGGTCTCCCGCTCGCTGATACCGCCCGACCTGGTGCTGCTGCCGGTGGAGCCCCGGACCTCGCGCCGTCTGGTCCTGTCCGGGCCGCGGGGCCGCCCCTGGCATCCCGCGGTCCGTCCGCTGGCGGAGTCGGCCGCGGCCCACCTGTCCTGACACGGCACGAGGCCCCGCCCTCCCGAGGGGAGAGCGGGGCCTCGGCGTGCGGGTGCGTCAGCCCTGCCAGCTGTGCGGGGCGCGGAAGCCCGGGGTGCGCTCCAGCCGGCGCCAGCCGGCCTTGTCGCGGCCGCGGCGGGCGGTGGGCACGGCGGGCTGGGCGGCGGCGCGGGCCAGCAGGATCGCGGTGATGGCCGCTACTTCCTCGGGCTCGGCGTGACCCTTTTCGACGCGGATGTCGGGGGTGGTCATCTGCAGCGTTCTCCTTGTGGGCTACTGCGGGGGGTTGCCGTGCTTGCGCGAGGGCAGGTCGGCGTGCTTGTTGCGGAGCATCGCGAGGGACTTGATGAGGACCTCGCGGGTCTCGGCCGGGTCGATGACGTCGTCGACCAGACCGCGCTCGGCGGCGTAGTACGGGTGCATCAGCTCGGCCTTGTACTCCTTGACCATGCGTGCGCGCATGGCCTCGGGGTCGTCGGCGGCCGCGATCTGACGGCGGAAGATCACGTTCGCGGCGCCCTCGGCACCCATGACCGCGATCTCGTTCGTCGGCCAGGCGTAGGTGAGGTCGGCGCCGATCGACTGGCTGTCCATGACGATGTACGCGCCGCCGTACGCCTTGCGCAGGATCAGCGAGATCCGCGGGACGGTGGCGTTGCAGTACGCGTACAGGAGCTTGGCGCCGTGCCGGATGATGCCGCCGTGCTCCTGGTCGACGCCGGGCAGGAAGCCGGGGACGTCGAGCAGGGTCAGGATCGGGATGTTGAACGCGTCGCACATCTGCACGAAGCGGGCGGCCTTCTCGGACGCCTCGATGTCCAGCACACCGGCCAGTGCCTGCGGCTGGTTGGCGACGATGCCGACGACCTGGCCGTCCAGGCGGGCCAGGGCGCAGATGATGTTGCGCGCCCAGCGCTCGTGGACCTCGAGGTAGTCGCCGTCGTCGACGAGCTCCTCGATGACCTTGGCCATGTCGTACGGACGGTTGCCGTCCGCCGGGACCAGGTCGAGCAGGACGTCCGAGCGGCGCTCGGCGGGGTCCTCCGACTCGTGGGCCGGCGGGTTCTCCCGGTTGTTGGAGGGGAGCATCGAGATGAGGTACCGGACCTCGGCCAGGCACGTCTCCTCGTCGTCGTACGCGAAGTGGCAGACGCCCGAGGTCTCGGCGTGCACGTCCGCGCCGCCGAGGCCGTTCTGGCTGATCTCCTCGCCCGTCACCGCGCGGACGACGTCCGGCCCGGTGATGAACATCTGCGAGGTCTCGCGGACCATGAACACGAAGTCGGTGAGGGCCGGCGAGTACGCCGCGCCGCCCGCGCACGGGCCGAGCATCACGCTGATCTGCGGGATGACGCCCGAGGCCTTGGTGTTGCGCTGGAAGATGCCGCCGTAGCCGGCGAGCGCCGAGACGCCCTCCTGGATACGGGCGCCGGCGCCGTCGTTGAGGGAGACCAGCGGGGCACCGGCCGCGATGGCCATGTCCATGATTTTGTGGATCTTCGTGGCGTGCGCCTCGCCGAGCGCGCCGCCGAAGATCCGGAAGTCGTGCGCGTAGACGAAGACCGTGCGGCCCTCCACCGTGCCCCACCCGGTGATGACACCGTCCGTGTACGGCTTCTTGGCCTCCAGGCCGAAGCCGGTGGCCCGGTGCCGGCGCAACTGCTCGACCTCGTTGAACGAGTCCGGGTCGAGGAGCAGCTCGATGCGCTCGCGTGCCGTCAGCTTGCCCTTGGCGTGCTGCGCCTCGGTCGCCTTCTCGCTCGGTCCACGCAGCGCCTCCGCACGGATCTCGTGCAGTTCGGCCACGCGGCCACGTGAGTCGGTGGGCTCGCTCCCGGAGGAAGCGGTCTCGTCCAAAACGGTCATGTAGCGACCTTACGGAGCGCCCCCCGGTAAACGGACCGTCGACTCTGTACAGTCTCCGGGCCGTTTTCCTGGCACCCCCGGACAGAAGCGGGCCCGAGCCATGAAGAAGTGACGGCTCAGACCCTCCTCCATTGTGGAAATTCCACAAAAGAGGGTGCGGAACGCGACTTCTCAGGACTCTCCGTCAGCTGAGAGACACCTCACACCGGTGGCTCGCGCAGGCCTTTCCCGGCGTGACGCGGAGCCGGAGCGACCGGCCGGTGGAGACGACCTCGACCGACGGGTCCGCGGCGAGCGCCCGGGAGACGGGGCGGTTCCAGGTGAATTCGAGGGGTTCTCCGGTCCGCGGGGGTTCACTCACATGCACCGTAGCGCGTCTCCCCCGCCGCCGGAGCAGCACGCTCGCGGGAGTGGTGACGGCGAGGCGGCCCGTCTCGCCCGCCTGCCAGAAGTTGGCCGCGGTCAGACCGAGCGAGTCGACGGCCACCGCCTGGACCGCCGCCGAGTTGGCGAGGACCGACAACCAGCGGCGGTCGGCGGCACGCGCCCTCAGGGTGCGCCGCGAGGCCCCGGGCATCAGGACATAGGCGTACGTAGCGTCCACCGGGTCGGTGCCGTGGTCGAGCCACAGCGTCTGCCAGCGACGGGTCCGCCGCTCGGTGGAGCTCGTGGTGTTGATGTCGGACCAGGCGCCGGTGCGGTCCTCCCGGAGTGTCCTCAGCGCGGCCGTACCGCCCGGAAAGATCCAGCCACCGTGGCCCTCCAGGTGAGCCCAGCGTGGGCGCGCTCCGTCGTCGAGGGAGAAGGCCGCCGTGCCCGCCTCGCCCAGGTTGCGGTTGTCGACGACCGTCTCGGCGCGGACGCCGTCGGCGGCGGTGATCCCGGCGCCCAGGCAGATCACGGCGTCCGCGGCGCAGAACCACGACTTGCGGGCGTCGAGCGTGGAGCCGAGGCCCTTCAGGTGCTGGCCGACGGCCGCGAACTCGCCGTCGGTCGCGCCGCCCACCCACTTCACGGCGGGTCTGGCCGCGCCCCACTCGCCGCCCGCCTTGTCGGGGAGCCGCTTGGTGGACACGGTCGTGCCGGGCAGCCGGTAGGGGTCGACGGTCGGCCAGAACCAGTCGGTGTACTGGTCGGAGGGGGTTCCGGCGGCCCACCAGTAGAGCATTCCGGCGCCCGTGTGCCAGCCGCGCGGGTGCTCGCCGTTGCCGCACTCGTAGTACGCAATCCGGTCCGAGGCCATCGAGAGGTTCACGGTGAATCCCGGGCGCCGGTGCACGGCCCGGTCCATCGCGGCGAACAGCCGGTGCCCGACGGGTTCGGGCGCCGCCCGCACTCCGGAGTCCGCCACGGCGTGCAGCCGCGCCAGGTCGGCGACCCCGAGCTGGCGGGCGGTGAGCAGCGGTGTGACGGTGTCCCGCTCGATCCAGCCCTTGATGCGGCCGTACCAGCGCTCCCGCTCGGCCGCGCTCGCGCCGCCCGCGAGGAGCGCCATGGCGGCGATCAGGCCCTGTCCGTGGAAGTGGTCGCTGCGCATGATCTTGCGGTCGTCGCCCTTGAGGTGTCCGCGGCTGACGGCGCGGCCGTTGACGCTGTCCATGGCGAGGCCGTCGAGGATCAGTGGCGCGTACGCACGCTCGACACTGTCGAGGATGATCTGCTGCTTCGGGTCGGTGACGGCCCACGTGGACCCCGCGAGCAGCGCGAAGAGGCGGCCGAGACCGTCGAGCATCACCTGTCCGTACGTTCCCGAGTAGGCGACCCAGGTGTGCTGGACGAACGAGCCGTCCTCGTAGAGGCCGTCGCCCTTGGTGACATGGGGGAAGACCGGGGAGAGCGCGTCGCGGGCGAGGGCGATCTTCGCGGGGGCCCCGCCGAGGATGCCGCGCAGGGCGACGGAACGGCAGAGGTCGACGCGGTTGGCGCCGGTGGAGGTGCCGGTGTAGTCGGTGAGCGCGGAGTCGGGGACGAAGTGGTCGACGGCCGCGAAGGCTCTGTCCCTGCGGGCGGCGCCGAGTTCGCCGTGCAGCGCCGCCACGATGTCCATGAGCAGGCGGGGGCTGCCTATCTGCCATTCCCACCAGTTGCCGTAGCGGGTGGTGGAGGCGTTGTAGACGGTGTCCGCCACATGGTCGAGGCCGCGCAGGACGTCGGCGAGGAGGCCGGCGTCGCCCGTCGAACCGGTGCCTTCACAGACGTACGCCTGGGTCATCGTCCACAGCCTGCTGTGGCTGAGGGTGATGCCGGCCGGAGGGTCGAACAGGGCGTCGGGCCAGAGTGACTTGGCGGCTGGGTCCATGGCCGCGCGGAAGGTGCGGGCGAGGTCGCCGGTCTCCTTGAGGCGGGACACGTACGGCTCGGCGGCGGGGTCGTATCCGGTGCCGAGGGAGATCTCCAGCCAGCGCTTGCGGAGGGTGGCGAACTCGTCGTCCTCGGAGGCGGCGGCAGCGGCGGCGGCTGTCGTGGTCGCTGCGGTCGCTGCGGCCGCTGCGGCCGCTGCTGTGAAAGCGGTTGCGGCGAGGAAGGTGCGGCGGGTGGGGGTCATGGGCAGGGGTGTATCAGCGTATAGAAAGCGCTGTCTAGACCTCTGACAGAGATCGACGCGGCGCCAGTGACGTACACCGCGGAAGGCCGCGCGACGCTTTCGTCGCGCGGCCTGTCCCGCGAGACACCCCCGTGGCTCCGCGGGGTCTGGGGGGGCAGTGGGCCGGTGGGGTCAGCGCGTCGCGTCCCGCCGGAACAGCGAGCGCGCCCACACGAAACCGAGCAGGGCGATGGCGATGCCCCAACCCACCGCGAGCGGACCGAACTTGCCGATCTCACCGCCGGTCAGCAGTCCGCGCAGGGTCTCGGTGAAGGCGGTGTAGGGCTGCCACTCGGCGAAGTGCCGCAGCCAGCCCGGCATCGAGTCGAGCGGCACGAACACGCTGCTGAGGAAGGGCAGCAGGAAGGAGAAGGGCAGAGCGACGCTGCTGGCCGCCTCCGGGGCCTTCACCAGCTGGCCGAGCGCGACGGCCAGCCAGGTGAGCGCGGTGCTCATGAGGGTGAGGAGCCCGGCCGCGGCGAGCCATTCGACGGGTTCGGCACTGGAGCGGAAGCCCACGAGGAACGCGACTCCGGTGACGAGGACGAGGGTGATCAGGGTCTGGATGACGGCGCCGACGGCGCGGCCCGTGAGGACCGAGGAACCGTTGATCGGCATGGTCCTGAAGCGGGCCACGATGCCCTCGGTCATGTCGGTGCACACGCCGACCGTGGTGGGCAGGACGCCCGAGCCGACGGCCATCAGGAGGATGCCGGGGACGAGGTAGTCGATGTAGTCGCCGGACCCGCCGCCCATGCCCGCCGACATCGTGCCGCCGAAGACGTAGTTGAAGAGCAGCAGCATGGCGATGGGCATGCTCACCAGGCTGATCGTCATGGCCGGGTAGCGGCGGGCGTGCAGGAGGTTGCGGCGCAGCATGGTGCGGGAGTTGCGCAGCGCGGAGGTGGGGGCGGGGACGGGGCGGCCGGCGCGCGTGACGGCCGGGGCGGTGGTGACGGTACTCATCGGGTCGTCGCTCTCTCGTGGTGGTGGGGGCGGGAGGTCACGGCTTGCCGGGGCGGCCGGTCATGGCGAAGAAGACGTCGTCCAGGTCGGGGGTGTCGATGCCGAGCCCCTCGACACGGAGGCCGGTGGCGTCGACCCGGTCGAGGACGGCCTTGACGGATTTCAGGCTGCCGTCGCTCGGGATCTGCAGGGTCAGGGCCTCGTCGTCGCGGGTGCCGGTGCCGAGCGTCAGCGCGGCGCCCTCCAGGCTCCCGAGGTCGGCGAAGCGCAGCTGGACGTGGCCGCCGGGGACGAGGCGCTTGAGCTCGGCGGGGGTGCCCTCGGCGACGAGCCTGCCGCCGCTCAGCACGGCGATGCGGTCGGCGAGCTGGTCCGCCTCCTCCAGGTACTGCGTGGTGAGGAAGATGGTCACGCCGTCGGCGACGAGCTCGCGGACGATCTCCCACATGCCGTGCCGGCTGCGCGGGTCGAGGCCGGTGGTCGGCTCGTCCAGGAAGATCACGCGCGGGCCGCCGACCAGGGTCATCGCGATGTCGAGGCGGCGCCGCATGCCGCCCGAATAGGTCGAAGCGGGCTTCCTCGCGGCCTCGGCGAGGTCGAACCGTTCGATGAGGTCGGCGGCAAGGTCTCTGCCCTGGCGGCGGCCGAAGCCGTACAGGTCGGCCATGAGCGTCAGGTTCTCCTCGCCGGTGAGGAGGTTGTCCACGGCGGAGAACTGGCCGGTGACGCCGATCGCGGCGCGCACCGCGTCGGGTTCGCGCGCCAGGTCGTGGCCCGCCACCCGCGCCTCGCCGCCGTCGGCGGAGATGAGCGTGGAGAGGATCTGCACGGCGGTCGTCTTGCCCGCGCCGTTGGGGCCGAGCAGGGAGAAGATCGTGCCCTGCGGGATGTGCAGGTCGATGCCGTCGAGGACGGTCTTCTCGCCGTAGGACTTGCGGAGACCGGTGGCGGTGATCGCCGCCGGGCGCGTCTGGGGAGGCGTGGCCATGTCCATTCCTTTTCGGTTGCGCGGCAGGGTGTGCGGCGGCTGTGCACGGCAGGGTGTGCGGCGGCTGTGCACGGCAGGGTGTGCGGCAGCGGGCAGCCTCGGTACCGGACACCAGTTCGAAACTGATTCCGGACGGCTGCCGGGGCAGCAGCTGGGGGTGAGTGGGGTGGAACAGGTGGAGCGGGGTGGAGCGGGGCGGGGTGGGACGAAGTGAGGTGCGGCCGGGCCGGGCGGGGGCCCGGCGTCCGGGGTCGGGAATCAGGCGCGGCGGATCACGATGTCCCCCCACGAAGTACGGGCCCGCACCTTCAGCCTGTCCGAGGGCTCGCCCGGCGCGTCCGACCCGTCCGACGCCTCCAGTGACTGGTGCACGTTGCCCGACTTCGTCCGTACGTCGAGCCAGGCGGCCGTGCCTTCGGGGATGCCGATCTCGATCTTGCCGGTGGCGGTCTCCAGGACGGCCTCGCCGCGCGCCAACTCACCTACCCGGATCGGCCCGTTGGCCGTCTTGACGCTGACGTCGGCGCCGGCGCGGTCGACGGTGACGGAGCCGTTGGAGGCCTTCACCGTGATGTCGCCCTCGACGTCGCCGAGGCTCGTGTTGCCGTTGGAGTTCTTGGCCGAGGCTGTCCCCTTGACCTCGCCGACGCGGATCTCGCCGGAGCCGGTGTGGAGGTCGGCCGGACCGTCCGCGCGGCCGACGGAGACCTCTCCGTAGCCCGTGTTCAGGCGGACGCCCGCCGCTCGCTCGACCTGCACGTCACCCCCGGAGGTCCTGAACTCGCAGTCGCCGAGCCTGCCTTCGGCGGTGAAGTGCGCCATGGCGGCCGTGGCGTGCACCTCGGAGCCCGCCGGCAGCGCGATCTCCACGTCGATGGACGGACCCTTGCCGAACAGGGAGCGCTCCTTGGGCCCCTTGACTAGCAGCCTGCCGTTGGCGAACTCGACACGGGTGCGGTCCGCCGCCCTGACGTCCTTGTCCTGGGCCGCACCGCTGGGGCGTACGTCGACGACGGTGTCCGCCCGGTCCCCCGCCACGATGCGGAGGGTTCCCGCGTCGAAGCTGATGGTGGCAGTGATGGGCTTCGGAGTGTCGAAAGAAGGCATGGGTGTCCCGTCCTGCTGGCTCGGCGAGCCCGCGGGCTCGGTCAGTGATGGGTGAAAGAACGCGGTGGTGGTGAAAGAACGCGGTCCTGTGCGGTGCGCGGTGAGGCCGTCGGCCGCGTCCGGGCTACCGCACCCAGCCGGTGAAGCCGTTGCCCGAGCTGCGGACCTCGCGGCGGGCCGCCGTCACGGCCGTCCGGGCGTCGGGCCGGTCCAGGGCGGCGGAGGCGGCGCGGACGAGCCAGGCGTTGACCGAGAGGCCCTCGCGGCTCGCGGCCTCCTCGACGCGGGCCTTCACATGGCCGGGGAGGCGGAGGTTGACCCGGGCGGTGCCGCCGTCGTCCGCGGTGTCGGGCGCGGCGGGCGCCGGGGGCGGCGCGGGCTGGGCCGACATCAGGGCCTCGTACTCCGCCCGCGCGTCGAACGTCTCGGGGGCGGGCGGCGGCGTCACGACGAACTCGGGGTCGACCCCACGCAGCCGCACGTCGACCGAGCCCGGCGCGAGGTCGGCGGTGATCTCGTCCGCGGCGGCGGAGAGCGCGTTCAGCAGGGTGAGCCGGGCGGCCGATTCGAGCGGTGCGGTGAGGCGCTCGGCCATCGCGCGGGCCTCGTCGCCACCCGCTTCGGCGGCTACGGCGAGCTCCTGCCGGAGCTGGTCGACGTACTGCGTGAGGTTCATGACGCCATCATGGCATCACATTGGCGCCACCGCAAGGGGTTGCGGCGCCACGGGCACACCGGACAAGGCCGCCGCGCACTCTTTTCGCAGGTCAGGCAGGGTGGCGCACGCTTTGGCGCAAGGTGGCACCACCGCGCACGCCGATGACGCCCGAGCGGCACCCATGCGACACCCCCACGACACCCATGACGAATAGGTTGAATGTTGAACCGAATCGCGCTACATTCGTTCTCGTTGAACATTCAACAAGCACTCGGAAGCTCAGTAGCTCCTCACAGGAGCTCGTCCCCCAAGGAGCACGTCATGGGTCTCTTCGGCCGCAAGAACGAAACCGCCACCACCTCCGCCGCCACCGCCACCGCCACCGCCCCCGCCGCGGTCAGCCCGGAGCTCGCCGCGCTCACCGGCGACTACACGATCGACCCGGCGCACACGACGATCGGATTCGTCGCCCGCCACGCCATGGTCACGAACGTCAAGGGCTCCTTCCTCGACTTCACCGGCACGCTGCACTTGGACGGCACGGACCCGTCCCGCTCGACGGCCTCCCTCGACGTCACGATGGAGAGCATCGACACCGGCAACGCCGACCGCGACGGCCACCTGAAGAGCGCCGACTTCTTCAAGACCGACGAGTTCCCCGAGATGACGTTCCGCTCCACGAGGACGGAGGCGCTGGGCGGCGACGACTACCGCGTCACCGGCGACCTGACGATCCTGGGCACCACCAAGCCGCTCTCCATCGACCTGGAGTTCAACGGCTCGGCCAAGGACCCGTTCGGCAACGAGCGCGTCGGCTTCGAGGGCAAGGCCGAGATCCTGCGCTCGGAGTGGGGCCTCACGTGGAACGCCGCGCTGGAGACCGGCGGCATGCTCGTCTCCGACAAGATCAAGCTGAACTTCGACATCTCGGCGATCAAGACCGCCTCCTGAACCGGGCGGTGTCCGCAGATCCCGACCATCGCGTCCCGCCGCGCGCTACCGTTCCGTCGTGTCGGAGTTCATACAGCAACTGCCCGCCCTCATCGGCGTGACCATCGGTGCGCTCGGGTCCTATGTGGCGGTGACGCGCGGCGACCGCATCCGGTTCAGGCGGGAGCAGGCGGCACGCTGGGAGGAACGGCGGCTCGGCGTCTACACCGAGTACGCCCGGGTCCTGAAGCAGACCGTCAGCCTCACCTACCGGGTCGCCGCCCATCTCGGCAACGACCCGCATCCCCACCCCCTCTCGCCCGAAGAGGCGGTCCCCCACTTCACCCAGGCCGCCGAAGCCCGCGACCCCGCCGGGGAGGCGCTGCTGATGCTCGGCGCGCCGGACGTCGTCGACGAGGCGCGGAAGTGGGTGCTCCTGGTGATCCGGATGGAGCGGTTCCTGCGGGAGGACACCCACGACCCCGAGGCGTGGGCCGCGCTCCTCGAACGGCAACGGACCGCACGTCAGGCCTACTACGCGGCCGTACGACGGGACTTGGCACTCCCGCCGGGGCATCCGGGACGGTGGCCGGTGACAGGTCCGCAGGCCGACCCGCAGACCGGCTGACCGGCTGACCGACTGGCCGACTGGCCGACTGGCCCGATATCGGTCGGCCCCGGGACGGCCGCCCGCTCACGCCCCGCCGAGCGTGTGTCCCAGGATCGCCTTGGCCAGGGGTGCGTGCACCGCCGGCGGCAGCGAATGGCCCATGCCCGGGATCTCCACCAGGCGCGCCCCGGCGATGACCTGCGCGAGGTGCTGGGGGTGCGGGAGCGGGAAGACCGGCTCCGCCGTGGCGGAGACGACGAGCGTGGGGACGCGGTTCGCGGCCAGCTCGGCCGTACGGACCATGCCCGCACTGTCCGCGAGCGCGTGGGCGGACGACTCCAGATAA
This sequence comes from Streptomyces sp. NPDC093510, assembly GCF_040683555.1. Lineage (NCBI taxonomy): Bacteria > Bacillati > Actinomycetota > Actinomycetes > Kitasatosporales > Streptomycetaceae > Streptomyces > Streptomyces sp. NPDC093510. The sequence continues at coordinate 73,664 of NZ_JBFBEE010000016.1, forward strand.
GTACCCGCGTGCTCGATGACGCGCCGCTCCAGCTCTCTGAAGTAATCGGCGTCGAAGGGCAGTTGGTCGCCGCTCAACAGCCGCCAGTGCTCGACGCGCCGGTCCAGCTCGGCTTCCATGCCGTGGTCCTCGACGGGGCGCGACCACATCTCCAGGATCTCCGGCGCGACGCCGGGGAGCTCGTCGACGGGGACAGGCACGCCGTCCGGCGTCACGTACGGCGTCTCGCTCAGCGCGCACGTGCCCAGCAGGGTCGCGCTCAGCACCCGCTCCGGGTGGTCCGCGAGGACCAGTTGGGAGAGCATGCCGCCCAGTGAGAGCCCGACGATGTGCGCCCGCTCGATCCCGAGTCCGTCGAGGACCGCGACCGCGTCGCGCGCCAAGTCGGTGACGGGGTAGGGGTTCTCGTCGAAGGGGCGGCCGGAGCGGCCCGTGTCGCGGTGGTCGTAACGGATGACGTGATGGTGCGCCGCGAGCGCGTCGACCAGCGGCTCGGGCCAGCCGAGCCCGGTGGCCTGGGCCCCCATGACGAGCAGCAGCGCGGGGGCGTGGGGCGCGCCGCGCCGCTCGGTCCACAGTCGCACTCCGGGGGCGACCTCGACGTACTGCTCCTGAGGTTCTGAGACCTGCTGCATGGCTGTCCTCCCGCACACGAACCAACAAGACGAACCGTATCGTCTCGCAATCGTGCCGTGCGGTCAAGCCGTGTCGTTGCCGTGCGGTCAAGCGTGTCGTGCGGTCAAGCCTTCAGAAGGCGTGCGGCCACGTCGGCAGGCGTACGGTCACGCCGCTAGAACCCGCCTCCGCCACCGAAGTCGCCGCCCCCGCCGAAGTCCCCGCCCCCGCCGAAGTCGCCACCGCCCCCGAAGTCACCGGGGTCGAAGTCCGCGCCCGAGTAGTCGCCGCCCTCGTAGCCGCCCGGGTTCCCGTATCCGGAGCCGTAGTCCGCCGCGTACGCGGGGCTCATCATCATTCCGCCGAGCATCGTGCCGACGAGGAGACCCGGCAGGATGCCTCCGCCGAAGTACCCGCCCGCCCACGGCCCGTACGCGGGTCCCGCCTCCCAGTAGGGCCTCCGCTCACCGGAGTCCGTGGCCACCGTCCGCACCATCGGGTCCTCTCCGTCCGCGAGGCGCGCCGCGTCCGCCGCGCACACCGGGACCTGGCGTTCGGCCCCGTCCGCGGGCGCCCATGCCACGTCCTCGACCGACGGCCCGTGCCGGGGGTCGAAGAAGCAGGGGGCGCGCCGCTCCGGGAGCTCGCGCCCCTCCCGCCGCGCGGCGAGCGCCGCCAGGGAGAAGCGCCCGTCCTCCAGTGCCTGGGTGACGCCGCGCACGTCCTCGGGGTGCGTCGCGGCCGCCATGTACGACTTCGCCTTCTCGTACGCGTCGAGCGCGCGCTCGTAGTCCGCGCGCATCGCGTCGTCCGCCCCCGGCTCCGCGGGGTGGAAGTCGAGCCGGTCCAGCTCCTCGCCGAAGGCGGTGATGTCCTCGTCGACGACGACGGACAGCTTGTCCAGCGAAGCGCGCTGCGCCTCTTCGTGGCGCCGCTTCTTGCGGCGCACGATCGCGTACGCGCCCCCGGCACCGGCGACGACGACCACGCCGACCCCGACGAGGGCGCCCACCGACACCCCGTCGTCCGGGCCGCCGCCCCAGGACTCGGGGGCCCTGCCGTCCGCCTGCACGAGGGTCTGGCCGACGAAGCGGTCGAGCTGGACTGCGGTGTCCTCGCCCTGGACCAGCGAGACGAGGTTGTCGACGGCGTTGCCGGTCAGGACGGACGGGTCGGCCTTCGCGTCGAACCCGCCGCCGAGCCGGACCGCGTACACGCCGGTCACGCCGGTCTCGGTGCGCAGCTGCTGGAAGAGGCCCTGCTGCGGGAAGTTCGCGGGCAGCACGGCGACGAACACCGGCTTGTCGGCCTTCTTGATGCGCTCGGCGAGGGCGTCGGCCTGCTCGCCCGACAGCTGGTCCGACGCCGCCGGATCGACGTACACCGGGCTCTTCTCCCAGGCATCGGCCACCACCGACGTGCTGGAGGCCTCGCGCGCCACGGACGCCGCCGGCGCCCCGGGCGCCGCCGTGAAGGACACGGCTCCCAGGGCGAGCAGCAGCCCGGACAGTCCGACAGTGATCCGGTTCGTCCGATTCTTCATACTTCGAACGTAACCCAGTCGGCCCCGCGACGGATGCCCGCGGAGGCTCCGGGTCCGGCCGCTACTCCACCGGTTCGACCCCGGCCCGCAGCAGGCCGTAGGTGTACGCGTCCTCCAGGGCGCCCCATGACGCCGCGATGACGTTCTCCGCGACACCGACGGTCGACCACTCGCCGACGCCGTCGGTGGTGGAGATCAGGACGCGGGTGGTGGAGGACGTGCCGTGCTTGCCCTCCAGGATGCGGACCTTGTAGTCGACGAGCTCCAGCTTGGCGAGCTGCGGGTAGATCCGTTCGAGGCCGACCCGCAGCGCGCGGTCGAGGGCGTTGACCGGGCCGTTTCCCTCGGCGGTGGCGACGATGCGCTCGCCCTTGGCCCACAGCTTCACGGTGGCTTCGTTGGCGTGGGTGCCGTCGGGGCGGTCCTCGACGATGGCCCGCCAGGACTCGACGCGGAAGTAGCGGCGGGCCCGGCCCTCGGCCTCCTCGCGGAGCAGCAGCTCGAAGGAGGCGTCGGCGGCCTCGTACGTGTAGCCCTGGAGCTCGCGCTCCTTGACCCGGTCGACGACGCGGCCGATCAGCTCGCGGTCGTCGCCGAGGTCGACGCCGAGCTCCTTGCCCTTGAGCTCGATGGAGGCGCGGCCCGCCATGTCGGAGACGAGCATGCGGATGCGGTTGCCGACGAGGTCCGGGTCGATGTGCTGGTAGAGGTCGGGGTCGACCTTGATCGCGGAGGCGTGCAGCCCCGCCTTGTGCGCGAACGCGGAGACGCCCACGTACGGCTGATGGGTGGAGGGCGTCAGGTTGACGACCTCGGCGATGGCGTGCGAGACGCGGGTCATCTCGCGCAGCGAGCCCTCGGGCAGGACCTGCTTGCCGTACTTGAGCTCCAGGGCGGCGACGACGGGGAAGAGGTTGGCGTTGCCGACCCGCTCGCCGTAGCCGTTCGCGGTGCACTGCACGTGGGTGGCGCCGGCGTCGACGGCGGCGAGGGTGTTGGCGACGGCGCAGCCGGTGTCGTCCTGGGCGTGGATGCCGAGGCGGGCGCCGGTGTCGGCGGCGACGGTGGAGACGACGGCCTGGACCTGCGCGGGCAGCATGCCGCCGTTGGTGTCGCAGAGGATGACGACGTCGGCGCCGGCCTCCGATGCGGCCCGCACGACGGCCTTGGCGTACTCGGGGTTGGCGCGGTAGCCGTCGAAGAAGTGCTCGCAGTCGACGAAGACGCGGCGGTCCTGCGAGACGAGGTAGGAGACGGTGTCGCGGACCATCTCCAGGTTCTCGTCGAGGGTGGTGCGCAGGGCCAGTTCGACGTGCCGGTCGTGGGACTTGGCGACGAGGGTGATGACGGGTGCGCCGGACGCGAGGAGCGCGTTGACCTGCGGGTCGTCGGCCGCCTTGGCGCCCGCGCGGCGGGTGGCGCCGAAGGCGACGAGCTGGGCGTTCCGGAAGGTGATCTCCTGCTGGGCCCGCGCGAAGAACTCGGTGTCGCGCGGGTTGGCGCCGGGCCAGCCGCCTTCGATGAAGCCCACGCCGAAGTCGTCCAGGTGCCGGGCGATGGTCAGCTTGTCCGCGACGGTGAGGTTGATGCCTTCGCGCTGCGCGCCGTCGCGCAGCGTCGTGTCGAAGACATGGAAGGAATCGTCGGGTGCGCTGGTTTCCGTCATGCTGATCTGGCTCCTGTGTCGGATCTCGGTCTACCGGAATGACCGGCTCCACCACCCCCAATGATCCCTCGCGCTCCGTGTCCGGCTGCAGTTGGGCCGGGAAACGAAAAAACCCCTCGCGGGTGCGAGAGGTCTGCGCGCGGGTCGAGGCGACGGTGTCCGCCCGTACGTGATGGGTACGAGGCGGTCACTGCGGACCGGCGCGCCTGCTGCCAATAATCATGGCGAACGAGAGCACGGTGGCAGCCTGCCACAGCCCGTGCACAGCGCGCTGCCCCGTCTCACGATGCGGGCGGCGCGTGGACGCGCCGCCCGCCCGGGGTGAGCGGTCAGCGCACGTGGCGCACGAAGATGTCGTCGCCGTCGTTGGTGTCGCCGGGCAGCAGCGACTCGTCCGACGATTCGAAGGCGACGCGGCGGCCGTCGCCCGAGATCCCGCCGGGCAGGACGTCGGCCGTCGCGGCGCCGCCGTCCGTGTCCGGCGTGAGAAGCGTGGTGGTGCCCTTCTTCAGGTCGCGCAGATAGGTGGGCCACTCCTTGCCGTACGCGCTGCCCGGCTCGGTCAGTTCCGACATGTACGTGAGGTGGCGGCCGTCGGCGCTGATCGCGGGCGAACGGGTGTACGCCTCGCCGGGGCCGCCCTGGGTGCCGTGGACGCGCTGGTTGGTGCCGGCGGCGACGTCGTGCACGAAGACGTTCCAGGCGGCGTCGTTGTCATCGGGCACGAGGTGCGTGTCACGCGACTCGAAGACGACCGTGCGGCCGTCACCGCTGATGGACGCGGACAGGGACTCCTTCTCGGTCTTCGAACCGTCGTACGAGCGGTCGACCTGGGCCGACTTCCCGGTCCTGCGGTCGCGCAGCCACAGGTCGCTCCAGTCGTCGCCGCGCGGGCCGTTCACGAAGGAGTCGGCGTGGACGACGTACCTGCCGTCGTCGCTGACGCTCGGCGAGTGGGCGTCCCGCTCCCCGTCGCCGCCCGTGTACGGGTGGCTGATCCGCTCGGTGGTGCCGGTCCTCCGGTCGCGCAGGAAGACCGCGGTGCCGCCGAATTGCGGTCCGTCCGTGCTGAAGACGGCGTAGCGCCCGTTCGCGCTGAGCGAGACGCTGCCCGCGCTGTCGCCGGGGAAGCCGTCGGGCAGCTCGACGTCGAGGCGCTCGAAGGTCTTGGTCCTGCGGTCGTAGAGCCGGACGTCCCGCACGGCGGGCCCGTCGACGGTCGACGCGACGAACGCGACGTACCGCCCGTCGGCGCTCAGCGACGGACTGCTCAGCTCGCGCCCCTCCAGGGCGATCCGCTCCGTCGTCCCGCCGCGCAGGTCACGCACGAAGATGTCGCTCCGCCCGTTGGTGTCGCCCGCCACCAGGTCACTGGCGCCGGACACGAACGCCGCGTAGCGCCCGTTCCTGCTGATGGACTCCTGCGAGGAGCGGTCGTTGCCCGCCTTGCCGTCGGCGGTGACACTGACGCCCTCGGTGCGGGGCGCCTCCACCGCGTCGGGCGCGGCGACAGCGGCGGGCAGGGCGGTGACGGTGGCCGCGGCGACGCCTGCCGCGACGGCCAGGGCGAGTCGCTTGCGATGGGTGCAGTACATGATCAGTCCCCCGTGATGTGCTGTTCTCGGTGCGGTTCTCGGTTCAGTGCGTGTGGCGTACGAAGATGTCGGAGTCGCCGTTCGTGTCGTCGGGCACCAGGTCGGTCGCCTCGGAGGTGAACGCCACGGCACCGCCCTTCGCGGTGACGGCCCCCGGCACTGCCCGGCCCGGCCCCACGGGCGAGCGCCGGCCGGTGCGCAGGTCGAGGAGTGTCAGGCCGTCCCCCGCGCCCTCGGCCGCGGTGAGGACCGCGTGCCGTACGTCGCGGCTCGCGGACCGGGCGGGCACGTCCGCGACCCGCCGGGTCCTGCCGGTGCGCATGTCGCGTACGTACGTGCCGCCGTCGGCGGCGAAGAGTATGTACCGCCCGTTCTCGCTGAGTTGGACCAGCCGCCCCTCGCCCAGGCCCTTGTCCACATGGACGCTCTCACCGGTGGCGCGGTTCCTGAGGAAGACGTCCGCGGGGTCCTCGCCCGCCGTACGGACCTGGTACGCGACGCGCCCGCCGTCGGCGCTCAGCGAGGCGAACTCCTTGACGCCGTCCGCCTCCCCCGAGACCAGGTCGTTCTCGCCGGTGGCCATGGAGCGGACGTACAGCCGCTGGGTGGGTCGCGGACGGCTGCCCGCCCCGTAGGCGACATGGCCGCCGTCGCGGCTGACGGACCACATCTCGCCGGTCGACGCCTCCGGGTCGGACGCGGGCAGGACCGGCCGGGTCGCACCCGTCGCCCGGTCGTACAGATGGGGCACGGGGACCTTCGTGCCCGACGTGAAGCCCACGTGCCGCCCGTCGCCGCTGATGACCGGCGGCGCCCACGAGAACCCGCCCGCGCCGGGCACCGCGGTCACATCGCCCGTCGCCCGGTCCTTCACCTGGAGGCAGGTGTACGTGTTCTCGCGGCAGCCGAACTCTGCCGCCTTCGTGTAGAACGCGACGTACCGCCCGTCGTCGCTGATCACACCCTGGTGGGAGGGGCCGTCGAGCTGCGCGCCCGTGCTCGTGGTGCTGACGCGTTCGGTGTGCGGCTCGTGCGGCTTCGCGTGCGCGCCGGGCAGGGCCGCCGCGCCGAGCGCCGCCATCAGTAAGGCGCTCACCGACACACGTCCGGCACTGGACATGGCTTCCCCCCGAAGACCTGTGCCCCGGCGCGACGCCAAGGGCCCATCGTGATGCAAGCGCACCACCGGCCTTCGGGCAATCCGCCGGACTGCGTACAACCTAGACAGGCCGCCGGGTGTCCCGGGCGCCCGAGGCGAGCGATCCGTCCAGGAACTCCCTCACATGCGCGAGGACTTGCTCCCGTCCCGTCCCCCGCAGCCCGATCGCCACGTGGATGGAGAACCCGTCGAGCAGCGCCCGCAGGCGGGACGCGAAACGGTCGGGGTCGATCGCCTCGAACTCGCCGCGCGAGACGCCCTCGGCGAGCAGTGCCACCAGGTCGCGGTGCCAGGCGCCCTCGATGGCGGCCTGCCGGTCGCGGCCCTCCTCGTCGGCGTTGAGGGAGCGGTTCCAGACCTCCAGCCAGAGCGTCCAGTGGGGGTCGCCGACGGCGTCGGGGACGTACAGGTCGACGTACGCGTCGAGGCGCTCGCGGGCGGTGCCCTGCCGGGCGAGGAGGCGGCCGCGCTCGGCGCCGAGGCGGCCCTCGCTCCACTCCAGGGTGCGCAGGAGCAGTTCGTCCTTGGTACGGAAGTAGTAGAGGAGATGGCCGGAGCTCATGCCGACCTCGCGGCCGAGCGCGGCCATGGTCAGCTTCTCCAGGCCGCGCTCGGCGATCATCTCCATGGCGGCCGCCATGACGTCCTCACGCGGCGGGGCGTTCTTCCGCGCGCGGGCCTGACCGGCCATCCCGTACTCCTTGATCACACCTTTGGCTGCTGCTGGGTGATGCAGTGGATGCCACCACCCCCGGCAAAGATCGTACGGGCGTCGACGAGCGTCACGGTCCGGTCCGGGAAGAGACCGCGGAAGATGCCCGCCGCGAGCTCGTCGTTCGGGTCGCCGAAGGCGCACAGGACGACGCCGCCGTTGCAGAGGTAGTGGTTGATGTAGGAGTAGTCGACCCAGCCCTCGTCGTCCTTGAGGACGGTCGGGGCGGGCACCTCGACGATCCGCAGGGTGCGGCCGCGGGCGTCCGTCTGGCCCTTGAGGGTCGCGATGGCCTCCTTGCTGACCTCGAAGTCGGGGTGCGCGGGGTCGCGCTGGGAGTGGACGAGGACGACGCCGGGAGCGGCGAAGGCGGCGACGATGTCGACGTGGCCGAGGGTGCCGTAGCCGTGGCCGGGATAGTCGGCGGTGAGGCCGCGCGGCAGCCAGATCGCCTTCGTCGTGCCGAGGTGGGCGTGGACCTCCGCCTCGACCTGCTCCCTGGTCCAGCCGGGGTTGCGCTCGGGGCCGAGCTGCACGGTCTCGGTGAGCAGGACGGTGCCCTCGCCATCGACGTGGATGCCGCCGCCCTCGTTCACGAGCTTCGAGGCGTACGTACGGGCTCCCGCGAGGTCGGCGACGTGCGCCCCGACCTTGGAGTCATGGTCCCAGCGGGCCCATTCCTGGGCGCCCCAGCCGTTGAACGTCCAGTCGACGGCGGCCAGTTCACCCTTCCCGTTGGTGACGAAGGTGGGCCCGATGTCGCGCATCCAGGCGTCGTCGAGCTCCCGCTCGGTGACCTCGATGCCGGGGCCGAGGAGCTCCTCGGCGTACGCGGCCTGGCCGGGCCCGCAGACCACGGTGACCGGCTCGAAGCGGCGTACGGCGCGGGCGACGTTCGCCCAGGCGATGCGGGACTCGTCGAGGCCCTCGGGGTCGTCGAAGGTGGGGTTGGGGCACGGCCACGCCATCCAGGTGCGTTCGTGCGGGGCCCACTCGGCGGGCATGCGGAAGCCGTCGGCGGCAGCAGACATGGCGTAAACCCTTAAAGGAAGTAGAGGCGGTTGAGGGAGACGGAGTCGGCGGGCTCGGAGCGGACCGGGTCGCCGTCGAGGGTGACGAGGCCGGAGCGCTGGTCGACGTCGACGGCTCCGGTGCGGGAGTTCAGGCGCAGGTCGGCGGGGCCGATGCCACGGGTGCCGCGCACGGCGACCCGGCGGCGGCGCGTGGGCATGAGGTCGTTGCCCTGGTCGACGGCGGCCTGTGCGACGAACGCCACGGAGATGTCGGCGGGCGTGGCCCCGTACGACCCGAACTGCGGTCCGAGGACGAGGGGTTCGCAGGTGTCGGTCGCGGCGTTCGGGTCGCCCACGACGCCGTACGCGGGAAAGCCGGACTTCAGGACCAGCTGCGGCTTGGCGCCGAAGTACTCGGGGCGCCACAGCACGATGTCGGCGAGCTTGCCGACCTCGATGGAGCCGACCTCGTGGGCGAGGCCGTGGGCGAGGGCGGGGTTGATGGTGAGCTTGGCCATGTAGCGCAGCACGCGCGCGTTGTCGTCGTGTGCGCCGTCGCCCTCCATGGGGCCGAGCTCGGCCTTCATCTTCCCGGCCATCGCGAAGGTGCGGCGTACGGTCTCGCCCGCGCGGCCCATGCCCTGCGCGTCGGACGAGGTGATGCCGATGGCGCCCAGGTCGTGCAGGACGTCCTCGGCGCCCATCGTCCCGGCACGGATGCGGTCGCGGGCCATCGCCGCGTCGCCCGGCAGGTCGGTCTTCAGGTCGTGGACGGAGACGATCATGCCGTAGTGCTCGGCGACGGCGTCACGCCCGAAGGGGAGCGTGGGGTTGGTGGAGGAGCCGATGACGTTCGGCACGCCCGCCATCTTCAGGACGTTCGGCACGTGTCCGCCGCCGCACCCCTCGATGTGGAAGGCGTGGATGGTGCGCCCTTCCAGCACCTTGAGGGTGTCCTCGACGGAGAGGCATTCGTTCAACCCGTCGCTGTGCAGGGCGACTTGGACGTCGTGCTCCTCGGCGACGCGCAGCGCGGTGTCGAGCGCCCGGGTGTGGGCGCCCATGTCCTCGTGCACCTTGAAGCCGGACGCGCCGCCCTCGGCGAGCGCCTCGACGAGCGGGGCGTCGTGCGAGGACGAACCCCGGCCGAGGAAGCCGATGTTGACCGGCCAGGCGTCGAAGGCGTTGAACGCGTGCTTCAGCGCCCAGGGCGAGTTGACGCCGACGCCCCACACCGGCCCGAACTCCTGGCCGATGATCGTGGTCACGCCGGAGGCGAGGGAGGCCTCCATGATCCGGGGCGAGAGCAGGTGGACGTGGGTGTCCACGGACCCGGCGGTGGCGATGAGCCCCTCCCCCGACACGATCGACGTGCCGGTGCCGACGACGACGTCGACGCCGTCGAGGGTGTCCGGGTTGCCCGCTCGCCCGATGGCGTGGATGCGGCCTTCCCTGATGCCGATGGACACCTTGCGGATGCCCTGCACGGCGTCGATGACGACGACGTTGCTGATGACGACGTCGCAGGTCTCGCGGACGGCGGCGGCCTTCAGGTGCAGCCCGTCGCGGGCGGTCTTGCCGAATCCGGCGAGGAACTCGTCGCCGTACTTCTGCGCGTCGGACTCGACGCGGATCGTCAGCCCGGAGTCGCCGAGCCGGACGTGGTCGCCGGCGCGGGGGCCGTGCGTGGAGGCGTACTCGTACGGGGTGAGGCGGCGCGGTTCGGCGGCGTGTCCTCCGGGGCGGCTCATCGCTCGACCTCCTGATCGGTGGTTTCCGGTACGCCGAGGTAGCCGCAGGCGGCGGCGCGGCGCAGCGCTTCTTCGCGGACGCCCGGTGCGTCCAGCGGGCCGTCCACCAGGCCCGCGAAGCCGATGGCGATCCGCTCGCCGCCGATCGGCAGCAGCCCGACGTCGACGCTCTCGCCGGGCCCGAAGCGGACGGAGGACCCGGCGGGCACGGCGAGCCGCAGGCCGTAGGCGGCGGCGCGGTCGAAGTCGAGCCGGGGGTTGGCCTCGAAGAAGTGGAAGTGCGAGGTCACGGAGACCGGCACGGTGGCGGTGTTGCGCACGGTCAGCGTCACCGTCGGGGCGGGGTCCTCGTGCGGCGGTCCGGGCAGCAGCGCGCCCGGCGCGTCGTCGCCGAGCCCTTCCCCGATCGGGTCGGACACCACCGCGAGCCGGGACCCGTCGTCGAAGACGGCCTCCACGTGCACCTCGGTCACCACGTCCGCGACGCCGGGCAGCACGTCGTCCGGGCCGAGGACCGAGCGGGCCCGTTCGACGGCCTCGGCGAGCCGGGCGCCGTCGCGGGCGGCCTCGCAGACCGTGTCGGCGATCAGCGCGGTCGCCTCCGGGACGTTGAGCCTGAGGCCGCGCGCCTTGCGTGACCTCGCGAGCTCGGCGGCCCCGAAGAGCAGCAGCCGGTCGCGTTCGGTGGGCGTGAGTCGCACGCGCCGTACCTCCCTGTTCCACGTTTAGAGCGCCACTCTAACCACGAAATCCGCACTCGGGAAGCGGCGACAGGGGCATTGACGAAAGGGCGTAGAACACGTCACATTGAGCGCTGCTCAAACAAGGGGCAACCATTCGGGACCAGCGAGCGTCAGGGGCACCCTCATGCCGATAGAACAGCGCGGAGTCGACACCATCCCGGACGGGGAACGCACCAGCGGTCCCCGCGATCTCGTGTCGATCCTCATCGGCTCCAACCTCTGCCTGGGGGTGATCGTCTTCGGCTGGCTGCCGGTGTCGTTCGGCCTCGGCTGGTGGCAGTCGGTGAGCGCGGTGGTGGCGGGCACGGTGATCGGCACGGCACTTACCGCGCCGCTCGCCCTGGTCTCGCTGCGCACCGGGACGAACCTCTCCACGTCCTCGGGCGCCCAGTTCGGGGTGCGCGGCCGCCTCGTCGGCTCCGTCGTCGGCCTGCTGCTCTCCCTCGGCTACACCGCGCTGACCATCTGGATCGGCGGCGACGTCATGGTCGGCACGCTGCACCGGCTGCTCGGCCTGCCGGCCGGCGGATTCTCGTACGGCGTCGCCTACACCCTGCTCGCCGCCGCCACCGTGGTCGGCGCCGTCTTCGGCTACCGCGTGCTGCTGCGGCTCTCCCGGGTCCTCGCGTTCGCCATGACGGGACTGCTGATCCTCGGCGTCTTCGCGTACGCCCCCGACTTCACGACGTCGGCGCTCCCGGGCGCGGGCGGCTATCTCCTCGGCTCGTTCTGGCCGACGTGGCTGCTCGCCCTGGTCGCCGCGGGCCTCTCCGGGCCGATCGCCTTCATCACCCTCCTCGGCGACTACACCCGCTATGTCTCCCCGGCCCGGCACAGCTCCCGCGCGGTCCTCGGCGCGGCCTGGCTCGGACTGCTCGCGGGGCTCCTGATCCCCCAGCTCTTCGGCACGTTCACGGCGTACGCGGCCCGCGCCGCCCTCGACTACGCCGGCGGACTCGTCGACGCCTCGCCCACCTGGTACCTGCTCCCGCTGCTGCTCGCCGCCTCGGCGGGCTCGGTCGGCAACGCGGGCCTGATGCTCTACTCCATGGGCCTCGACCTGGACGCGATCCTGCCCCGCGCGTCGCGCGCCCGCGCCACGTACACGGTCGCCGTCGTCGCCACGGCCTGCGTCTTCGCCGGCCACTACGCATGGGAGGCGCAGGACGCGATGACGTCCTTCGTGCTGCTCCTGACGGCCATCGGCACCCCGTGGGCGGTGATCACCCTGATCGGCTTCGCCCGCTGCCGAGGGGAGTACGACGCGGACGCCCTCCAGGTCTTCAACCGCCGCTCCCGTGGCGGCGTCTACTGGTACAGGGCCGGCTGGAACGTGCAGGCCACGACCGCCTGGGCGCTGGGCGCGACGGTCGGCGTGCTCGCGGTCTCGCTGCCGTCGTACGAGGGGCCGCTGCTGTCCCTGACGGGCGGGGTCGACTGCAGCTTCCTGCTGTCGGGGGTGGTGGGCGGGGCGGCGTATCTGACGCTGCCTGCGCGTGAGGGCCGGCCCGTCGCACCCACCGCCCCGGAGGCCACCCCGGCCGCCGCCTCCATTGATCACGTAGCCTGAAGCGGAAGTTGACCGTCAGGGGATCACAGCAGTACGGGGAGTACGACCATGGAAGAACTCATAGGACTCGGCGTCCGCGCGGCGAAGGGCGCCGGGGCGGCGGTCCTCGGCGCAGTCGACTTCCTCACCAGCGGCCCGCTCACCCCGGTGGGTTCGAACGCCCCGAAGGCGGACGACGAGGACGGCAAGGGCGAGAAGGCCGAGCAGACCGGGCAGACCGGGCAGACCGGGCAGACCGGGCAGACCGGGCAGGGTTCCTGACCGGAATCCCGCGCCTCCCTGGACCTCAGCCGATGTCCAGGACCGCCTTGCCGTGCAGACGGCGGCCGAGCAGCTCCTCGGCCGCCTCCGGGAACTTCTCCCACGACCCTCGCCAGGACGTGCCGGGGTCGAGCGCACCGGACGCCACCTGCCCCGCAAGCCAGGTCAGATCCCTGGTGAGCCCGGTGCAGCCGAGCAGGTGGAAGCTGACGACCGAGCGGTCGTGGCGGCCCATGTCCCCATAGAGGGTCCCGTACGGGAAGTGCTCGGCGTCGCCGCCGGAGTGCCCGACGGACACGAGGGTCCCGTGCTGACCCAACTGCTCGTACGCCTCGACGAGTTGACGGCCGCCGACCAGGTCGACCACGCCGTCCACCGGCGCCCCGGCCGCCGCGGGCGTGGCGACCACCTCGTGCGCACCGAGAGCCCTGAGTGCCTCGCCCCGCCCTTCAGGGTCACCGGTCACCGCGACGACCTCGGCGCCGCCCCGCCGGGCGAGCTGCACCGCGTACCGGCCGACGCCGCCGGTGGCCCCCGTGACCAGGACGCGCCTGCCGAGGATCGGGCCGATCCGGTCCAGGGCGCGCAGGGCGCTGGCGCCCGCGACCGGCAGCGTACTGATGGCACCCAGATCCGCCCCTTCGGGGACGACACCCAGCAAGTCGGTGTCCACCGCGCGGAGTTCGGCCCAACCGCCATCACCTCCAAGGGTGACCACAGGGGTTCCGGCGGCGGGGCCCGACCCGTCGGCGGCGGCGCGCTCGACCACACCCGCCGCGTCCCAGCCGAGCACCGTGCCCTCCGGTGCGCTCTCCAGCACGAAGCGGACCTCGCCGTGGTTGAGGGAGGTGGCGGCGACTCCGACCAGGGCCTGATGCGGTCCGGGTACGGGGTCGGGGGCTTCCCCGAGGCGCAGGCCCCCGGGTGCGGAACGGTCAACCAGAAGTGCGCGCATGGAAGTTGAACCTCTCAAGGCAGAAGAAGAGCAGGCAGAGAATCCGAACGCACACCGACGACGGGTGCCTCGACACGGCAATAGTGCCACTGAGTGGCATAAGTGCTCAAGGGGCATTCGCTCCCGGGACTGGCTACACTCCCGCCATGGACTCCACGGACCTCGACCAGCTCCCCCTGCGGGAGCGCAAGAAGCTGCGGACGCGTCAGGCCCTCGTCGACACGGCCCTGGACCTCTTCACGGAGCGCGGCTTCGACGGCGTCACGCTCGACGCGCTGTGCGATGCCGTGGACGTCTCCAAGCGGACGTTCTTCCGCACGTTCAGCAGCAAGGAAGACGTGGCGATGGCGCCGACGCAGGATCTGTGGACGGCGTTCCTGGAGGAGCTGGAAAGGGCCGAACCGGCGCCGGGGCAGCCGCTGTTCGACGTACTGCGGGACGTGCTGCTCGCCGCGCTCGGGCGCATGCCTGCCGACGGGTGGGCCGAGCGGGTGCTGCTGAGCCGGCGCCTCGCGGCGCGGACTCCGTCCATGGACGCGCACGGGCTCGCCTTCTGTGACCGTACGAGTGGGGCGGCGCTGGTCGTGGCCCGGCGCCGGTTCGCCCTGCCGGGCGGGGGTGATCTGCGTCCTCGACTGGCGGTCGATCTGCTGGTGGCGGCGTTTCATCGGGCGCTGGAGGGGTGGGTCGAGGAGTCCGAACCGACGCGGGGCCGTCTCGCGGCGCTCCTCGACGAGGCGTGCGCCGCGCTCCCCACCACGCTCACACTCCCGGCCCGCTGACGGCCCCCTAGCTTCCCTCGCTTCCCTCTCTCCCCTCTGCGGCCCGGCCGTGGCTGATCGCGCAGTTCCCCGCGCCCCTAACAACCCCACCCGCACCCCCACCCCACCGGCACCGCCCCCACCACGCCCCCTGACGGCGAAGCCGCCGCTCAGGGGCGCGAGGACGCTTCGCCCCCTGGCGGCGGAGCCGCCGTTCAGGGGCGCGGGGAACTGCGCGACCAGCCACGACGGGCCCGCAGCCGACCCCCAAAGGGAAACACCCCCGGACGGCGAAGCCGTTCAGGGGCGCGGGGAACTGCGCGATCAGCCACAACGGGCCCGCAGCCTGGAGCGGACGTAAGGGGGACCCCCGGTCCGGGCCTCCGGGCCCGGGCCAGGGGCCACCGGTCAAGCCCTCAGCCGAGCTCGTGCATCCAGCCGTGCTGATCCCCCACCTTCCCCCGCTGCACATCCAGCAGCGCCTCACGAAGCCTCATCGTGACCTCGCCCGGCTCGCCCCCACTCTGCTCCCACTCACCCGCGTTGCACTTCACCGTGCCGACGGGCGTGATGACGGCCGCCGTGCCGCAGGCGAAGACCTCGGTGAGGGTGCCGTTCTCGGTGTCGTTCTTCCACTGGTCGATGGAGACGCGGGCCTCCTCCGACTCGTAGCCGAGGTCACGGGCGACAGTGAGGAGGGAGTCGCGGGTGACGCCCGCCAGCAGCGAACCCGTCAGGGTGGGGGTGACGATCTTGTTGCCGTACACGAAGTACAGGTTCATGCCGCCCAACTCCTCGACCCACTTGTGCTCGACGGCGTCGAGGTAGGCCACCTGGTCGCAGCCCTTCGCCGCGGCCTCCGCCTGCGCGAGCAGCGACGCGGCGTAGTTGCCGCCGGTCTTGGCGTCGCCCATGCCGCCGGGCACGGCGCGCACGCGGTCCTCGGACAGCCAGATGGAGACGGGCTTCACGCCGCCGGGGAAGTACGCGCCGGCGGGCGAGGCGATGACGACGAAGAGGTACTCGTTGGCGGGCTTCACGCCCAGGCCGACCTCGGTGGCGATCATGAAGGGGCGCAGGTAGAGGGATTCTTCGCCGCCGTGCGCGGGAACCCAGTCGATGTCCTGCCGCACCAGCAGGTCACACGCCTCGATGAACGTCTCGACGGGCAGCTCCGGCATGCCGAGGCGGCGCGCGGAGGACTGGAAGCGACGGGCGTTGGCGTCAGGGCGGAACGTGGCCACCGAGCCGTCGGGCTGCCGGTAGGCCTTCAGGCCCTCGAAGATCTCCTGGGCGTAGTGCAGGACGTTCGTCGCCGGGTCGAGGGCGAGCGGGCCGTACGGCACGAGCTGACCGTCGTGCCAGCCGCGGCCCTCCGTCCACTTGATCGTCACCATGTGATCGGTGAAGTGGCGGCCGAACCCGGGGTTGGCCAGGATGGCCTCGCGCTCCGCGGTGGCCAGCGGCGTCGAGGAGGGCTTGAGCTCGATGGTCGGCGTCGTCGTCATGAGTACTTCGTCCTTCACGTGTGATGGTGACGGACCGCGCTCACATCCGGACGCCCAGTACTAGGACGTCCGACTTTCCCTGCTGCTTCCACGGCCCCACGTTCGATTATCGCTCGCGGGGACCTGAGGGAGAAACGGCACGATTGCGGCCCGGGGGTCGATGGTGACACCCGGGGGGTGGATACGAGAAGCCGCCGGGCGTCCTGAGGGACCCGGCGGCTTCTGCGTGATCTTCGGTGTGATCTACGAGCTACCGGGTCAGCCCGCTACTCGTACGGCGAGCGCGTCGCCGATCTGCTCGGTGGTGCGGACCGTGTCCCCGCGCTCGGCGAGGTCGGCGGAGACGGCGTCCTCGATGCGGGCGGCCTCGCCCTCGTACCCGAGGTGACGCAGGAGCAGCGCGACGGAGAGGACCGTGGCCGACGGGTCGGCCTTGCCCTGGCCCGCGATGTCCGGCGCCGAGCCGTGCACCGGCTCGAACATGGACGGGAACTCGCGGCTCGGGTTGATGTTGCCGGAGGCGGCGACGCCGATGCCGCCGGAGACGGCCGCGGCGAGGTCGGTGATGATGTCGCCGAAGAGGTTGTCGGTGACGATCACGTCGAAGCGGCCGGGGTCGGTGACGAGGTAGATCGTCGCGGCGTCGACGTGGATGTAGTCGGTGGTGACCTCGGGGAACTCCTTCGCCACCTGGTTGAAGACGTTCGTCCAGAGGTGACCGGCGTACGCGAGGACGTTGTTCTTGTGGACCAGCGTCAGCTTCTTGCGCGGGCGGGCCTGCGCGCGGGCGAAGGCGTCGCGGACCACGCGCTCCACACCGAAGGCGGTGTTGACGGAGACCTCGGTGGCCACCTCGTGCGGGGTGCCGGTGCGGATCGAGCCGCCGTTGCCCGTGTAGGGGCCCTCGGTTCCCTCGCGTACGACGATGAAGTCGATCTCGGGCTGGCCCTTGAGGGGGGTCGCGACACCCGGGAGCAGCTTCGAGGGGCGCAGGTTCACGTGGTGGTCGAAGAGGAACCGGAGCTTCAGCAGGAAGCCGCGCTCCAGGACGCCGGACGGGACCGAGGGGTCGCCGATCGCGCCGAGGAGGATCGCGTCGTGCTGCTTGAGGGCTTCCACGTCGGCGTCGGTGAGGGTCTCACCGGTGGCGTGGTACCGCTTGGCGCCGAAGTCGTATTCCTCCGTCTCGAGCTTCACATCCTGCGGAAGCACGGCGTTGAGGACCTTGAGCCCCTGGGCCACGACCTCTTGGCCGATGCCGTCTCCGGGGATGACTGCGAGATTGATGCTGCGAGAACTGGCCGACATACGAGCACCGTACTCTTCGTCCCAGGGGATGACATGAGGTGTCCGGCATGCGGACATGCGCGGGCCGCCCGGCCCGCCCGGCTCCTCGCGGTCAGCTTCTGTTCATCCCGGTGTAGGGCGGGAGTTGGGCGTCGCTGGGAAGTTTCCTGCCATGGACACTCCCAACGTCGGCATTCCGGAGCAGCTCGCGGCCCGGATGAGCATGCCCGAACAGCACGAGTACCTGCGCAGGAAGTTCTCCCGGCGCAAGGTGCTCGCCAGTTCGTTCGCGACGGCCGGGACGGTGGGCGGGGTGAGCCTGCTCGCCGGAAGTTCGGGCACGGCCGACGGCTCGGTCACGGCCGACGGCTCGGGTACGTCGTCGGCGCACGCCGTGAGCGCGCCGCCCGCGCCGGTGCGGGTCGACGGCGGACTGGTGGCCCCCTTCGGCAGGCACCTCGCCTTCGGCGCCGACCCGAAGACGCAGATGCGGATCTCCTGGCAGGTGCCGCTCGCGGTCAGGTCCCCTTACATACGCGTGGGCCCGAAGCCCTGGGAGCTGAGCCGGAAGATCGAGGCGGAGGTGCGCGACCTGCGCACCCCGTCGCTGTCGAAGAAGCTGCCCGCGGTCGAGCAGTACTACCTGCACGCGGCGCTCGACGGCCTCAGCCCCGGCACGACGTACTACTACGGCGTCGGCCACGACGGCTTCGACCCGGCCTCGCCCGAGCGGATGGCGACGATCGGCTCGTTCAGGACCGCGCCCGCCGAGCCGGAGAAGTTCGTCTTCACGGCCTTCGGCGACCAGGGCGTCAGCTACCACGCCCTCGCCAACGATCAGGTGATCCTGGGCCAGAACCCGTCGTTCCATCTGCACGCGGGCGACATCTGCTACGCGGACACCACCGGGCACGGCAAGGAGTCCGACACCTACGACGCACGCGTGTGGGACACCTTCCTCGCCCAGACGGAGTCCGTCGCGAAGTCGGTGCCGTGGATGGTGACCACCGGCAACCACGACATGGAGGCGTGGTACTCGCCGAACGGCTACGGCGGCCAGCGGGCCCGCTGGTCGCTCCCGGAGAACGGCTTCGACCCGCGGAACGCGCCGGGCGTCTACTCCTTCCGGTACGGGAACGTCGGCGTCGTCGCACTGGACGCCAACGACGTCTCGTACGAGATACCCGCCAACAAGGGCTACACGGACGGCCGGCAGACCGCCTGGCTCGACAAGCGCCTGCGCGCCCTGCGCGCGGACGAGTCCGTCGACTTCATCGTGGTCTTCTTCCACCACTGCGTGTACTCGACGTCGACGCACGCCTCCGACGGCGGGGTGCGGGACGCCTGGCTGGAGCTGTTCACGAAGCACCAGGTGGACCTGGTCGTCAACGGCCACAACCACGTCTACGAGCGCACGGACGCGATCAAGGGCGGCGAGGTCGGCAAGCCCGTGCCGGTCGGCGCGTCGACCGATCCGACGCGCGACGGCATCGTGTACGTCACCGCGGGCGGCGCGGGCAAGGACCTCTACGGCTTCGGGCCCGGCGTCGAGGACAGCTACGAGGGCAACGTCCACGATCACGACCACATCGTGAGCTTCCACTGGACGAAGTCGCGCGTTCCCGACCCGGACACCGTGGAGTGGTCCCGGGTGCGCTACACCGGCTTCTCTTTCCTCGCGGTGGAGGTGACGGCCGGGGCGCGCCCCAGGATGTCGGTCTCCGCGCTCGCCGAGACCGGCGAGCGCATCGACCACTTCGAGGTCGTACGCGGAACTCGCGGAACTCAGTGACCCGTTTCGCCGCCGTTGTCCCGGCGGTCGAGGGCTCGCTGGAGGGCGGCGGCGGCGTTCCTGCGCTCGGCGTCGCTGGTGCGGGAGGTGTGACGGACTCGGCGGGCGGTCGTCTCGGCCATGGGAGATCCACTCCTTGAGGGAAGGGTGTATTCATACGAGACGCCGGAGGGGCGGGGAGCGCTGGAGCGGCAGGGTTCGCCTGCGTGCTGCTCCGGCTCACGACCGCCATTCGCTTGATCGAGCGAGACGTTCGGCTCCTACAAAGCTAAGGGAGGACGGAGCATCTGTCTCCACAGTTACTCGGACTTCCTACTATCTGAGACGGCTTCACCCGCGTACCGTTCTCAGCTCGCGGATCAGCGCCCGCACGGCGAGGGAAGAGGCCAGCTCAGGAGTGGTGACGTAGCCGACGGAGCGCGTCGGGCGCTCCGTTCCGAGATCAGTGATCCGGACCGAGTCCGGTGCTCCGGTCAGGGAGAGGGCAGGCATGATCGCCATTCCGTGTCCCCTGCTCACCATCGAGAGCACCGCTCCGTCGTCCTCCGTCAGGACGGTCGCCAGGGGAATCCAGTCCTGCCTGCCCCACCAGTCGCGCGTGTACGAGCCGCAGTTCTCGTGCCAGTCCACCAGCGGCAACGAGCGCGGGTCGGGGTGGCCCGCCGGATGCACGAGCGAGTAGGGCTCCTCCAGGAGTACGTCGCCGACGAGCCCGGCGGGCACCGGCGAGCTCCCCCCGAGCGTCGCGATCCCGATGTCCGCCCGCCCCTCGGCGACCTCGCCCGCCGTGCCCGCGCCCAGCTCACGCACCACGCGGACCTCCGGCCGCAGCCCGGGATGCCCGGCGGCCAGGCGGTCCAGGGCGGCCGGCAGCAGGTACAGGGCGGCGCTGCGGAACGCGGCGATGCGCAGCGTCCCCTCGACGGCCCCGTCGCCGCCACCCTGCGCCGCGCCCCGCGCCTCCGCGACGAGCGTGTCAAGGAGCCGCAGCACCCGCCGGGCGTGCGCGGCCGCGGCGGCTCCCGCCGGCGTCGGCGTCGCGCCCTTCCTGCCCCGCTCGAAGAGCACGGCACCGACCTTGCGTTCCGTCCCCCGGATCGAGTGCGAGACCGCGGACTGGGTGAGCCCCAGAGCCTGCGCGGCCGCCGAGAAGCCGCGCTCACGGTCGACGGCGACGAGAATCCGCAACTCGTGCGGGGCGAGATCGGCGGGAAGA
This sequence comes from Streptomyces sp. NPDC093510, assembly GCF_040683555.1. NCBI lineage: Bacteria > Bacillati > Actinomycetota > Actinomycetes > Kitasatosporales > Streptomycetaceae > Streptomyces > Streptomyces sp. NPDC093510. Next base: position 93,811 of record NZ_JBFBEE010000016.1, read on the forward strand.
GCGGCGGTGGCACGGGGGCGGTCGGAGGAACGGGGAGTGGCGGGTGCTGTCAGGGGGCTCACCTGCTTCTATGAGGGCCCCTCATGGTCCGGGCCGTTCCATGAGCGCAACCCACTGCCCCACCCCCGCATTCCTGCCTACGGTCACCGGCATGACCGAGACCGCACTCACCGTGCACCAGACCGCCCGCCCCCACGGCTTCCCCACCGCCGGCCACTTCGCGTTCGTGGAGTCCGCGCTGCCCCGCCCCACGCCCGGCACCGCCCTGGTCGAGAACCTCTACTGGTCCGTCGACCCGTACCACCGCGAGATGATGGACGGCGACTTCGCGCTCCACGCCCCGCTGGAGGGCCGCGCCATCGGCCGCGTCGTCGAGTCCCGCGACCCCTCCCTCACCGAGGGCGAGATCGTCCTCCACCGGCAGGGCTGGCGCACGCACGCCGTCGTGACGCCCGGCGAGGTGCGCGGCCTGCCCCGCTTCGACGGCGTGCCGCTCTCCGCGTATCTGGGCATCCTCGGCGGCACGGGCCTGACCGCGTACGTCGGCCTGACCCGTATCGCCGAACTCCGCGCGGGGCAGGACCTGTTCGTCTCCGCCGCGGCGGGCGGTGTCGGCACGGCGACCGGGCGCCTCGCCCGGCTCATGGGCGCGGGCCGGATCGTCGGCAGCGCGGGCACGGCGGCGAAGGCCGCGTACCTGACCGAGCACGTCGGGTACGACGAGGTCTTCGACCATCACGCGGGGCCGACCGCCGACCTCCTCGCCGAGGCGGCGCCCGACGGCATCGACCTGTACATCGACAACGTGGGCGGCGAGCACCTGGAGGCCGCGATCTCCTCGCTGCGCGAGCACGGGCGGATCGTGCGGGTCGGCACGATCGCGCAGTACAACGCGACGGGTGCGCCGTACGCCCTGCGCAATCTGCCCGACATCGTCGAGAAGAGCCTGCGCATGGAGGGCTTCCTCGTGCGCGACTACCCGCATGTCCAGGAGGAGTTGTACGAATTCGTGGTGCCGCACCTGCAGAGCGGGCGGATGCGGCTCGACGAGACGGTGGTGGACGGGTTCGACCGGATCGTGGACGCGTTCCTCGGCATGCTGCGCGGCGAGAACCGGGGGAAGATGATCGTCCGCGCGTCCTCCACCACACAGAACTGACAGGACCGACAGGACTAGTAGACGTCCCCGTCACGCCAGTCGATGAGGAGCTCGTGTGCCGGATCGAGGTCCGCGCCCCACAGCAGCGGGGGCTCCTCCTCCGGCATGTGGACCACGCCCGTCGGGCCGAGCGTGCCGACCGCGCCCTTCCACTCCTGCCAGCCGCGCCCGAGGTAGAGCCGCGCGCCGTCGGCGGAGGCGGACAGCGCCCCCAGCTCGTACGCCCCGTCGATGACCCGCTCCAGGGCGCCCATCACCTGACCGCCGAGGCCCTGCCGCTGCCGGTCGGGGCGGACGGCGACCGCTTCGACGTAACCGACGCGCAGGGAACGGCCGTTGTGCAGGATGCGCCGCTGCACGACCGCGCCGTGCGCGAGCAGGGCGCCCGCCGGGTCGTGGACGAGAGCGTGGACGCCACCGAGGCCGTGATCCCAGTCGTGGTCGCTGAAGTCCCCGTCGAACGCCTCGTCCATCAGGGCACGCGCGGCCCGCAGCTCGGCCGCCGTCAGATCACTGGTGTGGGCAGTGCGCAGGGTGTTCACGTCACCCACGGTACTCAGGCGGCATCTGAGTACGCACCCCGATTTGCCCGCGCCCGGCCGACGGCAGAGTCGGTGCCATGAACGGCCTCTACGCTCTCAAGCCCTGGTACGCGGACCGGTTGTCCGGCGTGCGTGCCTCGCTCGTCCGCCGTGAGGTGTCGCCCGACACCCTCACGCTGGCGGGTGTGGTGTGCGCGGCGGGCGCCGCCGTCGCGCTCGCCGCGCTGCCCTCCGGGTACTCGGCGCCGCTGGTGGCGGTGCTGCTCGCCGCGCGTCTGGCCTTCGCGAACCTCGACGGCGCGCTGGCCCGCGACACCGGTCGCACGACGCGCAGGGGCGCGCTCCTCAACGAACTGGGCGACCGGGCGGCCGACTTGATCGTCCTCGCGGGGTTCCTGCCGCTGGCCCCGTTGTGGCTGGTGGCGACGGCGGGTCTCGCGGCGACTCTGCCGTCCTGGGTGTCGCTCGCGGGCGCGGCGGCGGGTGCGCGGCGCCTCAACGGCGGCCCGGTCGGCAAGACGGAGCGCTGCGCGCTGGTCGTGCTGGCGGCCGCTTCCGGCTGGACGACCCCGACCCTCATGGCCCTCACGGCAGGCTCGGCAGCAACAGCGGCCCTACGCCTGCTGCACCTCTGGCGAGACCTGGCCCCCGCCGACCCCACCGCCCAAGGCGGTGCGCGATGAGTGCACTGTTCGCCGCCGGGGAACTCGCGGGGCGAGCCATGCCCACGGCCGCCACCCCCCACCCCCCACACCTCCGCCACGCACCACACCCCACCCCCCACGCCACCCCCGGCGGTGCGCCATGAGTGCGCTGTTCGCCGCCGGGGACGTGGCGGGGCGGGCCGTTCCCGTGGTCGCGGGAGTGCTCGGGGTCGGTGGGGTCGCCGTCGCGGCGTTGCCCTCTCGGGTGCGGATGCGGGCCGAGTTGCGGAAGCGGTGGCGCACCTGGGCGATGGCCGCGCCTCTCTTCCTCGGCGCGTTCCTCGTCGGGCGGGCGGGGGCGTTCGCGCTCGCGGCCGGGCTCGGGGTGGTCGCGGTCGGCGAGTACGCGCGGATGGCCGCGCTGCCCCGGGGCGAACGGGCGGTGCTCAGCGGTGCGGCAGTGGCCGTGCCGGGCGCCGCGTGGGCCGCGCCGGACGCCCTGGACCTGCGGGCCGCCGGCGCCCTGCTGATCGCCGCCGCCTCGGTGGCGGTCAGCACCGGAGACGCTTCGCAAGGCTTCACGCGCGCGTGCCGCACGGTGTTCGGGCTCCTGTGGATCCCCGTGTCGCTGAGCGGACTCGTCCTGCTCGGCGACACGGCGGTGGCCGTGGGCGTCGCGGTGGCGTTCGGCGACGTGGGCGCCTGGTGCGGCGGCACGGCGCTCGGCCGCAGGGGGCCGCTCGCCCGCGCGCTGTCCCCGCTCTCCCCCAACAAGACCTGGGCGGGCGTCGCGGGCGCCGCGGCCGGGACCGCCGTCGCGCTGGCCGCGGTCGGCGCGTTCACGCCCGCCCTCTGGGCCGCCGTGCTCGTCGGCTGCGTCCTCGGCGACCTCCTGGAGTCGATGGTCAAGCGCGAGGCGGGCGTGAAGGACGCCGGGAGCTGGCTGCCGGGGTTCGGCGGCCTGCTCGACCGGATCGACTCACTGCTGGTGGCGCTGTTGCTGACGATGGTGGTGACGCTGTGATGACGGACTCCCGAACCCGCGTACAGGCGAGGGAAGTTGAAGGGCGCGTCGGGCCGGTCCGCGTGGCCGCGGCCCTCCGCCGCGCCCTCTGGTGGACGCTCCTCACGCTCACCGGAGGCATCGAGCGGCGGGGTCGCCTCCCGCGCGGCGGCTGCGTGGTCGTCGCCAACCACTCCTCGCACGCGGACACCGCCGCCCTGCTGGCCGCGCTGGACGCCCGCCACTCCCCCGCGATCGGCGCCGCCGCCGACTACTGGTTCGCCTCACCGTGGCGCAGCCGGATCTGCGGCCACCTCGCCGCGGGTTTCCCGGTGCGCCGTACCGGAGGCGGCATGGACGACCTCCTTGCCAGGGCGGACGACCTGCGCGCGGGCCGCGCCGTGGTCCTCTTCCCCGAGGGCACCCGTGCGCGGGACGGCGAGCTGGGGTCGTTCCACCGCGGCGCGCTGGTCCTCGCGGAGCACGCGGGCGTGCCGGTCGTGCCGGTCGGCATCGCGGGCACGGACCGCCTGCTGCCCAAGCACGGCAGGCTCCGCCCCGCCCTGGTCCGGGTCGCCGTCGGGGCGCCGCTGCCCGCCTCCGCCACCCCGGAGGAGGCCCGCGACGCGGTGGCGGCGCTGCATCGGCGTACGACGGAAGAGCCCTTGGCGGACTCCGCGACGCGCAGGCGGGTCGCCGCCGTCGCCGGCTCCCGGTGGGGTCTTGCGCTCGGGTTCCTCTGGGCGTTCGCGGAGGCGCTGAGCTGGCCGCTCATGCCGGAACTGTTCCTCGCGGCCGCGTGCGTCGCGGTGCCGCGGCGGGCCCTGAAGCTGTCGCTCGCGGCGCTCGCGGGCAGCCTGGCCGGCGGCCTGCTAGCCCTCCAACTGGCAGCAGTAGGGGCGCAGTTGCCGCAGCCTCTGACGACGGAACGGATGCGGGCCGAAGTGCGGGCGGAGCTTTCCGCGGAGTCGGCGGCGGCCGTCCGGCACCAGCCATGGAACGGCATCCCCTTCAAGGTGTACGCCCGCGAGGCCGGCCGCGCCGGTGTCGCCCCGTCCGACTGGCTGGCCCACTCGGCGCTCTCGCGCGGTTCCCGCACCCTCACCGTGGGCCTTGCTTTCGGCACCTTCGGGTTCCTCGCCCACCGGCTGCGACGGCGCTACGCCCTGTACCTGACCCTGCTCGCCGCCGGTTTCACGGCAGGGCTCACCCTGATCGTGGCGGGCTGGAGCTGATCGTGATTGGTCTGCACCATGGCGCGGACGCGGTCCCTCACCGCAGAATCGGACCATGCCTGAGACCGAGCAGCAGCAAGCGTGGACCCCGATCCACGGCGAGCCCTACCGCTCCGTGCCCTACCGCCCGGAGCGCATGCCCGAGTCCGAATCCCTGGCGCACGCCGCCGAGTTGAGGGAACGAATGCGGGAGCGGCGGACCGTACGGCAGTTCGCCCCGGACCCCGTGCCCACGCAGGTCGTGCGGGACGCCATCGCGTGCGCGGCGACGGCGCCGTCCGGCGCGCACCAGCAGCCGTGGACGTTCGTCCTCGTACAAGATCCCGAGATACGGCGCCGCATCCGCGAGGCCGCCGAGCACGAGGAGCAGATCTCCTACGACGGCCGGCTCGGCGAGGAGTGGCTGGCGGCCCTGCGCCCCCTCGGCACCGACGAGGTGAAGCCGCACCTGACGGACGCGCCCGCCCTCATCGTCGTCTTCCAGCAGCGGTACTGGCTGGGTGAGGACGGCACCAAGCACAAGCACTACTACGTCGACGAATCGGTCGGCATCGCGGTGGGGATGCTGCTGTCCGCGCTCCATCTGTCGGGCCTCGCCGCGCTGATCCACACGCCGAGCCCGATGCGGTTCCTCTCCCAGGTGCTGGGCCGCCCCGAGAACGAGAAGGCGTTCGCGGTGATCCCCGTCGGGTATCCGGCGCCGGACTGCCAGGTCCCCGACCTCGTACGGAAGTCGCTCGATCAGGTGCTCGTGGAGGTCTGAGCGGCCGACACCAACTCCCGCTCCAGGAAGGGGTAGTCGGTGTAGCCCCGAGCGCCGTGCGTGTAGAGGTGGGCCTGGTCGATGTCCTGGAGGGGCGCCCCCACCGCGAGGCGTTCCGGCAGGTCGGGGTTGGAGATGAACGCGCGCCCGTACGACACCAGGTCGGCGAGGCCGGACGCGAGGACGGCCTCGCCCGCCTCCCGTGTCGTCGGGTCGCCGTTCTCGCCGACGTTGCCGATGAGGATGCCGTGCCAGCGGGGCCGCAGGTCGGCGAGGGCCGGGTAGCGGTCGTTGTCGGTGAGGTGGAGGTAGGCGAGGCCGAGTCCGTCGATCTCGTCGAGCAGTGCGCGGTAGACGGGGCCGGGGTCGGCCTCCGCCATGCCGAACTGCGGGTTGCCCGGCGAGAGCCGCAGCCCGAGCCGCTCGGCACCGATGGCGGCGGCCACGGCACGCACCACCTCGACGGCGAAGCGGATGCGGTCCGCGACCGAGCCCCTGCCGTACTCGTCGTCGCGGAGATTGGTGTTGTCCGCGAGGAACTGGTGGATCAAGTAGCTGTTGGCGCCGTGCAGTTCGACGCCGTCGAAGCCGGCAGCGACGGCGTTGCGTGCGGCGGCGACAAAGTCCTCCACCGCCGTGCGGATGTCGTCGCGTGTCATCTCGCACGGGGTGACGTAGTCGGGCTTGGTGCCGTCCGGGCCGTGCGCGTGGCCGGGCGGGGTCACGGCGGAGGGGGCGAGCGGCAGGTCTGCGTCGATGCGGGCGAGCGGGTGGCCGTTGCGGCCGCCGTGCATCAGCTGTGCGTAGATCCGGCCCCCGGCGGCGTGCACGGCGTCGGTGACCCGCCGCCAGCCCTCGATGTGCGCGGCGGTCTCCAGGCCGGGGTAGCGCCAGCCGCTCTGGCCCCTGCTGCTGGGCCAGATGCCCTCGGTGACGATGAGCCCGGCGCCGGCGCGCTGGGCGTAGTGGTCGGCGACGACGGGCAGCGGGGTGCCGTCCTCCGCCGCTCTGGCGCGCGTCATGGGGGCCATCACGATGCGGTTGGGGAGGAGGCCGATGGGGCCTGCGGAATAGGGGGAGAGAAGCGTGGTGTTCGTCATGCCGGAACGGTAGAAGCTGACACCGGTGTGAAATTCAAGTGCGAAGGGGTGCGGGCACATGAGGATCGGCGAGCTGGCGAAGCGTACCGCTGTGAGCGAGCGGTCTCTGCGCTATTACGAGGAGCAGGGCCTGCTGTACGCGGAACGCACTCCGGGGGGTCACCGCGACTACCCGGAATCCGCGGTCGACCGGGTCGTCCACATCCAGGAGCTGTTCGCGGCGGGCCTGTGCAGCACGAAGATCGTCCAGCTACTGCCGTGCATGCGGGACAAGGACGGCGGCCCGTCGGAGAAGGCCACGCCGTGGCTGGTCGACGAGCTGACGAAGGAGCGGGCCCGCATCGACCGCCAGGTGGAGGACCTGCTGCGGGCGAGGGGGGTCCTGGACGAGGTCATCACGGCGGCGTCCCCCTCACTCGGAGGCCGCTGAGGGCTCGCGTACCGTCGGGATCATGAACTCAACTCCCACCCGCAGGACCCTCCTTGGCGCCGCGGCCGCCGCCCCCGTGTTCCTCTCGGTGCCCGGCACCGCGCACGCGGCGCCCTCGACGGATGCCCGGCGGCGGCTGCGCGAGCTCGAGAAGGGCTACCCGGGCCGCATCGGCCTGCACGCCCTGAACACCGGCACCGGCGCGACCCTCGGCTACCGCGCGGACGAACGCTTCGCGATCGCCTCGACGTTCAAGGTGCTGGCCGCGGCGGCGATCCTGCGCCGGGCGCGCGAGGAGGAGCCCGGCCTGCTCGACGCACTGATCCGGTACGGGCGTAACGACATCGTCTCCGCCTCGCCGCGGACCGAGCTGCACCTGGCGACGGGCATGACGGTCCGGGAGCTGTGCGACGCGACCATCACGTACAGCGACAACACGGCCGCCAACCTGATGATGCGCAGGCTCGGCGGGCCGCACTCCATCACCCGGTTCGCCCGCTCCCTCGGCGACTCCCGCACCCGTCTCGACCGCTGGGAGCCCGACCTCAACTCCAACATCCCCGGCGACCCGCGCGACACGACCACCCCCGCGTCGATGACCGCGAACCTGCACAAGCTCGTCCTCGGCGACGCCCTCGCCCCGCTCGACCGCGACCAGCTCATCCGGTGGCTCCTGGAGAACACCACCGGCGACAAGCGCATCAGGGCCGGGCTGCCCCCGGGCTGGCGGGTCGGCGACAAGACCGGTACGCCCGCGTACGGCGGGGTCAACGACGTCGCCGTGGCCTGGCCTCCGAAGGGCGGCGCCCCTCTGATCGTCTCCGTCTACTCGACGCGCCTCGACCCGGACACCCCCGGCGAGGACCGCATCGCCGCCGACATGACCCGCATCGCCGTGGACACCCTCACCTGACGGGCCGGGAAAAACACACCGCCTCCGACCGGGGTGGGGCCCAGGTCGGAGGCGGGGTTCAGGGGCGGGCCGGGGCGGCCCGCGGAGGGCGTCAGCCCATGTGCGGGTAGCCGTACTCGGTCGGCGGTACCAGCGTCTCCTTGATGGCGCGGGTCAGCGTCCACCGCTGGAGGTTCTGCGGGGCGCCGGCCTTGTCGTTGGTGCCGGAGGCGCGGCCGCCGCCGAAGGGCTGCTGGCCGACGACGGCGCCGGTCGACTTGTCGTTGATGTAGAAGTTGCCCGCGGCGTAGCGGAGCTTCTCCATCGTGTACGCGGCCGCCGCGCGGTCGTTCGCGATGACCGAGCCGGTGAGCGCGTAGTCCGAGGCCGACTCCATCTGGGTCAGCATCTCGTCGTACGCGTCGGCCTTGCTGTCGTCGTACACGTGGACGGCGAGGAACGGGCCGAAGTACTCGGTCGAGAAGACCTCGTTGGCCGGGTCGGTGCACTCGACGACGGTCGGGCGCACGAAGTAGCCGACCGAGTCGTCGTAGGTGCCGCCCGCGACGATCGTGCAGGTGTCGTCCGACTTGGCGCGGTCGATGGCCGCCTTGTTCTTGGCGAACGCGCGCTCGTCGATGACCGCGCCGATGAAGTTCGACAGGTCGGTGACGTCACCCATCTTGATGCCGTCGACCTCGGCCGCGAACTCCTCCTTGAAACCGGAGTTCCAGATGGAGGCCGGGATGTACGCGCGCGAGGTGGCGGAGCACTTCTGGCCCTGGTACTCGAAGGAGCCGCGGGTCAGCGCGGTCTTCAGGATCGCACGGTCGGCGCTCGGGTGCGCGACGACGAAGTCCTTGCCGCCCGTCTCGCCGACGAGGCGCGGGTAGGTGCGGTACTTCGCGATGTTCTCGCCGACCGTCTTCCACAGGTGCTGGAAGGTGGGGGTCGAGCCGGTGAAGTGGATGCCCGCGAGGTCACGGTGGTTCAGGGCGACCTCGGAGACGGCGATGCCGTCACCGGTGACGAGGTTGATGACGCCCTTGGGCAGGCCCGCCTCCTCCAGGAGCTGCATGAGCAGCACGGCGGCGTGCGTCTGCGTCGGGGACGGCTTCCACACGACCACGTTGCCCATCAGGGCCGGGGCGGTGGGGAGGTTGCCCGCGATGGCGGTGAAGTTGAACGGCGTGATCGCGTAGACGAAGCCCTCGAGCGGGCGGTGGTCCAGGCGGTTCCAGACACCGGTGGAGTTCGCCGGGGGCTGCTCGGCGAGCAGGTCACGGGCGTACTTCACGTTGAAGCGCCAGAAGTCGACGAGCTCGCACGGGGTGTCGATCTCGGCCTGCTGGGCGGTCTTCGACTGGCCGAGCATCGTGGACGCGGCCAGGGTCTCGCGCCACGTCGTGGAGAGCAGCTCGGCGGCGCGCAGGATGATCGCGGCACGGTCGTCGAAGGACATCGCGCGCCACGCCGGGGCGGCGGCGAGGGCGGCGTCGATCGCGTCCTGGGCATCCTGCTGGGTGGCGCCGCGGCCGGTGCCGATGACGGCCTTGTGGTTGTGCGGCTGCACGACCTCGAAGGGCTCGCCGCCACCGAGGCGCTTGACGCCGCCGATGGTCATCGGCAGCTCGATCGGGTTCTCGGCCAGCTCCTTGAGCTTGGCCTCGAGGCGGGCGCGCTCCGGGGAGCCGGGCGCGTAGCCGTGCACCGGCTCGTTGACCGGGGCGGGGACCTGGGTCACAGCGTCCATGAGTTCCGTATCTCCTTAAGAGGGTCGAGGGGGTGGGAGCTCAGCCCTTGGTTCAGTGCTTGGTGAGGATGGAGCGGGCGAAGAACAGGAGGTTCGCCGGCTTCTCCGCGAGACGGCGCATGAAGTAGCCGTACCAGTCGGTGCCGTACGCGGTGTACACACGCATCCGGTGGCCTTCCGCGGCGAGCCGCAGGTGCTCGTCGCTGCGGATGCCGTACAGCATCTGGAATTCGTACTCGTCCAGTTTGCGCCCTGCGCGCCGCGCGAGCTCCTGGGCGATGGAGATCAGGCGCGGGTCGTGGGACCCGATCATCGGATACCCGTCACCCTCCATGAGGATGCGCGTGATCCGCACGTACGCCTTGTCGATCTCGGCCTTGTCCTGGTACGCGACCTCGGCGGGCTCCTTGTAGGCGCCCTTCACGATGCGGACGCGGCTGCCGGCGGCGGCCAGGCGGCGGGCGTCGTCCTCGGTGCGGAAGAGGTAGGACTGGATGACGCAGCCGGTCTGCGGGAAGTCCTTGCGCAGCTCGTCGTGGATGGCGAACATCGAGTCGAGGGTGGTGTGGTCCTCGGCGTCCAGGGTGACCGTGGTGCCGATGGCGGCGGCGGCCTCGACGACGGGGCGCACGTTGGCGAGGGCGAGCTCGTGGCCGCCCTCCAGCGCCTGGCCGAACATCGACAGCTTCACGGACATCTCGGCCCTGGTGCCCAGGCCGAGGTCCTTCAGACGGCCGATGAGCTCCAGGTAGGCGTCGCGGGCGGCGTGGGACTGCTCGACGGTGGTGATGTCCTCGCCCACCACGTCGAGGGTCACCTCGAGGCCCTTGTCGGCGGCGTCGACGACGATCGGGACGATCTGGTCGACGGTCTCACCGGCGATGAACCGGGAGACGACCTGCTTGGTGCCGGGGGCCGCCGATACAAAACGGCGCATCTTGTCGCTGCGCGACGCGGCGAGGATCACGGGACCCAGCACGGGGCACCTCCACGGGTGTACGAAATCGAGGGCCGTACCCGCAAAGCCCTACATACGGGGAATGCGGCGGTACGGCACGGAGAACCACCGTGAAATTTAGGGATACACCGGATCGGGAGCCATCGACAGCTGTCACGCATCCGTGCCCTGGATCTCAGACAGATGTCTGAAGAACGCGGCGACCTGCGCGAGAATGGACATCGTGAAGGGCGATTACCAAGAACTGGTCGACGAGATCTCGGCGCTGCTCGGCGCCCCCGCGACCCTGGAGAACCGGGATTTCGAGCTGATCGCCTTCGGCGCGCACGACGGCGGGGGCGACAGCGGCTTCGACGCGACCGTCCTCGACCCGGTCAGGACCCGTTCGATCCTGACCCGCCGGTCCACCGCCGAGGTCCGCTCCTGGTTCGAGAGCTTCGGCATCACCCGCGCCACGGCCCCGGTCCGCATCCCGCCCACCCCGGAGGCGGGCGTCCACCGGGGACGCATCTGCCTTCCCGTACGCCACCGCGGCTTCGCCCTCGGATACGTGTGGCTGCTCGACGGCGAGCCGGGACCGACCGAGCAGCAGCTGACCGCCGCCATGGAGGTGGCCGCCAGGATCGGCGCGCTCCTGGCCGACGAGGCACAGGCCGGCGCCGACCTCACCCGGGAGTTCCGGGCGGTCCTGACGGCCGAGCGCGGCTGGCAGCGCGACATGGCGGTGGCCGCCCTGCGCACGGCGCTCGGCTCCCGCGCCGACGGCCTCCACGCGGTGGTGTGCGTGGCCCCTTGGCGCTCCGCGGACCCGGACGACGCGCCCGCCGCCCGTACGGTGCCGGGCGCGGCGGCGGTGTGCACGGTCCCGTGGGGCACGACCGCGCAGTCGCTCGCGGCGCTGGTGCGGCTGCGCTCGGCCGACGCGCTGTCGCCCGCGCACACGGCGGCGGCGCGCCTCCTGGACGCGGTGCCGGGCGCGGCGGCCGGTATCGCGGGGGCCCGGCACGGCCTGGAGGACCTGGGTGCCGCCTGGTGGGAGGCGTCGGGGGCGGCGCGTGCGGCGCTGGCCGAGCGGCGCTTCGGCCCGGTCGCGCAGTGGTCGGACGTGGGCCCCTTCCGCCTGCTGACCGCGCTGCCCCCGGAGGCCGCGCACGACCCGGTGGGCCGGCAGCTCCTGGGGCCCGCCCACCGCGAACTGGCCCGCACCGCCGAGGTGTTCCTCGACTGCGCGGGCCAGGCGGGCCGCACGGCGGCCGAGCTGGGCATCCACCGCCAGACCCTCTACTACCGCCTGTCCCGCGTGGAGCAGCTCACCGGCCTCGACCTGGACGAGGGCGAGGACCGTCTGCTGCTGCACATGGTCCTGAAGTCGTCACGACTGTAAGGACCGCGCTACGGACGCCCGTTCCCCTGTTCGAGAGGCGATACGGTTCTCCGCGTCCGAAGATCCATTCCCCCCACGCATCGGGAGAACGAACACCTCATGAAGTTCAGGCTGTTGGCCCCCGCGGTCGCCTTCTCCGCCGTCGCGCTCGTCGGCACCACCGTCGCCACCGGCGGTACCGCCGTCGCCGCGTCCAAGCCCGACTGCTCTCGGCAGATCGTCAACGTCCCCGCCAAGGAGGCGGTCAAGGTGCGCACCCACGCCAAGGTGAACGCCACCGCCGTCAGCCAGTGGAACAAGGGCAAGAAGGGCAGTCTCTGCAACGACGGCCACTTCTACACGGGCCAGAAGTACAAGCTGTGCGGCAAGACCAGCACCAAGTGGCTGTACGGCAGCGAGTTCGGCAAGAAGCGGGGCTGGATCCCCGCCGCCTGCATCAAGTGGTCGTAACCAACCGGCCGTAACAAGTACCACCCTGAGGCCGGCCCGCACCGCGGGCCGGCCTCAGTCGGCCTCGGCCACCCGCTCCATGACGCGCCGCAGCCCCTCGGTGAGCTGCTCGGCGGTCGTGGCCGACTCGGGGTCGAACAGCCACTGCACCATCAGGCCGTTGAGGAGCGTGGTGTAGAAGCGGCCCTCGACCTCCACGACGTCCTCGGGGAGCTCGCTCTCCTCGATCCCGGTGACCATCGCCGCCACCCCGGCACGCCCTTCCCTCTGCGCTTTGATCAGCAACTCGCGGATGCCCGCGAGGCGTTCGCCCTGCGTGATGACCTCCAGCGTCATCATCCAGACGGGACGCGACGCGAGAACCGAGCCGATGATGCTGCCCCACGCCTGCTGGAAGCGCTCCAGGCCGCCCTTCTCCCCGTCGGCTTCGATCCGCGGCCCCTCGAAGTCGTTCCCCATCGGCTCGATGAGCGCGATGTACGCCTCCACGAGCAGGGCGTCCTTGGACCCGTAGTGGTATCCGATGGAGCCGAGGTTCGTCCCCGACTCCTTCACGATGTCGCGGGCCGTCGTACGCACGAACCCCTTCTCCAGCAGGCAGCGCTTCGCGCCCTCGAGCAGATCTTCACGGTGTCCCATGGGGGCACCTTACGCCGGACCCATACGCACGTCCTATACGCTTGTACTAGACGAACGTATAAGACATCCGTACAGTCCTCCGCATGCAGACCACCCCACGTGCCACCCGCAAGGAATGGACCGCGTTCGCCGTCCTGATGCTCCCGTTGCTCCTGGTCTCGATGGACGTCTCCGTCCTCTACTTCGCGATCCCGCAGGTCAGCGCCGACCTGCGGCCCAGCTCCACCCAGCAGCTGTGGATCTTCGACATCTACGCGTTCGTGCTCGCCGGACTGCTGATGACCATGGGCTCCGTCGGCGACCGCATCGGTCGCCGCAGGCTGCTCGTGCTCGGCGCCGTGGCCTTCGGCGCGGCCTCCCTCGTCGCCGCGTACGCCGACAGCGCCGAAACACTCATCGCGGCCCGCGCGGTCCTCGGCATCGGCGGCGCGACCCTGATGCCCTCCACACTGGCGATCGTGCGCACCCTGTTCCAGGACGCCGGGCAGCGCGCCAAAGCCATCGGCATGTGGCAGGGCGTGCTGGTGGCGGGCGTGGCACTGGGCTCCGTACTGAGCGGCGTCCTCGTCGAGTTCTTCTGGTGGGGCTCGGTCTTCCTGGTCAACCTGCCCGCGATGGCGCTGCTCCTGGTCCTCGCGCCGCTGCTTGTCCCGGAGTCCCGGGACCCGCGCCCCGGCCGCTTCGACCTGCTCAGCGTGCCGCTGTCGATGGCCGCCGTGCTGCCGCTCGTGTGGGGACTCAAGGAGATGCCGGCCGAGGGCGTCGAGCTTCCGTACGTCGTGTCCGTCGCCGTCGGCCTCGCCTTCGCCGCCCTCTTCGTGCACCGCCAGCGCACCGCCGCGTCACCGATGATCTCGCCGGCCCTGTTCCGCGGCCACGGCCGCGCCTTCGGGGCCGCCGTCTCGCTGAACCTCATCTCCGCGCTGACGATGATGGGTTCGGCCTACTTCACCACCCAGTACCTGCAGTCCGTGCTCGGCAAGAGCGCGATGGAGGCAGCACTGTGGGCGCTGGTGCCCTCGGCCCTCATCGGCCTCGCCGCCCCGGTCGCCGCGGCACTCGTGCAGCGCGGCATGGACCGCGCCCACGTCGTCGCCACCGGCTTCGCCGTCTCCGCCTGCGGCTACGGCCTGCTCGCGCTGACCGGCACCTCGTCCCTCCAGCTCGTCCTCGCCGGGTCGGGGGTGCTGGCCTGCGGCGCCGTCATCGTCGGCTCGCAACTCACCGACCTGGCACTCGGCGCGGCCCCGCCGGAGAAGGCCGGCACGGCGTCCTCCCTCCTGGAGACGGGCCAGGAGTTCGGCGGCGCGATGGGCATGGCACTGCTCGGCTCCATCGGCAACACGGTCTACCGGAACGAGGTGCCGGACACGGCTCCGGCCGAGGCCCGCGAGACCCTGACGGGCGCGGTGGCGGTGGCCGAACACCTCCCGGCCCGCGCGGCGGACGCCCTTCTGGCGACGGCCAGGGAAGCCTTCACCACCGGCATGCACGTGGCGGCGCTGACGGGGGCGGGCCTGTTGGTCGCGGCGGCGGGGCTGGCGGCGGTCGCGCTGCGGGGCGTCAAGACGCACAGAAACGCCGAACAGGCGGAAAATTCCAGCCTGTCCGGCGTTTGAGGACGAACTCGGCGAAGCCGGTGATGTGCGGCAACCGGCGGCGCCGCCCGGCAGAACCCCTAGTCCGTGAGGTCCACCGCGCGAGCGGACTCCGCGCCGATCTCCTCGGCCAGCTCGTTCAGCACCGGCTGCGGAACGTTGTCGTCCACGGTGAGGACGGCGAGCGCCTCCCCGCCGACGTCGGCGCGAGCGACCTGCATGCCCGCGATGTTGACGCCCGCCTCGCCGAGGACGCGGCCGACGGTGCCGACGACACCCGGACGGTCGGCGTACCGCAGGACGACCATGTGGTCGGCGAGCGCCAGGTCCACGTCGTACTCACCGATGGCGACGATCTTCTGGAGGTGCTTCGGGCCGGCCAGCGTGCCGGAGACCGCGATCTCCTCGCCGCCGGAGAGCGTGCCGCGCACGGTCACCACGTTGCGGTGGTCGGGCGACTCGGAGCTCGTGGTGAGGCGGACCTCGACGCCGCGCTCCTGGGCGAACAGCGGCGCGTTCACGTAACTCACCGTCTCGTCGACGACGTCCTCGAACACGCCCTTCAGCGCGGACAGTTCGAGCACCTTCACGTCGTGCTGGGTGATCTCGCCGTACACCTCGACGTCGAGGCGGGCCGCGACCTCCTGGGCGAGGGCCGTGAAGATGCGGCCGAGCTTCTCGGCGAGCGGCAGGCCGGGACGGACGTCCTCGGCGATGACACCGCCCTGCACGTTCACCGCGTCGGGCACGAGCTCACCGGCGAGGGCGAGACGCACCGACTTGGCGACGGCGATGCCCGCCTTCTCCTGCGCCTCGTCCGTGGAGGCGCCGAGGTGCGGGGTGCAGACGACCTGGTCGAACTGGAAGAGCGGGGAGTCCGTGCAGGGCTCCTTCGCGTACACATCCAGGCCGGCGCCGGCGACGCGGCCCTCCTTGAGGGCGGAGTGCAGCGCCTCCTCGTCGACGATCCCGCCGCGCGCGGCGTTGACGATGCGGACGGTCGGCTTGACCTTGTGCAGCGCCTCGTCACCGATGAGGCCGAGGGTCTCGGGGGTCTTGGGCAGGTGGACGGTGATGAAGTCGGAGACTTCGAGGAGCTCGTCCAGGGACAGCACCTTCACGCCCATCTGGGCGGCGCGGGCGGGCTGCACATACGGGTCGTAGGCGACGACCTTCATGCCGAAGGCGCTCATGCGCTGGGCGACGAGGGCGCCGATGCGGCCGAGGCCGACGACACCGAGGGTCTTCTCGGCGAGCTCGACACCCGTGTACTTCGAGCGCTTCCACTCGCCGTTCTTCAGGGCGGTGTTGGCCTGGGGGATGTTGCGCGCGGTGGCCAGGAGCAGGCCGCAGGCCAGCTCGGCGGCCGTGACGATGTTCGAGGTCGGGGCGTTCACGACCATCACGCCGGCCTTGGTGGCGGCGGACACGTCGACGTTGTCCAGACCGACGCCCGCGCGGGCGACGACCTTCAGCTTCTTGGCGGCGGCGATGGCCTCGGCGTCGACCTTGGTCGCGGAGCGGACCAGGATCGCGTCGACATCGGCGATGGCGGGCAGCAGCTCGGCGCGGTCCCCGCCGTTGCACTGGCGGATCTCGAAGTCCGGGCCCAGCGCGTCGACGGTGGCGGGCGACAGCTCTTCGGCGATGAGTACGACGGGTTTGCCGGTGGCAGCAGTGCTCACGTGAGTCCTCACAAGTCCCTTGCGGACGGCCGTCCCGACGGCCGCAGGCGGAGTCGCTTAGCCGCGTGGAAGACGCACGACGCTGTGGGCCCGACGCGAATGTTGAACAGAAGTGTAGTGGCGCCACGGGCGTCGTCGTGCTCCTCGGTGGAAGGATCACTCGTCCGTGGCTGGACACGATGGACAAGGGCCGGGGCAGTTGCCCCGGCCCTTGCCGTCACGACTTACGCGTCGTCGTCGTTGACCCAGCTCATGAGCTTGCGCAGCTCCTTGCCGGTGGTCTCCAGGAGGTGGTTCTCGTCCTGGGTCTTGTACTCGTTGTACTTCTTCAGACCGCCGTGGTACTCGTCCATCCACTGCTTGGCGAACGTGCCGTCCTGGATCTCGGCGAGGACCTTCTTCATCTCGGCCTTGGTGGCGTCCGTGATGATCCGCGGGCCGGTGATGTAGTCGCCCCACTCCGCGGTCTCGGAGACGGACCAGCGCATCTTCTCCAGGCCGCCCTCGTACATGAGGTCCACGATCAGCTTCAGCTCGTGGAGGCACTCGAAGTACGCGATCTCCGGCTGGTAGCCCGCCTCGGTCAGCGTCTCGAAGCCCGCCTTGACCAGCGCGGCGGTGCCGCCGCAGAGCACGGCCTGCTCACCGAACAGGTCGGTCTCGGTCTCCTCGGTGAAGGTCGTCTTGATGACGCCCGCACGCGTGCCGCCGATGCCCTTGGCGTACGAGAGCGCCAGCTGGAAGCCGTTGCCGGTGGCGTCCTGCTCGACGGCCGCGATACACGGAACGCCGCGGCCCTCCTCGTACTGGCGGCGGACCAGGTGGCCCGGGCCCTTCGGGGCGACCATGCAGACGTCGACGCCCTCGGGAGCCTTGATGAAGCCGAAGCGGATGTTCAGGCCGTGGCCGAAGAACAGCGCGTCGCCGTCCTTGAGGTTGTCCTTGATGGACTCCTCGTAGACCTGGGCCTGGATCGGGTCCGGCACCAGGATCATGATGACGTCGGCCTCGGCCGCCGCCTCGGACGGGGTGACGACGCGCAGGCCCTGCTCCTCGGCCTTGGCCTTGGACTTGGAGCCCTCGTGCAGACCGACGCGGACGTCGACACCCGAGTCACGGAGCGACAGCGCGTGGGCGTGGCCCTGGCTGCCGTAACCGATGACCGCGACCTTGCGGCCCTGGATGATGGACAGGTCGGCGTCGTCGTCGTAGAACAGCTCGGCCACTGGGAATCTCCTATGTGTGCTGGTGTTGCGTCCCACCGTACGGCGGGCGGGGGAAGGGAAGTCTGCCGGTCTCGCCATGCGGTCCGGTTCCGGCTACGCGCTCCGGTCGAGCGCCCGCAGGCTGCGGTCCGTGATGGAGCGCGAGCCGCGGCCGATCGCGATGGTGCCGGACTGCACGAGCTCCTTGATGCCGAAGGGCTCCAGCATCTTGAGCATGGCCTCCAGCTTGTCGCTGCTGCCTGTCGCCTCGATGGTGACCGCCTCCGGGGAGACGTCCACGGTCTTGGCGCGGAACAGCTGGACGATCTCGACGATCTGGGAGCGGGTCTCGTTGTCGGCGCGGACCTTCGCAAGGACGAGTTCGCGGGCCACGGCGGCGCCCGGCTCCAGCTCGACGATCTTCAGGACGTTGACGAGCTTGTTGAGCTGCTTCGTGACCTGTTCGAGCGGCAGGTCGTCGACGTTCACCACGATGGTGATGCGGGAGATGTCGGGGTGCTCGGTGACACCCACGGCGAGCGAGTCGATGTTGAAGCCGCGGCGCGAGAACAGGGCGGTGATCCGGGCGAGGACACCCGGCTTGTTCTCGACCAGGACGGAGAGCGTGTGCTTGGTGGACATGACGCGTGGTCTCTCTTTCGCTCTCGGTCTCAGTCGTCTTCGTTGTCGCCGAAGTCGGGGCGGACCCCGAGGGCGGCCATGACCTCGTCGTTCGAGGTGCCTGCGGCGACCATCGGCCAGACCTGGGCGTCCTCGTGGACGATGAAGTCGACGACGACGGGGCGGTCGTTGATGGCGTTCGCCTCGGCGATGACCTTGTCCAGGTCCTCGGGCCGCTCGCAGCGCAGCGCCACGCAGCCCATGGCCTCCGACAGCTTCACGAAGTCGGGGACGCGGGTGCCCTTGTTGGGGCCGATGTCCTCGGGACCGCTGTGCAGGACGGTGTTGGAGTAACGCTGGTTGTAGAACAGGGTCTGCCACTGGCGGACCATCCCGAGGGCGCCGTTGTTGATGATGGCGACCTTGATCGGGATGTTGTTCAGGGCGCAGGTGGTGAGCTCCTGATTGGTCATCTGGAAGCAGCCGTCGCCGTCGATCGCCCAGACCGTGCGGTCCGGCCGGCCGGCCTTGGCGCCCATCGCGGCCGGCACCGCGTAGCCCATCGTCCCTGCGCCGCCGGAGTTGAGCCAGGTGGCGGGCTTCTCGTACTCGATGAAGTGCGCGGCCCACATCTGGTGCTGGCCGACGCCCGCCGCGAAGATCGTGCCCTCCGGGGCGAGCTGCCCGACGCGCTCGATGACGTGCTGCGGGGAGAGCGAGCCGTCCTCGGGCTGGGTGTAGCCGAGGGGGTAGGTGTCGCGCCAGCGGTTGAGGTCGCTCCACCAGGCGGTGTAGTCACCCGTGTGGCCCTCGGTGTGCTCGGCCTGGACGGCCTGGACGAGGTCGGCGATGACCTCGCGGGCGTCACCGACGATCGGCACGTCGGCGGCGCGGTTCTTGCCGATCTCGGCGGGGTCGATGTCGGCGTGGACGATCTTCGCGTACGGGGCGAAGCTGTCCAGCTTGCCGGTGACGCGGTCGTCGAAGCGGGCTCCGAGGGCGACGATCAGGTCGGCCTTCTGCAGCGCGGTGACGGCGGTGACCGCACCGTGCATGCCCGGCATTCCCACGTGCAGCGGGTGGCTGTCGGGGAATGCGCCGAGCGCCATCAGTGTGGTGGTGACGGGCGCTCCGGTGAGCTCTGCCAGGACCTTCAGCTCGGCGGTGGCCTGCGCCTTGATGACGCCTCCGCCGACGTACAGGACCGGGCGCTTGGCCGCCGTGATGAGCTTGGCGGCCTCGCGGATCTGCTTGGCGTGCGGCTTGGTCACCGGGCGGTAGCCGGGCAGGTCCTGCTGCGGCGGCCAGGAGAACGTCGTCTGCGCCTGCAGCGCGTCCTTCGCGATGTCCACGAGGACGGGACCCGGGCGGCCGGTCGAGGCGATGTGGAAGGCCTCGGCGATGGTGCGGGGGATGTCCTCGGCCTTGGTGACCAGGAAGTTGTGCTTGGTGATCGGCATCGTGATGCCGACGATGTCCGCCTCCTGGAAGGCGTCCGTGCCGATGGCCTTGGAGGCCACCTGGCCGGTGATCGCCACCATCGGGACGGAGTCCATGTGGGCGTCGGCGATCGGGGTGACCAGGTTGGTGGCGCCGGGGCCGCTCGTCGCCATGCAGACGCCGACCTTGCCGGTGGCCTGCGCGTACCCGGTGGCCGCGTGGCCCGCGCCCTGCTCGTGACGGACCAGGACGTGCCGCACCCGGGTGGAGTCCATCATCGGGTCGTAGGCCGGAAGGATGGCTCCGCCGGGGATGCCGAACACCGTGTCGGCCCCGACTTCCTCGAGAGAACGAATCAGGGACTGCGCACCCGTGACGTGCTCGACGGGGGCGGACGGCTGTCCTGAGGATCGGGGCCGCGGCTGCGGGTGGTGGGCCCCGGTGGCCTGCTCGGTCATCGGCATTCTCTTCTCGAAGCTGAGGGTTTTTGCGGGGTGTTTGCGGGGGTTTGGCAGGTGCCAGTGCAACAAAAAACCCCTCGTGCCGTGAGGCAAGCGAGGGGAGCGCGCCGGGTGCGGTCGCTGGGATCCGGTGTTCGGACCGGTCGGTCCCAGCTTCAGCCGACGCGCTTTCCAAGTACGAGAATTCGGGTGCGCATGGCATTGACCCTCCCCCCGGCACGCAGTACCTGTCAAGTAGGTGGGATGGGGGTCTCATTATGTGAACGGGCGTAGGGCGAGGGGCCGCTCGCGTACGTCCCCGGGGAGCCGCCCGCGAACGGCCCGGAGGAACCGCCCGCGTAAGGCCCGGAGGACCCGCCCGCGTACGTCGCCGACGCCACCCCGCCGTACCCACCCGGACGGCCGCCCGCGAGCACCGGCTCGGCCGGGCCGCGCGGCACCGGATAGTCGCCGGTCGAGAGCGCCCGGCGCAGCCGGTACTCGTCGAGGGGCCCGGAGAACGCCATCCCCTGCCCGTGCGTGCAGCCCATCGCGCGCAGGGCGACGACCTGCTCGGGCAGGTCGACGCCGTCGGCCACGGAGACGAGCCCCAGGTCGTTCGCGATGCGCAGCAGACCGGCGGTGATCTTGTGCAGCCGCGCGGACTCGACGACGCCCTCGATCAGGCCCCGGTCCAGCTTCAGCACGTCGATGGGGAGCCGGCGCAGCGCTGTGATCGCGGCGTACCCACTGCCGAAGCCGTCGAGCGCGATGCGCACACCGAGCCTGCGCAGGGACGCCAGGCGCCGCTCCAGCTCGTCGAACGAGACCCGCGGGTCGCTGTCGGCGAGCTCGATGATGAGCGCTCCGGAGGGCAGGCCGTGCCGGGTCAGGAGCGCCTCGATGGAGCCCATGGGCATGGAGCGGTCCAGCAGGCGGCGCGCGCTCATCCGGACGGCGACGGGCACCGCGTGACCGGCCCTGCAGCGCTCCGCGGCCTGCTCGACGGCCTCCTCGAACATCCAGCGGCCGAGCTCCGCCGCACGCTTGCCGTCCTTGGCCTCGCCGGACTCGGACACCCGCAGGAACTCCGCGGGCGTGAAGAGGATGCCCTGCGACGAGCGCCAGCGGGCCTGCGCCGCGACCGCTGTGATCCGGCCATCGTCCAGGGAGACCACGGGCTGGTGGAGCAGGGTGAACTCACCGTCGTGCAGGGCGGCGCGCAGCCGGGTGGCGAGCTCCGCCTTGCGGACGACGTCGGCCTGCATCTGCGGTGCGTACAGCTCGACGCGGCCCTTGCCTGCGGCCTTGGCGCGGTACATCGCGAGGTCGGCGTTGCGGAGCAACTCCCCAGCTCCGATGCCTGGTTCGGCGAAGGACACGCCGATGGACGCCGCTACGCGCACGTCGTTCCCGTCGATGGCGTAGGGCTGGGACAGGGTGATTCTCAGCCGGTCGGCGAGCTCATAGATGTGCCGTTCTCTCGCGGCCTGGTCCCGGGTCCCGTCGCCGACGATGAGGGCCGCGAACTCATCGCCGCCGAGCCGGGAGGCGGTGTCGCCCGAACGCACCGCCTCCTGAAGTCTGCGCGCGGCCTGGATGAGGAGCTCGTCCCCGGCCTGGTGTCCGATGGTGTCGTTGACGGCCTTGAAGCCGTCGAGGTCGATGAAGAGCACGGCCGTGCCGCGGTCGGTCACTCTGCGGCCGGTCAGTGCCTGGCTCACGCGCCGGGTGAACAGGGCGCGGTTGGGCAGGTCGGTGAGCGGGTCGTGTTCGGCGTTGTGCTGCAACTGGGCCTGGAGGCGGACCCGTTCGGTCACGTCTCTGCTGTTGAAGATGAGGCCGCCCTGGTGGCGGTTGACGGTGGATTCCACGTTCAGCCAGTCGCCGTCGCCGGACTTGAAGCGGCACTCGATGCGGGTGGTGGGCTCTTCCACGGGGTTGGCCGCGAGGAATCTGCGGACCTCGTGGACGACCCGGCCCAGGTCCTCCGGGTGCATGAGCGAGGCGAGTTCGGAGCCGACGAGCTCTTCGGCGTCGCGGCCGTAGACCCCGGCGGCGGCCGGGCTCACGTACCGCAGGATGCCGTTCGGGGCGGCGATCATGATGACGTCGCTGGAGCCCTGGACCAGGGACCTGAAGTGGTTCTCCTTCTGGGCCAGTTCCTGGGTGAGCGTGATGTTGTCCAGGAGCATGATGCCCTGGCGCACCACGAGGGCGAGCACCACGGTGCCGGCGGTGAAGAGCACGACGCGGTCGACACTGCGGCCGTTCAGTACGTTGTAGAGGATGCCCAGCGTGCAGACGGCTGCGGCCAGGTACGGCGTGAGGGCGGCCAGCGATCCGGCGATCGGACGGGTGCCCGCGGCCCGCGGCTCCTCTGGCCCGCTGTCGTACTGCACGCGCGCGGGGCCTGTCCCGCGCGCTCCGTGCACATGCCAGGGCGCGGCCCATGGGGCGTACGCGAGGAGCAGCGAGCCCGCGAACCAACCGGCGTCCAGCATCTGGCCGGAGCGGTAACTGGTGTGCAGCAGTGGCGAGGTGAACAGCGCGTCGCACATCACTGTCAGGGCGAGCGCGCCGATCGCGGTGTTCACCGCCGAGCGGTTGGCGGACGACCGTCTGAAGTGCAGCGCCAGGACCATGCTGACCAGCGCGATGTCGAGAAGCGGGTAGGCGAGGGAGAGCGCGGCGTACACGGCGCTCTGCCCCTCGAACTGCGTGTTGTGCGCGAGCGCCAGGCTCCAGGTGAGCGTGAGGAGCGAGCCCCCGATGAGCCACGAGTCGAGGGCCAGGCAGCCCCAACCCGCCTTCGTCACCGGGCGCTTGGCGAGCACGAGCAGTCCGATGATGGCCGGCGGGGCGAAGCAGAGGAAGAAGAGGTCGTCGAGGCCGGGGCCGGGCGGTACTTTCTGCCCGAGTACGACCTCGTACCAGCCCCAGACCCCGTTCCCACAGGCCGCCATCGCGGAGGAGACCGCGAAGAGCAGCCATGCGGGTCGAAAGCGGCTGCGGCGGGTGCGGGAGTAGCGGAAGCAGGAGATCGCGGCTGCCGCGGCCGCGATGCTCAGCCCGAAGTCGCCCATGATCAGGGCGAGTCGGTCCGATCCCCAGCCGAGCGCCGAACCGGTGGCGTACCCCCCGCAGAGCAGCAGGAGCACCAGCTGGGAGAAGATGCCGCGGCCACCGGGCAGCGGGCGCCGCACCAGCGACAACCTGGGCGACAGCGCCACCACCCCTCCGTCGAGGACGGGGGTCGAGGTCGGGCGGGCACTCACCGGGCCGCCCTCGTCCGCGCCGCCCCCGTGTCCGCCCGGCGCGCGCGTCGGCCGGGCCGACAGGGGCGCTGGGGCGTGCGGCGGCGGCCGCTCGTGCGGCTCCCGGCTCGCCTGCGTCTGCGGGCCGGTGCGCGCCAGAGGCGCCGGCTGCGGTCCCGTCGCGTCGGATCGTTCGCCCATAGGCCGTACATCGCCCGTCGCCCCCCTCGCAGTCTGATGTCTCAATCCCCGGCGCCGAACGGTCCACGGCGCATCCCCTGTCGGGACGATACACCAGACTCGTCACTCAGGGACATAGCTCCTCTACGCTCCGTGACTGTCGACGGGAAAGCGAACACATGGCGCACACGGTCGGGCGCGGAGCGTGCGCACATCGCTGCGGGACGATCAACTGCCCGTTGTCAGCACCACGTTGTCGAGCGGCTGTCCGGCCACGTACTTGGCCACTTGTGCGGCCAGCAGACGCTGGGCGCGGGGCCGGAACGCCGACGTGGAGCCGCCCACGTGCGGGCTGACAAATGCCCCTGGAGCGTGCCACAGGGGGTGACCTGCGGGCAGCGGTTCCGGATCGGTCACGTCGAGGGCGGCGGTGAGACGTCCGGACTCCAGTTCGGCGAGGAGCGCCTTGGTGTCGACGACGGGGCCGCGGGCGACGTTCACGAGCAGCGCGCCGTCCTTCATGCGGGCCAGGAAGTCGGCGCCCACCAGCCCGCGGGTGGTCTCGGTGAGCGGCGTCGAGAGGATGACGACGTCCGCTTCGGGCAGCAGGGAGGGCAGGTCGGCGAGCGGATGCACGGGACCGCGCTCCGTGGCACGGGCAGAGCGCGCGACGCGCGCCACCCGCGCGCATTCGAAGGGGGTGAGCCTGTCCTCGATGGCGGACCCGATCGATCCGTAGCCCACGATGAGCACGGACTTGTCCGCGAGCGCCGGATAGAACCCGGACCGCCACTCCTCTTTCCGCTGTCCCTCCACGAAGCGCGGGATGCCGCGCAGCGAGGCGAGGGTCAGGGTGAGCGCGAGCTCGGCGGTGCTCGCCTCGTGCACACCGCGGGCGTTGCACAGGCGTACGCCGGGCGCGAGGAACTTGATCCCCGGTTCCACGTGGTCGATCCCCGCGGTCAGTGTCTGTACGACGCGCACGGCCGTCATCGCGGGCAAGGGGCGTACGGCGATCTCGGTGCCCTTCATATAGGGCACCGCATAGAAGGCGCAGTCGGCCGGGTCCGCGGGGAACTCCGGGCCCCCGTCCCAGAAGCGGTAGGTGAGGCCCGCTTCGGAGGCCTCGGGCAGCCCTTGGATCTCGTGCGCGTCAAACGGGAGCCATACATCTGTCGTCATGGCCTGGAGGCTAGTGCGCGCCGGCGCGCGCGGGGCTCGGGAGGGCAGCGGTCGGGGCCGCGGGCGCAGCGGTTAGTTTGGATGATCTCCGAACCAGGAGTGGGAGGGTACGGCCAGGTGGAGCGCAGGACGATCGGCGCGGGGGCGCTCGAAGTGGGCGCCGTCGGACTCGGCTGCATGCCGATGAGCTGGGCGTACACCGGCTCGCGGCAGCGCGGCGACGCGTCGTTGCGCACCGTGCACGCGGCACTGGACGCCGTCGGCGCGGCCGGGGGCGGCGGGGGGCTGCTGCTGGAGACGGCGGACATGTACGGGCCCTTCACCAATGAGCTGTTGATCGGCAGGGTGCTGAGGGAGCGGCGCGCGGAGGCGTTCGTGTCGACGAAGTGCGGGCTGCTCGTGGGCGAGCAGCACATCGTCGCCAACGGCCGCCCCGGCTATGTGAGACGGGCCTGCGACGCATCGCTGCGGCGGCTGCAGACGGAGACCATAGACCTCTATCAGCTGCACCGCGCCGACCCCGAGGTGCCCATAGAGGAGACCTGGGGCGCGATGGCCGACCTCGTGGCCGCGGGGAAGGTGCGAGCGCTGGGTCTGTGCGCGGTGGGGGCGCGCGCTCGTCGGCGGTCTGCGCCGGGGCGGCCGGGGCCGGGTCTGCACGACGCGACGATCAGCCAGCTGGAGCGGGTGCAGCAGGTCTTTCCGGTGAGCGCGGTGCAGGCCGAGCTGTCGGTGTGGTCGCCGGAGGCGCTCGACGCGCTGCTGCCGTGGTGTGTGGCGCGCGGAGTCGGGCTGCTCGCCGCGATGCCGCTGGGGAACGGTTTCCTCACGGGCACGCTGAAGCCCGGCCAGGGTTTCGAACCGGACGACCTGCGGGCCCGCCACCCGCGCTTCACCGCCGAGATGATGGCGGCCAACCAGCCGCTGGTGGTGGGGCTGCGCCGGGTGGCCGAGCGGCACGGGGCGACGCCGGCGCAGGTCGCGCTGGCGTGGGTCCTCGCGCAGGGCCGGCACGTGGTGCCGGTGCCCGGTGCCAAGCGGGAGCGCTGGGCGGTCGAGAACGCCGGGGCGGCCGCGGTGCGGCTGACGGAGGCGGACCTGGCGGAGATCGCGGCGCTGCCTGCCGCGCAGGGGTCGTGGGACTGAGCCGCTGCCCCGCCGTCACCGGGACGGCTCCGGGCCCGCGGTCTCGTAGTGGTGGTTCGGGAACCTGAGCGGCGCGAGCGGTGTATGAACAGGGGAAGCGCTGCGTCGAAGGGACACTGATCGTGCAACGACCTGCTGTTACGGCCGTGATGGCCGCTGCCTCCCTCGTGTTCGCGGCCGGGTGCTCGTCCGGCGACGACGAGCCGGACCGCCGCGAGAGCCCGCCGAAGCGGGAGACGTCCAGCCAGTCCCCCACCGGAAAGGCGGGCGCCGAGGCCCCGCCCGAGAAGGGCTCCGCGAAGGTCACCCGCACTCTCGCCACGGGCCTCAAGTCCCCCTGGGGCCTCGCGCCGCTGCCCGGCGGTGATCTGCTGGTGTCCTCGCGCGACGAGGGGACGATCACCCGCGTCGACGGGAAGACGGGCAAGAAGACGGAGCTCGGCTCGGTGCCGGGCGTCTCCCCCGGCGGCGAGGGCGGCCTGATGGGGCTCGCGCTCTCTCCTTCGTACGCATCGGACCATATGGTGTACGCGTACTTCACGACGGAGTCCGACAACCGCATCGCCCGCATGCTGTACGACGAGAAGAAGCCCTCGGGCGAGCAGTTGGGCGCTCCCGACACGGTCTTCAAGGGCATCCCGAAGGGCATGATCCACAACGGTGGCCGGATCGCCTTCGGACCGGACAAGATGCTGTACGCGGGTGCGGGGGAAACGGGTGAGACGGACCTCGCGCAGGACAAGAAGTCCCTGGGCGGCAAGATCCTCCGCCTCACCCCGGACGGCGAGCCGGCCCCCGGCAATCCCTCCGGCGACTCCGCCGTCTACTCCCTCGGTCACCGCAATGTGCAGGGCCTGGCCTGGGACGAGCAGAAGCGGCTGTGGGCCTCGGAGTTCGGCCAGGACACCTGGGACGAGCTGAACGAGATCACGGCCGGCGGAAACTACGGCTGGCCGGAGGTCGAGGGCAAGGAGAGCAAGGAGGGGTTCCGGGACCCGGTCGCCCAGTGGAAGACCTCCGAGGCCTCACCGAGCGGTGTGGCCTATGCCGAGGGCTCGGTCTGGATGGCGGGTCTGCGCGGTGAGCGGCTGTGGCGCGTCCCGGTGCGGGGCGTGGACGGCGAACCGGAGCCGCAGGCGTTCCTCAAGGGCGAGCACGGGCGTCTGCGCACGGTGGTCGCGGCGGGCGGCGACAAGCTGTGGCTGGTCACCAATGAGACGGACTCGCGGGGCACGCCGGAGAAGGGGGACGACAAGATCCTCGAGGTGCGGGTGAAGTAGCTCAGCGGCCCGGCTCGTCGAGGCGGGGAATCTCCTCGGAGTCCGGCGCATCGTTTTCGTCCTCGTCGCCGTCACCGCGGGGCGACGGGACGGGTGGGCGTACGACCACCTTGCCCGAGGTCAGGTCTATCGGGCCGCGCCCCGGGTCACCGTCGGCGAGGTCGACGCGGGTCATCTCCAGGCGCTTCTGCTCGTCGTCGGTGTGCTTGCGCCCCGGCGCGAACAGGGCCTCGATCGCGTTGAACACTGCGCCTCCCAGGGGCAGAGATCCTCAGTCAAGCGTAAGCGAGGCCGCCCGAAACGGGCCCTGAGCGGAAACGTGCAGGTCAGCGCTGCACGACCTGCTCGTCGGCGGTCTCGTCGGCGGTTTCGTCCGCGGTGGGGAACAGCCGTAGCCGGTGGGCGAGCGCGGCGGCCTCGCCACGGCCGGTGACGGACAGCTTGGCGAGGATGTTGGAGACGTGGACGCTCGCGGTCTTCGGGGAGATGAAGAGCTCCTCGGCGATCTGGCGGTTGCTGCGGCCCACCGCGACGAGCCGCAGGACGTCCCGCTCCCGGCTGGTCAGGCCCAGCGCCTCGGCGGGGTGGGCCGGGGCGGCGGGGGTGCGGGCGGTCTCGGCGGGGTTCAGGGAGAGGCGGGCGCGCCGGGCCAGTCCGGTGATGGCGTCGGAGAGCGGCCGGGCGCCCAGCCGGTCGGCCACTTCCCCGGCCTCCCGCAGCAGTTGCGCGGCGCGGTCCCGGTCGGTGGTGTCCGGGGCGAGGAGGGACTCGGCCAGGCGAAGGCGGGCCTGGGCGAGGTCGTAGGGGCGGTCGAGGGGTTCGAGGGTGGTGACGACGGTGATCCAGTCGGCGGGGCGGTCGCGGCCCTCGGCGCGCGCGAGTTCGGCGCGGGTCCATTCGTCGTAGGCGCGCCAGAGCGGGATGGGGGTGGCCAGGGACTTGGTGGCGCCGCGGATGCGTGCGAGGGCGGCGGGGCGGCCCTGCTCGGCGGCGGGCAGGCCGCGGGCGTCGGCCTCCATCGAGGCGGCGGCGAGCAGCAGGGGCCAGCAGTACTTGTAGGTGCCGAAGGGGAGGCCGTCGGCGAGTCCGCGTTCGACCTCGGCGCGGCCGTCGAGGATGCGGCCATCGGCGGCGGCGAGACCGAGGGCGATGCGGATGAGGACGAGGAGGTACTGCGGCTGCGGATCGTGGGTGCCGAGGTGCTGGTGGGCGGTGTGCATGTGGCGGGCGGCAGCGGCGTACTCGCCGCGGTACAGCGCCATGCGCGCGGATCGTTCGGCGGCCGAGACGCGGGGCTTTGAACTCTGCACGCAGCGTTGGGTGCGGGCGACGGCGTCGGCCGCCTCGTCCCAGCGGCCGAGGGAGATGAGGGACTCGGCGACGTTGGCCCAGACCCAGCCCTCGGTGTCCACCAGGCCGTACTTCCGGCAGAACTCGATGCCCTCCATCCCGACCCGTACGGCTTCGGCGGAGCGGCCGACGCCTTCGAGGGAGGAGGGCAGGTTGATGTGGACCCGGCTGAGGTTGGTGACCAGGGCGTCCCGGACGACGCGGTCCCTGACCTCGTACATCTCGGTGAGGCCCGCCTCGGGGTCGCCCGCTTCGATGAGGAGGGCGCCGCGGGTGAGGCGGGCGTTGAGCTCGATGGTGTCGGCCTTGACCATGCGGGCGTACTCGACGGCGCGTTCGGCGGCGGCGAGGGTCTCGGGGCCCGGGTCGTGCAGCATGCCCCAGGAGGCGCGGTGGACGAGGACGTCGGCGTGCACCTCGGAGGGCGGCAGGCCGCGCATCAGCTCCTCGGCCTTGGCGATCTCCGTCCAGCCGTCGCCGCGGCCGAGGGTGGAGACGAGCCGGGAGCGGGCCACCCAGAACCAGGCGGCGCGGTGGGGGTCGTTCTCGCCTTCGAGGAGTCGCAGCGCGCGCTTGGTGATCTTCAGGGAGCGTTCGCGTTCGCCGCAGAGGCGTCCGGCGACCGTGGCCTCGGCCATCAGGTCCAGATAGCGCAGCGGGGCGGTGGCGGGCTCGCAGCCGCTGGGGGTCCCCCCACGCCCTTCAGGCAGTGGGGGAGGGTAGCCCTCCACGTAGTCGGCGGGGCGCAGCTCTTCGCGTACGGACTCGGGGGCGTCGTCCCACAGTTCCATCGCCCGTTCCAGGAGGCGCAGTTGTTCGGCGTAGGCGTGCCGGTGGCGGGCCTGGACGGAGGCGCCGAGGACGGCGGGCAGGGCCTTGGCCGCGTCGTGCGCGTAGTACCAGTAGGTGGCGAGGCGGGCGGCGCGCTGGTCGGCGGCGACGAGCGAGGGGTCGGCCTCCAGGGCCTCGGCGAAGCGGCGGTTGATGCGGGAGCGCTCGCCGGGGAGCAAGTCGTCGCTGACCGCCTCGCGGACCAGGGAGTGCCGGAAGCGGTAGCCGTCGCCGTCCGGGGACGCGAGCAGGATGTTGGCGCCGACGGCGGCCCGCAGCGCCTCGATGAGGTCGTCCTCGTCGAGTCCGGCGACCTCGGCGAGCAGTTCGTACTCGACGGTGGAGCCGCCCTCGGCGACGATCCGCGCCACCCGCTGGGTGTCCTCGGGCAGCTCCTCCACGCGGACGAGGAGCAGGTCGCGCAGGGAGTCCGTGAGGCCCGCGCAGCTGTTGCCGTGGGAGGCGACGGCGAGCTCCTCGACGAAAAAGGCGTTGCCGTCGGAGCGGTCGAATATGTCGTCGACCAGGGCCCGTTCGGGTTCGGTGGCGAGTATCCCGGCCATCTGGCGGGCGACTTCGTCCTTGCTGAAGCGGCTCAGCTCGACGCGGCGCACCGTGCGCAGCCGGTCCAGTTCGGCGAGGAGGGGGCGCAGCGGGTGGCGGCGGTGGATGTCGTCGGCGCGGTAGGTGGCGAGGAGGACGAGGCGGCCGCCGCGCAGCGTGCGGAAGAGATAGGCGAGGAGGTGTCGGGTCGAGGCGTCGGCCCAGTGCAGGTCCTCCAGGGCGACGACGACGGTGCGGTCGCGGGAGAGGCGTTCCAGGAGGCGTGCGGTGAGTTCGAAGAGGCGGGCCGTGCCCTCGTCGGACCGGCCGCCGGGTGCGTGCCCGTGCGGTGCGGGTCCTGCGAGTTCGGGCAGCAGCCTGGCGAGTTCCTCCTCCTGTCCCTCGGCCGCGGCGGCCAGTTCGTCGGGGAGCCGGCGGCGCAGTGAGCGCAGCGCGGTGGAGAAGGGGGCGAACGGCAGGCCGTCGGCGCCGATCTCCACGCAGCCGCCGACCGCGACGACGGCGCCCTGCTCCTCGGCGGCCGCGGCGAACTCCTCGACGAGGCGGGTCTTGCCGACCCCCGCCTCGCCGCCGAGCAGCAACGCCTGCGGCTCGCCCGGGCCGGGGGCCCCGGCTCCTTCGAGCGGGGTGCCCGTGGCGCGGGCGAGCGCTTCGTTCAGTACGCCCAGTTCATCGGCGCGGCCGATGAACACCGGGCTCACGGACCTGGTCTCCACAGCCGTGAGCATCGCACAGTGCACTGTGAGCTCTCGAGCGGCCGTCTCAGGCGGCCCGTGTGAAGCGGAGCCTGTCCCGTGTGAAGCGGCTTCTCCAGAGCGTCGTACTCACCCGCCCCTCGGCTTCGTGGCGGGCCGAACGGCGGGCGGCGGCACGGATCTTGCGGGCCTCGCCGAGCAGGCGGTGGCGGTCGGCCTCGCGGCTCAGCTCGGCGGCGCGCATCTGGTGCATCTCGTACTCGAACATCTCGTGCCCCTCGGGTTGTCGGTGGTATCGCCGGGGTCGTTCCCTGCGATGTCTCCACTTTCTTCTCCCAGGGGGGTCGCCCACATCGGGCGGGTGCCGCATCTCTTGGGGGCCGGGGGGCCTTAGGTACGACGAGGGGCGGGGCAGGGGCCTTAGCCCCTGCCCCGCCCCTGCCTTACGTGCGCCGGACCGGAGGCTCAGGAAGGTGCCGACGGCAGTCCGAGCAGCAGGTCGGAGTACTTGGCGACGGCGAGGATCAGTCCGATCACGCCGAGCGCGACGCCCGCCCACGCCACGGACTTGATCCACGGCGCCTGCTCCCTGCCGGGGGCGCCGAACGCGGGCCTGACCAGCACCAAGAAGCCGACGACCAGCGCGGCGGCCGCGAAGAAGCCGGCGATCAGCGCGGTGGCCTGCCAGGAGTCGCCGTACATGGCCTGGAGCTGGTCGGAGACGCTCGCGGACTGCTTGGTCTCCAGCTGTCCCATGATGTTCGAGCGCGCCCCGGCGATCGTGCCGAGCCAGCCTCCGGAGAGGCCGATCACGCCGAGTGCGGCGGAGACGACGGCCGCGGCGCCCTGGCCGACGCCGGTGGACCTGGCGGGAGCCACGTCGGCATCCGCCTCGTCGTCGGCGTCAACGTCGGCATCGGCATCGGCATCGGCATCGGCATCGGTATCGGCCGTCGCGTCGTCCGCCGCGTCATCGTCCTTGTCCCCCACCACGGGGTTGGTTTCCTCGGGCCCGGCGGCGTCGGCCGCGTCGGACTTCGTGACGTCGACCGTGTCCGGCTTCCCGGCCCCGGTCACTTCGTCGGCCTCGGCCCCGGTCCCGGCCGTGCCTTTGGCACCGGCCGCGTCATCTGTCTTAGTACCCATGCCCCGCACCGTACGGACGGAGTCTGAGAGCTCTCTTAACGCGCGTCCCGCGCGGCTCGCCACTCCGGGGCGAGGACGGACCAGACCTCCATGTCGTGCCGCACTCCCTGCCAGGGGAAGCTCTCCCGCAGCACGCCGTCCTTGGTGAAGCCGAGCCGCTTGGCGGCCGCCTTGCTGCGGTCGTTGAGGGAGGACACCAGCCACTCGATCCGGTGCATGCCGCGCTGGTCGACGGCCCAGTCGATGAGAATCCGGGATGCCTTGTTGACCAGGCCACGCCCGGCCGCCGACGGTTCGAGCCAGACGCCGATCTCGCAGCCGTCGACGCTCGTGTCGAAGATCCGGAAGAGGACGCCGCCGACGAGGGTGCCGTCCAGCCAGATGCCGTAGAAGCGTCCGGTGTCGGATGCCTGCTTGTCCGCGTACGTCTGGAGGTGCTTCCGCGCGGATTCGAGGTCCCGCACGGTGGCGGTGAAGGGCACCCACGGCCCCGCGTACTCCCGCGCCCGCTCGACGTGCTCGAGGAACTCCTGCGCCTGCCACGGTTCGAGCGGCCGCAGCTCAGCGCCCTCGGCCAGCGATATCGCGAACATCCTGCTCCTTCAGCTCACTCACGTCTTCGGCAACGTCCAGCTGTCCGGGGATCTTCGCATGTCCGCCACGCGTGTTCGAACGACATTCGGGCGGCTCGATGCTGATGCGCGGCAGCAGGCGGTCCAGCCGGCGCGGCAGCCACCAGTTGGCGCCGCCGAGCAGGTGCATCAGGGCCGGCACGAGCAGCGTGCGCAGCACGAAGGCGTCGAGGGCGACGGCCGCCGCGAGCGCGATGCCGAACATCGCGATGACCCGGTCGCCGCTGAGGACGAAGGCGAGGAAGACCGAAATCATGATCACTGCCGCGGAGTTGATCACGCGGCTGGTCTCGGCGAGGCCGACGCGGACGGCTCGCCGGTTGTCGCCGGTCTCCAGCCACTCCTCGTACATGCGGCTGACCAGGAAGACCTGGTAGTCCATGGAGAGCCCGAAGAGGACGGACACCATGATCACCGGAAGGAAGGGCTCGATCGGCCCGGCCCTGCCGAGTCCCAGCAGTTCGCTCCCCCAGCCCCACTGGAAGATCGCGACGACGACCCCGAACGCGGAGGCGACGGCGGCGACGTTCATCGCGGCGGCCTTGAGGGGGATGCCGATGGACCTGAAGGCCAGCAGGAGCAGGACACAGCCGAGTCCGATGACCACGCCCACGAAGAGCGGCAGCTTGCCGACGATGACCTCCGCGAAGTCGTCGTAGCTCGCGGTGACGCCGCCGACGGACACGTCCAGGGAGCTGTCGGCCTCCTCCTTGGGAAGGACGTCGTCACGCAGTCGGTCGACAAGTGCGCTGGTCCTCTCGGACTGGGGCGCGGAGTCGGGGACGACGGTGAGGAAGACGGCGCGACCGTTGTCCCCGTACGTCGCCGGGCTCACGGAGGCGACACCTTCGGTCGACCTCAGCGTCGTGGCGAGGTCGTCGACGGCCATCCGGTCGCCTGCTCCGTAGACCTCGCTGACGAGGGTGAGCGGCCCGTTCACACCGGCCCCGAAACCGTCGGCCAAGAGGTCGTACGCCTGGCGGGTGGTGGCCTTGGCCGGGTTGTTGCCCTGGTCGGAGGTGCCCAGGTGCAGGCCGAGCGTGGGCAGCGCGAGCACGGCCATGACGAGGACGGCGACGGCGCCGAGCAGCCTGGGGTGGCGCTCCACGAAGGCGGCCCAGCGGGCGGCGAGCCCGGTCGGCAGTTCCGGTTCGGGACCATGGGCGGCGATCCTGCGGCGTTCGCGACGGCTGAGGGCGCGCGGACCGATCAGGCCGAGGAGCGCGGGCAGCAGGGTCACGGAGGCCGCGACGGTGAGGACGACGGTCAGCGAGGCGGCGATGGCGACGCCGTTGAGGAAGCCGAGCCGCAGGATGAGCATGCCGAGCAGGGCGATGCAGACGGTGGCGCCCGCGAAGACGACGGCGCGCCCGGTGGTGGCGACCGCGCGCTCGGCGGCGTCGGCCACGGACAGGCCGCGTTTCAGGCCCTTGCGGTGCCGGGTGACGATGAAGAGGGCGTAGTCGATGCCGACGCCGAGGCCGATCAGGGTGCCGAGCATCGGCGCGAAGTCGGCGACGGTCATCACGTGGCCCAGCAGCACGATGCCCGCGTAGGCCGTGCCGACGGACACCAGGGCGGTGGCGATGGGCAGGGCGGAGGCGGCGAGCGAGCCGAAGGCGAGGAAGAGGACGACGGCGGCGACGGCCACCCCGACGATCTCGGCGACCTGGGCGCTCTTGGACTCGGTGAGCCCGATGGCGGTGCCGCCGAGCTCGACCTGCAGCCGGTCGGAGCCTGCGGCCCTCGCGGTGTCGACGACGGCCTGGGCGTCGGCCCTGTCCATGTCGTCGGCCTGCTCGCGGAAGGTGACGGTGGCGTACGCCGTGCGGCCGTCCGCGCTGACCCGGCCGGTGTCCTTGCCGTCGTACGGCCCGACGACGGACGCCACAGCGGGCAGTCCGGCGATTCTGTCGAGGGCGCCGGACATCGTCTGCTCGACGTCGGCGGCGCGGACGGTGGTGCCGGGAGCGGTGTGCCAGACGACGGTGTCGCTGTCGCCGCCGAGGCCGTGGAAGTTCTCGTTGAGGAGCTGGGTCGCGCGGCCCGACTCGGTTCCCGGGACCTCGTAGTCGTTCGAGTACGCGGATCCGGCGACGGCGGCGGCCGCCGCTGTGCCGCCGAGAGTGAGGAGCCACAGCAGGACGACGACGAGTCGGTGCCTGACGCACCACCGGGCGAGTGCTGCCACGGACTGGCTCCCTGAATGGTTCGTGGATCTTCATCGGGAGCGACAGTCGATCAACTGGACAGCCCGCAAAGAACGCATGAGTGGCGACATGAGCGCCGCAGTCACTTTGACAGCCCTTGATGATCGTTGGTCCGTTTCGTGGCCATGCTCACAAGAGCACAAGGCGTGCGCGGAGACACCAGGGGCACCTCCGCGCACCCGTGCACGCCGATGGCCGGCCCGAGACGCTCGGGCGGTCAGCCCGAGACGCTCGCGCGGCCGTTCTCTATGTGGCCCATGAGGCGACGGCGGAAGGCGGTGTCGCGGTCGGTGGTCACCTCGACGTCGTACCACCCGTGCTCGTCGGCGGTGTGCCAGGCGACCGTACGGCTGCTGCGCGCCTTGACGCGGACGGTCCGCGTGCGGCGCCTGACGTCGTCCTCGTCCACGTAGCCGAGCGGCTTCACCGTGAAGACGAGGTCGTGGCGGCCCCGGTTGGCCAGGGTGAGGTGGAGCTCGCGGCGGGTGACCGCCGAGGCGAGCCGCGCGCCGCCGTCCTTGGCACCCCGGCCGTCCTTGCCGTCCGTGCCGGGCTTGGCGCCCTCGAACTCGCGCCGGAAGCCGTTCGGCCCGGTGACGGTGAAGGCGTACGTGCCCCCCGGCACCGGCACGGTCCAGGAGCCCTTGCGCACGACGTCCTGGTGGAGCGGGATCGTGAACTCACCGGCGTACGGGTAGAGCGCGAAGTGCGCGCTGGAGCTGCCGCCGTTGCGCAGCCGCACCGTGAGTGCGCCGTCCTCGGCGGGCGTCACGTCGGCGTCGGGCTGATAGGGCAGCGGGCGGGCGCGACGGGTGCCCGGCTCCTGGACCGGCATCGTCTGCTTCAGGGGCGGCTGCGGGGCCCAGCGGCCGCTGAAGCCGGGGATGGCGCCCGGCTGGTCGAGGTCGGGCCTGCGGTGGCCGCGCCGGAAGTCGAAGGCGCCGGTGAGGTCGCCGGTGACCTTGCGGCGCCAGGCGCTGATGTTGGGCTCCCGCACGCCGGTCCACTTCTCCAGGAAGCGCACTACGGAGGTGTGGTCGAAGACTTCGGAGCAGACGTATCCGCCGACCGTCCACGGGGAGACGACGAGCATCGGCACGCGCGCGCCGAGGCCGGTCGGCTTCCCCTCCCAGCGCTCCTCCTTCTCCTCTGCGGAGTCGCCGCCGGGCACGGGCGGCGGGACGTGGTCGAAGAAGCCGTCGTTCTCGTCGTAGTTGATGAAGACGGCGGTGCGGCGCCAGACGTCCGGGTGGGAGGCGAGGGCGTCGAGCACCTTGTAGACGATGGTCGCGCTGTGGATGGGCGAGGAGACGCTGGGGTGCTCGGAGTCCACCGCGGACGGCACCAGGTAGGTGACCTTCGCGAGC
Source organism: Streptomyces sp. NPDC093510 (assembly GCF_040683555.1). Lineage (NCBI taxonomy): Bacteria > Bacillati > Actinomycetota > Actinomycetes > Kitasatosporales > Streptomycetaceae > Streptomyces > Streptomyces sp. NPDC093510. The sequence goes on from NZ_JBFBEE010000016.1 coordinate 129,592, forward strand.
TTGCCGCCCGCGACGTCCTTGGCGAACTCCTCGGCGAGCTTGCCGGTCGGCACGCGCCGCAGGCCGCGTTCGAAGAGCGACCGCTCGCTCCTGGTGAGGGTCGCGGCGCCCTCCTCCAGGGTGGCGAGCAGCTTGGCGCGCTCGGCCTCGTCCTTCGCGTCGCGCACCTTGGCGTAGAAGGCCTCCATGAAGGTGAGGCCCGTCTTGGCCAGGGCCTTGCGGGCGATGGCCTTGAAGGTGGTGAAGAACTCGATCTGGTTGTCGGTGAAGTTCTCCCACTCCGTGTACGTACGCCAGCTCACGCCCGCCTTCTCCAGGCGCTCGGCGTACGTCCCCCAGCCGTAGCCGGGATGCGTGCCCTCGTTGTACGCGTCGTTGCCGACGGCCCGCTTGCCGTTCGCCTCGTAACCCGTCTTTCCGCTCCACAGGTGGTTGCGGTTGGGGCTGGTGGAGGTGTGGATGGACGAGTGGTAGGCGTCGCAGACGGTGAACGTGTCGGCGAGTTCGTAGTGCAGCGGGATGTCCTCGCGCGTGTAGTACGCCATGGTGGCCGCCGTCTTGGCGGTGATCCAGCCGTCCATCCACCCGTCGTGCCACGCCTTGGCGCCGCCGCTCCAGGAGTGGTCGAGCGCGCCGATGTACTGGAGGTCCTTCTTCTGCGTCTCGGCGGCCTGCCGGACGGGGAAGGGCAGGATCGTGCGCAGCGCGGCCGGCTGCTCGAAGACCGTCTTCCCGCCGGGCAGCCGGATGGCGTTGCGGTCACCGAAGCCGCGGACTCCACGCAGGGAGCCGAAGTAGTGGTCGAAGGACCGGTTCTCCTGCATCAGGATCACCACGTGCTCGATCTTGTCGAGACCGCCGTCCTTCGGCGGCTCCTGCGCGAGCGCCTCCTGCAGCGAAGGCGGCAGGAAAGAGCCGACGGCGGCGGCGCCGAGCGCGCCGCCGCCGATCGCCATCAGGCGTCTGCGCGAAATCTCCGGAGTCACGTGCGACCTCCCAGTAGTCCTGGCCAACATCCAATGGTTCTCTGCTGATCCATTGACCTGTTCGGCGGGGACGCTAGTGACGCCCGGTTTCCTTGTGAAGGCCGCGGGACGAAGTCGGGGTGAACGTCCAAGTGTTCACCCCGGAGGTCCATGGCGGACGGCGTTGTCAGTGGCCGGTGTCATCCTCGGACACATGGATCTCACCGAGCGCATCGCCGCCTTCACGGAGCTGGTCGGGCCGCCGGCCGACGTCGCGCCCGCCGTCGACTGGGCCGCGGTGGAGACCTGGCTCGAAGTCACGCTCCCCCGGGACTACAAGACGCTGGTGTCGGTGTACGGACCGGTGGAGGTGGGCGAAGGCCCCGAGTCCATCCGCCTGCACACCCCGTGCGTCTCCCCCGACGGGCGGTTCGAGTACGGGGCGTGGGTCGTCGAGACCCACCGGCACTCCGCGATCAGACCAGGCATGTTCACCAGGGAGCGGCGCCGCTTCCTGCCCGACGAGGGCGGCCTCCTCGCCTTCGCGGCCACGGCATCGGGCGACCACCTCTTCTGGGACACCTCGGTGTCCAAGGACCCGGACGAGTGGCCGGTGGTGCTCCTCACCACGTCCATAGCGGTCGGCGAGGCCGAGCCCTGGGTGTCGTACGACGTCCCGCTCCTGGACGTCCTGTCGGCGGCCGTCCGCGGCGGCGGGAGCGTGCGCACCTGGGCACCGCTGGCCGGGGCCGCGCCCTGGTCCCCGCCGCCCCGCGGCACGTACGTCGACGCGCGCCAGCACGCCGCTCTCACCGAGGGCGATGGCCTGGCGGCGGTCACCGCGCTGATACCGCCGCCGCTGACGCCCCGTCTGGGCAACGGCACGTGGGAGCAGGTCTTCGACCGCCTCGGCACACGGCTTCCCGGGGACTTCGTGGCCCTGGCCCAGGCGTACGGCGCGGGGAACTGGAGTTGGTGGCTCGACATGACCGCTCCCCTGGACCTGGACGGGCGCTTCGGTCTCGTCCAGGACGTCGAGGAGATGCTGGAGGGCTACCGAATCCTGCGCGAAGCGCACCCCGAGTACTACCCGCTGCCCGCATGGCCCGAGCCCGGCGGCTTCCTGCCGGTCGCCTCGACCATCGACGGGGACCAGATCGGCTGGTGCGCCGAGGGCGACGACCCCGACCGGTGGCGCGTCGCCGTCAACCCCCGCCACGCGGACCAAGGACCGCCACTGGACACGGACTTCACCGCCACGCTGCTGAACTGGCTGCGCGGCGGCCGCCCGGCCGCCGAAGGCTTCCCCTGGCTGCGCAAGGACCAGGACCCGCTGGAGCACATGTTCTTCGAGCCGTTTCCGGCGCCTTTGGGCATGAGTGAGGGCGGCACCCCCGAAGGGAGCGCCGCCCTCACCCGGCAGGACTAAGCGAACCTCAGCCCTCGCTGACGCCCAGCTTCTCCAGGATCAGCTCCTTGACGCGGGCCGCGTCGGCCTGGCCGCGGGTGGCCTTCATGACCGCGCCGACCAGCGCGCCGGCGGCCGCGACCTTGCCGCCGCGGATCTTGTCCGCGACGCCGGGGTTGCCGGCGATGGCCTCGTCGACGGCGGCCGTCAGCGCGCCCTCGTCCGAGACGACCTTCAGGCCGCGCTTCTCGACGACCTCGTCCGGCGTGCCCTCGCCCTTCAGGACACCCTCGATGACCTGGCGGGCCAGCTTGTCGTTCAGGTCACCGGCGGCGACGAGCTCGGTCACCCGGGCCACCTGCGCCGGGGTGATGGACAGCTCCTCGAGCGCCAGGCCCGACTCGTTGGCGTTGCGGGCCAGCTCGCCCATCCACCACTTGCGGGCCGACGCCGCGTCGGCGCCCGCCTCGACGGTGGCGACGATCGGCTCGACCGCGCCCGCGTTGAGGATCGACTGCATGTCGTGCTCGCTGATCCCCCACTCCTCACGGAGGCGGTTGCGGCGCACGCGCGGCATCTCGGGCAGACCGGCCCGCAGCTTCTCGACCCACTCACGGGACGGGGCGACGGGGACGAGGTCGGGCTCCGGGAAGTACCGGTAGTCCTCGGCGTTGTCCTTGATGCGGCCGGAGGCCGTGGAGCCGTCCTCCTCGTGGAAGTGACGGGTCTCCTGCACGATGGTGCCGCCGGAGCTCAGGACCGCCGCGTGACGCTGGATCTCGAAGCGCGCCGCGCGCTCCACGGAGCGCAGCGAGTTGACGTTCTTCGTCTCGCTGCGCGTGCCGAACTCCTGCTGCCCCTTGGGGCGCAGCGAGAGGTTCACGTCGCAGCGCATCTGGCCCTTGTCCATGCGGGCCTCGGAGACGCCGAGCGCCTTGATGAGCTCGCGCAGCTCCGCGACGTACGCCTTGGCGACCTCGGGAGCGCGCTCACCGGCGCCCTCGATCGGCTTGGTGACGATCTCGATGAGCGGGATGCCGGCGCGGTTGTAGTCGAGCAGGGAGTGCGAGGCGCCGTGGATACGGCCCGTCGCGCCACCGACGTGCGTCGACTTGCCGGTGTCCTCCTCCATGTGGGCGCGCTCGATCTCCACGCGGAAGATCTCGCCGTCCTCCAGTTGGACGTCCAGATAGCCGTTGAAGGCGATCGGCTCGTCGTACTGCGAGGTCTGGAAGTTCTTCGGCATGTCCGGATAGAAGTAGTTCTTCCGGGCGAAGCGGCACCACTCGGCGATCTCGCAGTGCAGCGCGAGGCCGATCTTGATCGCGGACTCGACACCGATCTCGTTGACGACCGGCAGCGCGCCGGGCAGACCGAGGCAGGTGGGGCAGGTCTGGCTGTTCGCGTCCTGCTTGAGCGCGGTCGAGCAGCCGCAGAACATCTTGGTCTTGGTGCCGAGCTCGACATGGACCTCGAGGCCCATGACGGGGTCGTACGTCGCGAGGGCTTCCTCGTACGACACCAGGTCAGTAGTGACAGTCACGGTGAAACTTTCCCTCTCAGCCCAGCAGGACGTCGTCGTCGCCGAGGCGCTTGAGCTCGCGCACGAGCAGCGCGACGCCGGTGGCGATGGCGGCAGCGGAGACGACGGCGTCCACGAGGCGGAGCGTGTCGTGGTCATAGCGGGCCTTCTTGGCCTGCTTGAGCACGCTCACGGCGCCGAAGGCGGTGGTGCCGATCGACAGGTACGTGCCGGTCTTGGACTTCTTGAAGCCCTTGGCCTTGTTCAGTGCACTCACAGCGACGGTGCCTCCTCAAGCAGCGGGTGTCCCCACTTTTCCACGAAGGCGGCCTCTACGGCAGCACCGACCTTGTACAGCCGGTCGTCCTTCATGGCGGGGGCGATGATCTGCAGTCCGACGGGCAGGCCGTCCTCCGGCGCGAGGCCGCAGGGCAGCGACATGGCGGAGTTGCCCGCCAGGTTGGTCGGGATGGTGCACAGGTCGGCGAGGTACATCGCCATCGGGTCGTCGGCGCGCTCGCCGATCGGGAACGCCGTGGTCGGCGTCGTCGGCGAGACAATCACGTCGACCTGCTCGAAGGCCGCCTCGAACTCGCGGGTGATGAGCGTGCGGACCTTCTGGGCGCTGCCGTAGTACGCGTCGTAGTAGCCGGAGCTGAGCGCGTACGTACCGAGGATGACGCGGCGCTTGACCTCGTCGCCGAAGCCGGCCTCACGGGTCAGCGCGGTGACGTCCTCGGCGGACCTCGTGCCGTCGTCGCCGACGCGCAGGCCGTAGCGCATGGCGTCGAAGCGGGCGAGGTTCGAGGAGCACTCGGAGGGCGCGATCAGGTAGTACGCGGAGAGCGCCAGGTCGAACGTCGGGCAGTCCAGCTCGACGATCTCGGCGCCGAGTCCCTTGAGCATCTCGACGGACTCGTCGAAGCGCTGGACGACACCGGCCTGGTAGCCCTCGCCGCGGAACTGCTTGACGACGCCGACGCGCATGCCCTGGACCGAGCCGTTGCGCGCGGCCTCGACGACCGGCGGGACCGGGGCGTCGATGGACGTCGAGTCGAGCTCGTCGTGCCCGGCGATGGCCTCGTGCAGGAGTGCGGCGTCGAGGACAGTGCGGGCGCAGGGGCCGCCCTGGTCGAGGCTGGAGCTGAACGCGACCATGCCGTACCGGGAGACGCCGCCGTAGGTCGGCTTGACGCCGACCGTGCCGGTGACGGCCGCGGGCTGGCGGATCGAGCCGCCGGTGTCGGTGCCGATGGCGAGGGGGGCCTCGTAGGCGGCGAGGGCGGCGCTGGAGCCGCCGCCGGAGCCGCCGGGGATGCGGGTGAGGTCCCAGGGGTTGCCGGTCGGGCCGTACGCGCTGTTCTCGGTGGAGGACCCCATGGCGAACTCGTCCATGTTGGTCTTGCCGAGGATGACGACGTCGGCGGCCTTCAGGCGCTTGGTGACGGTCGCGTCGTACGGCGGAATCCAGCCTTCGAGGATCTTCGAGCCGACCGTGGTCGGCACGCCCTCGGTGGTGAAGATGTCCTTGAGCGCGAGCGGGACGCCGGCCAGCGGGCCGAGCTTCTCGCCCCTGGCGCGCTTCTCGTCGACGGCGCGGGCCTGCGCGAGGGCGCCCTCGCGGTCCACGTGCAGGAAGGCGTGGACCTTCTCGTCGACGGCTTCGATGCGGGCCAGGTGGGCCTCGGTGACCTCGACCGCGGTGAGCTCGCCGGAGGCGATCCTCGACGCGATCTCGGCGGCGGTGAGCTTGATGATGTCCGTCATGATCTTCAGTCCTCCCCCAGGATCTGCGGCACCTTGAAACGCTGCTGCTCCTGGGCCGGGGCGCCAGAGAGCGCCTGCTCGGTGGTGAGCGACGGACGGACCTCGTCCGCGCGCATGACGTTCGTCAGCGGCAGCGGGTGCGAGGTCGGCGGTACGTCTTGGTCGGCGACCTCCGAGACGCGGGCGACCGCGCCGATGATGTCGTCGAGCTGTCCGGCGAAGTGGTCGAGCTCCTCGGCCTTCAGCTCCAGACGTGCAAGGCGGGCGAGGTGGGCGACCTCCTCGCGCGTGATGCCAGGCATGCGGCGATCCTCAGGGGTGAGTGTGCGGGTTGTGAGGGCAATCCTATGGGTCGGTGCGGGGTGCCCGTTAAACGGTTTCCGCCCCGCCGCTCCGCGACGCCCTGTGCCGCCCTGTGTTTACTGCACCACGTGTCCCGACGACTGCCCCACGTCGGAGCTCTCCGCGAGCTTCGCCTCCGCCGCGACGTCCACCGGGCGGCGCCAGCCGCGGGAGCCGCGGGCGCGCAGCCACGCCGTCGCCTCTTCGGCGGGCATCGCCGCGGCGACGAGCCAGCCCTGGACCGCGTCGCACCCGAGGTCCCGCAGCCGCTCCCACGTCTCGTCGTCCTCGACGCCCTCGGCGACGACGAGGAGTCCGAGGGAGTGGGCCAGGTCCACCGTGCAGCGGACGATCTCCGCGTCCTCGTTGTCGACGGCGAGGCGGGCCACGAAGGAGCGGTCGATCTTCAGCTCGCTGACCGGGAGGCGGCGCAGGTGGACGAGGGAGGAGTACCCCGTGCCGAAGTCGTCGAGGGACATCTTGACCCCGTGGCCGGTGAGGCCGGCCAATGTGTCGGCGGCCCGCTGCGGGTCCTCCAGGAGGACGTGCTCGGTTATCTCCAGCTGCAGCGCGCCCGGCGGGACGCCGTGCCGGGCGAGGCGCGCCGCGACCGCGCCCGCGAAGCCGGGGGTGTGGACGTCGCGCGGCGACACGTTCACCGCGACGGGGACCTTGAGTCCCATCGCCTGCCACTTCGCGACCTGGGCGAGCGCCGTCTCCAGGACGTACTCCGTCAGGTGCGGCATGAGGCCGGACGACTCGGCGATGGCGATGAACTCGTCGGGCGGCACCCGGCCGCGCTCGGGGTGCACCCATCGGACCAGCGCCTCCAGGCCCGCGACCTTGCCGTCGAAGCGGACCTTGGGCTGGTAGTGCAGTTCGACGTCGCCCGCGTCGAGCGCCCTGCGCAGGTCGCCGAGGAGGCCGAGCCTGTCCGGTGTGTTGGAGTCGCGCTTGGACTCGTACACCTCGACGCCGGTGCGGTCCCGCTTCGCCTGGTACATCGCGACGTCCGCCCGCCGCAGGAGGCCTTCCGCGTCGAGCGCGTGGTCGGGGAAGACGGCGAGGCCGGCGCTGGCCTCCAGGACGAGGGTCAGACCGTCCAGGTCGAGCGGGGAGCCGAGCGCGGCGACCAGCTGGCGGGCCACGCGGGTGGCCGACGTGGTGGAGTCGGCGACCGGCAGCAGGACGGCGAACTCGTCGCCGCCGAGCCGTGCGGCCTCCGCGCCGCGCGGCAGGGCGAGCCGCAGCCGGTCCGCGATCTGCAGCAGGAGCCGGTCGCCCGCGAGGTGGCCGAGGGTGTCGTTGACCGACCGGAAGCGGTCCATGTCGATGAGCATTAACGCGGATCGCGCTCCGAGCCGCTCGGCGTCGTCGAGGGCCGTCCAGGTCCGCTCCAGGAGCCACTGCCGGTTGGGCAGTCCGGTGAGCGGGTCGCGCAGCTGCTCCTCGGCGCGGGCTCGGGCGATCCAGAGGGTGGAGTCGAGGGCGACGAGCGGGATGGCGAAGAGGGGCAGCAGGATCGGCAGGGAGATCGCCACCACGCAGATCAGCGGGGCGATGCCGAGCAGGGCGATGCCGAGGAGGCCCTGCCTGACGAGGGCGGTGCGGGTGACGGTGGGCAGGGCGCCGGTGCGCGGCGCGTGGACGTACCAGAGCAGGACGCGGGTGACGGCGAGGTACGCGACGGCGACCAGGGCGACTTGGGGTGCGGTGTAGAGGGTCCAGGTCTCGGGCAGCCAGGGCGATTCGGCGCTCGGTGCCGTGCCGAAGGCGGCCAGGGCGAGCGCGCCCGCGCCGATGCCGAGGACGTCGACGGCGCCGTGCAGCAGGCCCTGGCGCCAGCGGTGCCTGCGCGCGACGCCGACCAGGACGACGACGGTGAGGCTGACCATGCCGGCGGGCACCCAGCCGTAGAGCAGGAGGACGGCGACGGTGAGCGCGCCGCCGGAGCCCGTGCCGCCCCACCAGCGGTCGCGGCCGAGGGCGACCAGGTGGCCGACGATGAGGCCGGTGAGGACGGCGAGCGACCAGCCCGCGGCGCCGGTGGGGAACAGGGCGTGGCGGCCGGTGAGGGCCTGGAAGAAGCCGGTGCCGAGCAGCACGGCGGCGCCGGCGACGACCATGACGGGCAGCAGCGGCCAGGGGTCGCGGGGGTCCTGCTCGGCGGGGTCGGCCGTGCCGGTGAGGGGTCCTGGGCTGTCGGTGCGGTCCGGTGCGGCGGTCCAGGCCCGTTCGCGTGGTTCGACGGCGGTGGTCAGCGCTCCGGGGCCGGGGCCCGCGGGTCCTGCCGCGGTGCCCGGGTCGGTGGTCGTCACATCCCGGCGGCCGCGCAACCAGGCTCCCGGCGCGCGCCACATGCGCGCGCGCAGCCGTGAGTCCGGGGCGGCGCTCTCGGTCGGTTCCATTCCCGTCCCTCTCACAGCCGGCGGTGCCCACGCCACGCGGACTCGGCCAAGGAGTCGGCCGCGTCCGAAAAACCGTCCCCGTGCTCCGCGCGAGCGGGGAGACGCAGTTCTCCCGGACCCTTGCCGAGCAGGGGATGCCCCCTTCCGAGCTCTTGATGAGCAGGTGATGCCCCGTTCGCAGCGGGGCACGGCAGGCGCACACCTCAACAGTAGGCCGCAGAAGGCTTCCACGGGCAGCGGTCGGCTACGGTTGCCCGAATGCGACCCGGCCACCCGTATGCCTCTGGTATGCGCCGAACGGGTGGCCTTCAACCGCTACTCCTCGGTCGGAAGCGCGACTTCCCTTGCCGCGTCCGGTCCTTGTTCGAGCAGGACAGCGAAGCCTTCCTCGTTGAGAACCGGAACCTTCACCTGCATGGCCTTGTCGTACTTGGATCCGGGGTTGTCGCCCACGACGACGAATGAGGTCTTCTTCGAAACGGAACCGGTCACCTTTGCGCCCTGGCTCTGCAGCGCCTCTTTCGCGCCATCCCGGGTGTGGTGCTCCAGCGTTCCGGTGACGACCACCGTGAGGCCGGCGAGCGGGCGCGGTCCTTCGTCCTCGCCGCTCGACTCCTCCTCCATGCGCACCCCGGCAGCCCGCCACTTGCGCAGGATCTCCCGGTGCCACTCCTCGGCGAACCACTGTTTGAGGGAGGCCGCGATGGTCGGGCCCACGCCCGCCACGTCGGACAGCTCCTTCTCGGTGGCCTGATCGATGCGGTCGATGGAGCGGAACTCCCGGGCCAGCGCCTCGGCGGCCACCGGGCCGACGTGCCGGATCGAGAGGCCCGTGAGGACGCGGGCGAGCGGGCGTTCCTTGGCCGCCGCGATGTTCTCCAGCATGGCGAGGGTGTTCTTCTTCGCCTCGCCCTGCTGGTTGGCGAAGAAGGTGACGACCTTCTCCTCGCCGGTCTTGGGATCGCGCTTGGGCAGGCCGGAGTCCTGGTCCAGGACGTACGACTTGATGGGCAGCAGCTCCTCGACCTTCAGGTCGAAGATGTCGCCCTCGTCGAGGATCGGGGGCTCGGCGGGCTCCAGCGGTCCGGTCAGCGCGGCCGCCGCGACGTATCCGAAGTTCTCGATGTCCAGGGACTTGCGGCCCGCGAGGTAGAAGAGACGTTCACGCAACTGGGCCGGGCACAACTGGGCGTTGGGGCAGCGGAGGTCGATGTCGCCCTCCTTCATGGGGCGCAGCGCCGTGCCGCACTCGGGGCACTCGGCGGGCATCACGAACTCCCGCTCGGTGCCGTCCCGCAGGTCCGCGACGGGGCCGAGGATCTCCGGGATGACGTCACCGGCCTTGCGGATGACGACCGTGTCGCCGATGAAGACACCCTTCTTCTTCACCACTTCCTGGTTGTGCAGGGTCGCGAACTCGACCTCGGAGCCCGCGACGGTGACGGGCTCCACCTGGGCGTACGGCGTGACGCGGCCGGTGCGGCCGACGCCGACGCGGATGTTGATGAGCTTGGTGTTGACCTCCTCGGGCGCGTACTTCCAGGCGATGGCCCAGCGCGGGGCGCGCGAGGTGGAGCCGAGGCGGCCCTGGAGCGGGATCTCGTCGAGCTTGACGACGACGCCGTCGATCTCGTGCTCCACGGAGTGGCGGTGCTCTCCGAAGTACGTGATGAAGTCGCGCACGCCGTCGAGGCCGTCCACCACCTTGTTGTGCTTGGCGGTGGGCAGGCCCCACTCCCGCAGCAGGTCATAGGCGTGGCTGAGGCAGTCGATGTCGAAGCCCTCGCGGGCGCCGATGCCGTGCACCACCATGTGCAGCGGGCGACTCGCGGTGACGCGCGGGTCCTTCTGGCGCAGCGAACCCGCCGCCGCGTTGCGGGGGTTGGCGAAGGGCTTGTCGCCCGCCTCGACCAGGCGGGCGTTGAGCTCCTCGAACTTCTCCATGGGGAAGAAGACCTCGCCGCGGATCTCCACGAGGGCGGGGACGTTCTCGCCCTTGAGGCGCTGGGGGATGTCCGCGATGGTGCGGACGTTCGGCGTGATGTCCTCGCCGGTGCGGCCGTCGCCCCTGGTGGCGGCGCGGGTGAGCTTCCCGTCCTCGTACGTGAGGTTGACCGCGAGGCCGTCGATCTTCAGCTCGCACAGGAGGTGGAAGTCCGGGGTGCCGGCCTCCTTGGCGACGCGGTCGGCCCAGGCGGCCAGTTCCTCGTCGTCGAAGGCGTTGTCCAGGGAGAGCATGCGCTCGCGGTGCTCCACCGCGGTGAACTCCGTCTCGTACGACCCGGAGACCTTCTGGGTCGGCGAGTCCGGGGTGCGCAGCTCCGGGTGCTCGTCCTCCAGGGCTTCGAGGGAACGCAGGAGTTTGTCGAACTCGGCGTCGCTGACGACCGGTTGGTCCTTCACGTAGTACCGGAAGCGGTGCTCCTCGATCTGTTCGGCCAGCTGGGCATGCTGATCCCGTGCCTCGGCGGGCACAGAGCCTTGCTGTTCGACAGCCACCGTTTCGTCCTCCCGTTACGTCATACCCAATTACTCAGGGTTATCCGCGAGCGATCGCGCCGCTTTGACGCAGTGGGTGAGCACCTCGCGTGCGTACGCGGGAGAAGAGCCCGCGAGTCCGCACGACGGAGTGACCACGACCGACTCCGCGAGCGATCCCGGATTCAGCCCCAGCCTGCGCCAGAACGTCCTGACACCCATGACGCTACCGGCAGGGTCTGACAATCCGCCGTCCACGCCCGGCACGACACCGGCGAAGAGCTTCGTGCCGCCCTCGACCGCCTCACCGATCGCCTCGTCGTCACGGTCGGTGAGCAACGAGAAGTCGAACGAGATCGCGTCGGCCCCGGCGCGGCGCAGCAGCGCGAAGGGCACGTCGGGCGCGCAGGAGTGGACGACCGCGGCGCCTTCGCCTCGGACGCCGAGCACGTCCCGCAGCGTGCTCTCGACGACCTGCCGGTCCACGGCTCGGTGGGTGCGGTACTCGCTGGCGGTCTTGACCTGCCCGCGGAGCACGGCGATGAGCGAGGGCTCGTCGAGCTGCAGGACCACCTGCGCGCCCGGCACCCTGCGGCGCACGTCCGCGAGGTGCTCGCGCAGGCCCTCGGCGAGCGATCCCGCGAGGTCGCGGCAGGCGCCGGGGTCGGAGAGCGCGGCCTCGCCGTTCCGCAGCTCCAGGGCGGCGGCGAGGGTCCAGGGGCCGACGGCCTGGACCTTCAGCGGGCCCTCGTACCCCTGGGTGAACTCCTCCAGGGCGTCGAGGTCCTCGCCGAGCCAGGCCCTGGCGCGGCGGGTGTCGCGGCCGGGGCGGTCTCCGACGCGCCAGCCGCTGGGCTCCACGCGCGCGTAGAGGTCGACGAGGAGCCCAGCGGTGCGGCCGATCATGTCGGCGCCTGGTCCCCGCGCGGGCAGCTCGGGAAGGTACGGGATGCCCTGCTCGGGCCCCTCGAAGCTGCCGGTCACGGTCTTCGCGGCCTCGCGGGCGTCCCCGCCGGGCATGGACCCGACGCCGGTGGCGGGGCCCCAGGTGAAGGTGTCGCTCATCGTCCCGGCCGCACCGTCAGATCGTTGACCTCCGCGTCGCGCGGCAGGTCCAGGGCCATGACGATCGTCGTGGCGACCGACTCGGGGTCGATGAAGCGCGACGGGTCGTACTCCTTGCCCTCCTGCTGGTGGACCTTCACCTGCATGGCGCTCGCCGTGCGGCCGGGGTAGACGGAGGTGACACGCACGCCGTTGCCGTGCTCCTCCTGACGGAGCGAGTCGGCGAGGGCCTTCAGGCCGTGCTTGGAGGCCGCGTACGCGGACCAGTCGGCGTGGGCGGTGAGGCCGGCGCCCGAGTTGACGAACACCACGTGTCCCTGGGCGGCCCGGAGTTGGGGCAGGAGGTGGCGGGTCAGTTCGGCGGGGGCGATGAGGTTGACGTTGAGCTGGTGCCGCCACGACTTCGGAGTGAGCTCGCCGACCGGGCCGAGGTCGACGACGCCCGCGATGTGCAGCAGCGAGTCCACGCGCGAGGGCAGCGACTGGTGCCCGAAGGCCCAGGACAGCTTGTCGGGGTCGGAGAGGTCTCCTACGAGGGTGCTCGCGCCGGGGAACTCGGCGGCGAGCTCCTTGGCGCGGCCCGCGTCGCGCGCGTGCAGGACGAGGTCGTCGCCGCGTGCGTGGAGGCGGCGGGCGACGGCCGCGCCGATGCCGGAGCCCGCCCCGGTGATCACATGTGTTGCCATACCCGCCATGCTCGCATCACTGGGTGCCCTGTGATTCCTCCAGGTAGGCCAGGGCGCCGACGGGCTCCTCGGCGAAGAAGACGAGGTCGGTCAGCGGGACGGGCAGGAAACCCTCGTCCTCCATGCGGCGGAACTGCTCCTTGAGGCCGTCGTAGAACCCGGCGGAGTTCAGCAGGACCACCGGCTTGGTGTGCTTGCCGTGCTTCTTCAGCTCCAGGATCTCGGTGGCCTCGTCGAGCGTGCCGGTGCCGCCCACCATGATGACGATCGCGTCGGCCTTCTCCAGGAGGAGGGCCTTGCGCTCGGCGAGGTCGCGCGCGATCACCATCTCGTGCGGCTCGGTCACCTGCCTGGCCCTGGCCGCGAGGAAGTCCACGGAGACGCCGACGAGGCGCCCTCCCGTCTCGTGCACGCCGTCCGCCACGACCTTCATCAGGCCGCTCTCGGAGCCGCCCCACACCAGCGTGTGGCCGCCCTTGCCGAGCAGTTCGGCGAATTCGCGGGCCGGGCGTGTGTAGCGCTCGTCGAGGTCGGCGGCGGAGAGGAAGACGCAGATGTTCATGCGCCCACGGTACGTTCCGTTGCTGAAGGCACTCGTCGAGGAGGGCATCTCATGACCGCGGGACACCGGATCACCGTCGAGCAGGGCACGGACCACGTACGCGTGGTGTCGGACGGACAGGTCGTGGCGGAGAGCCGCCGGCCGCTGCTGCTGCGCGAGACGGGCTATCCCGTACGCCACTACCTCCCTCCGGAGGATGTGCGCACCGACCTGCTGACGCCGTCGGAGACCCACACGTACTGCCCGTTCAAGGGCACGGCCCTCTACTGGTCGCTGCCGGGCGCACCGGACACGGTGTGGGCGTACCCGGAGCCGAAGCCGGACGTGGCCCAGATCAAGGACCACTTCTGCTTCTACGAAGCAGAGGTCTTCTACGAAGCAGAGGTCGCAGAGGTCACGGAGCAGCCGTGAACGTCCGACGGTAGGCGACCGGTGAGACGCCCAGCACGGCACGCATGTGCTGGCGCAGGGAGTTGCCGGTGCCGAACCCGGAGCGGTGGGCGACCACGTCCACGGGCAGGTCGCTCGACTCCAGGAGCTGCCGGGCGAGTTCGATGCGCTGGGCGGTCAGCCAGCGGCCCGGGGACATGCCGGTCTCCTCCTGGAAGCGGCGCGTGAAGGTGCGCAGGCTCATGCGCGCGTGGGCGGCGAGCTCGCCCAGGGGCAGCGGCTCCTGGAGCCGTTCGAGGGCCCACGCGCGCGTGGCGGCCGTCGTGGCGAGCGTGGGCTCGGGGACGGGCCGCTCGATGTACTGCGCCTGCCCGCCGTCGCGCCACGGCGGTACGACGCACACGCGCGCGACGTGGTTGGCGACGGCGGCGCCGTGGTCCCGGCGTATCACGTGCAGGCAGAGGTCGATGCCGGCCGCGACCCCCGCCGCGGTGAGGACGTCGCCGTCGTCCACGAAGAGCACGTCCGCGTCGACCTTGATCCTGGGGAATGACCTCTGGAAGTCGTCGGCGACGTGCCAGTGCGTCGTCGCGGGGCGCCCGTCGAGGAGGCCGACGGCGGCGAGGATGTACGAGGCGTTGCAGAACGAGACGATCCGGGTGCCGGGCCTGATCCGCCCCAGGGCGGCGACCGCACCCTCCGGGAGCTCGTCGCCCTCCATCCCCCTGTCGAAGCGGCGGGTCGGCGGGATCACCACGGTGTCGGCGTCCCCCAGGACCTCCGGGCCGTGCTCGACGGCCACCGTGAACCCGGAGTCCGTGCGCACCGGGTGCCCGTCCACCGTGCAGACGACGACATCGTAGAGCGGCTTGCGCCCGGGGCCCTCGGCGACGCCGAAGAGCCGGGACGGGATGCCCAGCTCGAAGGCGTACACGCCGTCCAGGGCGAGGACCGCCACCCGATGCCGTCTGCCTCCGTAAGTCATGGCCGAATCCTGTCACATCATGGCCAAACTGCCAGCACTGCCGACGGCGGCACCGACGCACGCTTGGTCCCCCGAGCAGTTCCTGAAGAAAGCGGAAGACCATGAAGATGCGTGCCGTCAGCCCCCGCGCCTGGGGCGCCCCCGAGAACCTCGTCCCCGTGGAGGTGGACCGCCCCGAGCCGGGACTGACCGAGATCCTGGTCCGGGTGCACGCGGCGGGCGTCAACCCGGTCGACTGGAAGACCCGCGCGGAGGGCGCCTTCGGCACCTGGGGCGACACCCCGATCCTCGGCTACGACGTATCGGGCGTCGTCGAGGAAGTGGGCCCCGGAGTAACCCTCTACCAGCCCGGCGACGCGGTGTTCGGCATGCCCCGCTTCCCCGAACAGACCGGCGGCTACGCCGAGTTCGTGGCGGCGCCCGCCCGGCGCTTCGCCCCCAAGCCCGCGGGGATCACCCACATCGAGGCGGCCGCGCTGCCGCTCGCCGCGCTCACCGCATGGCAGGGCCTGGTCGAGACGGCCGGACTGCGCGCCGGACAGCGGGTGCTGATCCACGCGGCGGCGGGCGGCGTGGGCCACCTGGCCGTGCAGATCGCCAAGGCGCGAGGGGCGTACGTGATCGGAACGGCCCGCGAGGAGAAGCACGACTTCCTGCGCGGCCTCGGCGCGGACGAGGTCGTCGACTACACGCGCGTGGACTTCACCGAGGCGGTGAGCGACGTGGACGTGGTCCTCGACGGCGTGGGCGGCGAGTACGGGGCGCGCTCCCTGGAGATCATCCGCCCCGGCGGCCACCTGGTGACGCTGCCCGACCCGGGCGGCCTCCCCGACCCGGCACGGGCGGCGGAGCTCGGCGTGCACACCGGCTGGACGATCGTCGAGCCGGACCGCCTGGGCCTCCTGGAGGTCTCCCGCCTGATCGACGAGGGGAAGCTCCGCGTCGAGATCGACACGGTCGTCCCCCTGGAGGACGCGGCGAAGGCCCACGCGCGCGGCGAACAGGGCCGCACCCAGGGCAAGATCGTGCTCCGCGTCGCCTGACCGACCCAGGATCGGCTCGGCCCCGTTGTGGTCTCCGCAATAGCGTAATAGTCTCTAACGACTACCAACTATTACAGGGGGATGGCATGAACGACCTCGTGCGGGCCTGGGTGGAGGGCTGGGTGGTGTCCCGCGGGGCCGCGCCGCCGCTCACCGAGCCGTGGGGCTGGACCATCGACGTGGGCCATCTCGACCACGTCACCCGGCACGTCCTCGGGGCGGTGGGCGACGACGTCGAGGAGAACGCCGTCCGCAAGGTGGCCGAGCAGGTGACCGGGGGCGGCGTCTGGCTCAAGGCGTTCGCGGACCCGGAGGTGGTACGCGCGTGGCTGGGCCCCCGCTGGTGGACCGATCCGGAGCCGGGGTGCCTGATGTCGCTGCCGCTGACGCCGGACGCGCCGAGGCCCGCGCCGCCGCCGGAGGGCTACCGGCTGCGCACCTGGGCCCTCGGCGGGGTCACGCGGGTACTGGTCACCGCGCCCGACGGCGCCCTCGCGGCACGCGGGCAGATCGCGCCGACCGGGGCGACCGCGGTCGTCGATCAGGTCGAGACGGCCCCCGCCCACCGGCGCAGGGGGCTCGGCGGTCTGGTGATGCGCACGCTCCAGCACGCGGCGGCAGCCGAAGGCGCCCGCACGGCGGTCCTCGCGGGCACGCCCGAGGGACGCGCCCTGTACGAGTCGCTGGGGTGGACGTACCAGGCGCCGCTCACCAGCGCGAAGTTCACGTCGGCCTAGGGCCCTTCTTTCGGATCATCTTGCCGCCCAGATGAAGGCGTCGTGATCGCTCCGCTGTTCCTGTTCTACGACTACTCGTCTCGCCCGCCCAGCGCCCCGACGGTGCAGGAGGAGCTGGTCATCGCCCACGAGGCTGGCTTCGTCTGCTCGGACGAGCACCTGCTGCACCCTGATCCGTACCTGAGCAGAGAGGCGTGGTGCCGCTCCCGGCTTGCCGTCACTGAGGCCAGGCTCGCGGCCTGCGACCCGGCACTGCCGACCGATCGCCCCAGCGATGCGGCACCACGCAGAAGGCGGACTGGCACCGGAGGTTCGGGTCCGATGCCGTTGTCTACGGCCATCTGCACACCCCCCTCACGACGTGGCACGACGGCGTGCGTTTCGACGAGGTTTCGCTCGGCTACCCGCGCGAGTGGACCGCCCGCCCTCGGAGCCGTTGCGGCAGCTCCTGCCGCCCGACGGTCCCGACCATGCGTGGTGACCGGCGACCGGCGACCGGCGACCGGCGACCGGCGACCGGCCGGATTGTCCCCGGCTCCCAGGGACTGATCCGCTGCGACGCAGCAGTGTGCAACAGGCGCATCGACGACACACCGCGTGGCCCGAGCATCTGCGAACCCGCCCCTACCGGGGCGGCGTCGGTGTGTCACCCCCGTTCGCTGATGCCGCAACGGCCTCCTGCGCATGCCTGAGGCCGCTCATCGCCCTGCTCTCACCGCTCCGGTCACCGAGTGCACGGCAGCGGCTGGCGGCCGCCGTGTAGGCGTCAACCGCCTCCTGGAGCCTGCACACTTTCACCAGTGCTTCGCCGAAGCTCCCCAACGCCATTGCCTCCAGCCGCCCTTCGCCCCGCTCCCGGCAGATCTTGTGGGTGTCCACGGCTTCATCGGTCCGCCGCACCGCCATGGAGGCGTGCCCGAGCCGGTTGAGCGCCTCGGCCTCACCCAGCCGGTCACCGATCTCACGGCAAAGGTCGAGGCCTGCGGTGTAGGCGGCGAATGCCTCGCCGTGGCGACCCGACTTTCCTGAGGGCGCCGCCGAGCCCTCCCAGCACTGTCGCCTCCCTCCGCTGGTCGCCGAGCGCACGGTAGAGAGGTTCACGGCTGTGCCGTAAAAGCGCGCGGCCTCCTCGTATCGATGCGCCGTGTCGAGGGCATGGCCGAGAAGACCCATCCCGCCGGCCATGCCGTACTGGTCGTCGATCTCGTGGCAGAGCTCGAACGCGGCGCTGTGGGCGTCGATCGCCTCCCTGAAACGCCCGCATGCCACCAGGGCGCTTCCCAGGTCGTCCAGCGCGGCGGCTTCCGACGCGTTGACTGGCCATCAACTTCGGTCACACCATGCTTACTTTACTGACCGTCGAGGCGTCCGTGGACGACGTCGGCGTACCGCTAGGCGGTGTGGGGCCACAGCCCGGAGGCCGCCGCGAGAGGGTCTGACATCTCCCCTGGCCGCCTACGGGCCGCCGTGCCGATCAGGCCACGAGGGCGGGCGGTGGGGCCTGACGGAGGTTCAGTTCGAACCACATGGTCTTGCCGCCCGGCCCGTAGGGCTCCTCTCCTATGGCGCACCCGCCCCAGCGGTCGGCCACGGTGTCGAGGATCACCAGGCCCCGGCCGCTGTCCGCGTGAACGCCCACCGGCGGGGGCGGGGCGAGCGAGGGCAGGTCCGGGCTCATGTCCCACACGCTGATCCGCAGTACGGGGCAGAGCCAGTGCAGGCGCACGGAGGCGGGGCCCTTGGTGTGCCGCACGGAGTTGGTCGCGAGCTCCGTGGTCAACAGCTCCGCACGGTCGGCGAGTTCGGCGAGGTGGTGCGCCGCGAGGACCGCGCGGAGGGTGAGGCGGGCGATGCCCGGGCTGCGGGGGTCGCAGGGGAAGTGGAGCTCGTACGCCCAGGGGGCGGTGAAGGGAAGGGGGTCGGGAGCAGGTTCGGAGGAGGAATCCTCGGGCTGCACGTCGAGGGGTGAACTCACGCGGCACCTCCATTGGTGCGGGGCGCTCCTGGGAGCGGGGACGTGAACGTCAGCCACGGGTGCCGGGCGCCGCACGGGGCGGTGTGCCTGCCGATGCGCGGACATCAGTGCGCTTCCGCTGGGCGCGGGGCCCGGGCAGTGGCCTGAGTCACACCATAGAGCACGGCTTACAACCCGTGAGACCGGATTCACTTCAACGAGTTGAAAAACGCGAACGGGTGGACGCCCATGCCCGTGGTCGGCACTATGAGCGCGAACAAGGAGAAAATGCATGGCACCACGGCCGACCCCGACAGTGCGCCAACGTCGCTTCGGCGCCGAACTGCGCAGGCTCCGAGAAGCGGCCGGGCAGTCCGCCCCCAGGGCGGCGGAGCTCCTCGGAACCGACCGAACCACGATCTCCAACATGGAGGCAGGCCGTTTCGGCATCAGCGAGCAGCGATTGCGTCGCCTCGCCAGCATCTACGAGTGCGACGACCCGACGCTGGTCGACACCTTGGCCAGCATGACCGGCGGCAGGAGCACCGGCTGGTGGGACGAGTACCGGGGCAAGATTCCCCCGGACTTCCTGGATGTCGCCGAGTTGGAGCATCACGCGACGTCCCTACGCACCCTGCAGACCGCGCACCTCCCCGGCATGTTCCAGATCGAGGAGCACGCGCGCGCCCTGTTCGACCTGTTCATCCCGGCAATGCCCCGCCTTGAGGTCGAACTACGCATCGCCCAACGCCAGGGACGCCACACCGTGATCACGAAGAACCCACCCGTGCAGTACCTGGGCATGATCCACGAATCGGCTCTCCGAATGCAGGTCGGCGGTCCGAGTGTGGCCAAAGCTCAGCTCAACCGCCTCCTGGAAGAGAGCGAGCGTGACAACGTAACGCTTCTGGTGATCCCGTTTCGTGTTGGCGCATTCCCCATGGCCGGAGACTCTGTGCTGTACGCCGCCGCCTCCAGCCCTCACCTGGACACGGTTCAGGTGGATTCACCGATCGGCGCCGTGTTCTTCGATTCCCCGACGCAACTGGCCAACTTCCGCAAGCGCTTGGACGCGGTCGAACAGGTAGCGTTGACTCCCCAGGAGTCGAGGGACGCCATCCGCGAAATCGCCAGAGATCTGTAAGGGGTATTGGTTTTGCCCGAGTTGAAGTGGATCAAGTCATCGTTCTCCGAGGCTTCGGGCAACAACTGCGTCGAAGTCGCCGCCACCGGCAGTGACCGCGTCGCTCTGCGCGAGAGCGAAAGCCCGGCCGACGTGCTGACGGCGGACCGGACCGCGCTGGAGGCTCTGATACGGAGCCTGCGGCGGCGGACCCCTTAGACGCCCGCCGTCGCCCGTTCCGTAGTGGCGATCGTCGCCGAGCCGACCACGCGTGTGCCGTCGTAGAGCACGACGGCCTGGCCGGGGGCGACGCCGCGTACGGGCTCGTCGAAGGTGACCCGTAGCTCCGAGCCTTCGATCAGCTCGGCGGTGACCGGGGTCTCGTCGCCGTGGGCCCGCAGCTGCGCCGTGTAGGTGCCCGCTCCGGAGGGGGCCACGCCGCACCAGCGGGGCTTGATGGCGGTCAGGGCCGTCACGTCCAGGGCCGCGGCCGGGCCGACCGTCACCGTGTTGTTCACCGGGGAGATGTCCAGGACGTAGCGCGGCTTGCCGTCGGGGGCCGGGGTGCCGATGCGGAGGCCCTTGCGCTGGCCGATGGTGTAGCCGAACGCCCCTTCGTGGGTGCCGAGGACCTCCCCGGACTCGTCCACGATGTCGCCCTCCGCCTTGCCGAGGCGGGAGGCGAGGAAGCCCTGGGTGTCGCCGTCGGCGATGAAGCAGATGTCGTGGCTGTCGGGCTTCTTGGCGACGGCGAGGCCGCGCTCCTCGGCTTCCGCCCGGATCTCCTCCTTCGTGGTGACCGTGTCACCCAGGGGGAACATCGCGTGGGCGAGCTGGCGGTCGTCCAGGACCCCCAGGACGTAGCTCTGGTCCTTGGCCATGTCCGAGGCGCGGTGCAGCTCGCGCGTGCCGTCCTCGCGGACGATCACCTTCGCGTAGTGGCCGGTGACGACCGCGTCGAAGCCGAGGGCGAGCGCCTTGTCGAGGAGCGCGGCGAACTTGATCTTCTCGTTGCAGCGCAGGCACGGGTTGGGGGTGCGGCCCGCCTCGTACTCGGCGATGAAGTCCTCGACCACGTCCTCGCGGAACCGCTCGGCGAGGTCCCACACGTAGAACGGGATGCCGATGACGTCGGCGGCGCGGCGGGCGTCGCGCGAGTCCTCGATGGTGCAGCAGCCCCGCGCGCCCGTGCGGAACGACTGCGGGTTCGCCGAGAGCGCGAGGTGCACTCCGGTCACGTCGTGCCCGGCCTCGGCGGCGCGGGCGGCGGCGACGGCGGAGTCCACGCCTCCGGACATGGCGGCCAGGACGCGGAGGGGGCGCTGGGAACGCTGCGAGGTCTGAGGCTGCGGGGTCTCGGTCAAAGTCATAGCTCTAACAGGGTACGGGGCGATGGGAACCGGACGCCCCTGAGTAAGCGTTGACGATCATATGGGGGACGCAGAGCAGGAGAAGCCGGGGCGCCGGGGAATCAACCGGCGCACCCTGCTGATCGGCGGCGCCGCGGCGGCCGTCGGCACCGCCGTGCTCGCCGGGGACGAGCTCGGCAGGCTGTGGTGGCGGCTGCCCGGCGTGGTCAAGAAGCGCAAGGAGGGTGAGGTCGACACCCCGGGCGTGCAGTGGATAGCCGCCTCGGACTACAACTGGCGCCGCGCGGACCGCCCCGACGACTACGGCATCGACCGCGTCGTCATCCACGTCGTCCAGGGCGGGTACCAGACGGCGCTGCGCGTCTTCAAGGACCCGGGGCACGGCGCCGCCGCGCACTACGTGGTCCGCAAGGACGGGCACATCGCGCAGATGATCCGCGAGCTGGACGTGGCGTTCCACGCGGGCAACAAGAGCTACAACGAACGCAGCATCGGCATCGAGCACGAGGGCTTCGTCGACAAGAAGTCGTCGTTCACCGCACCGATGTACGCGGCGTCGGCGCGGCTCACCGCCGGGATCTGCAGGCGGTACGACATCCCGGTGGACCGCGAGCACATCGTGGGCCACGTGGAGGTGCCGGGCACGGACCACACGGACCCGGGCCCGCACTGGGACTGGGACCGGTATCTGCGCCTGGTGCGGGCCGAGCGGGACAGACCGGAGAGGCCGAAGACGGAGAGACCGGAGACGGAGAAACCGGAGACGGAGAAACCGGAGACGGAGAAGAAGGGCTAGCTGAGTCCCGCCGTCCGCGCCCGCTCCACCGCCGGGCCGATCGCCGCCGCCACCGCGTCGACGTCCGCCTTCGTCGACGTATGGCCGAGCGAGAAGCGCAGGGTGCCGCGGGCCAGGTCGGGGTCGGTGCCGGTGGCGAGCAGGACGTGGCTGGGCTGGGCGATGCCGGCCGTGCAGGCGGAGCCGGTGGAGCACTCGATGCCCTGTGCGTCCAGGAGCAGCAGGAGGGAGTCGCCCTCGCAGCCGGGGAAGGTGAAGTGCGCGTTGGCGGGCAGCCGGCCCGCCGGGGAGGGGTCGCCGCCGAGGATCGCCTCGGGGACCTCGGAGCGGACGGCGGTCACCAGGTCGTCGCGGAGCGCCCCGATCCCGGCGGCGAACCGCTCGCGGTGCGCGGCGGCGTGCTCGCCCGCGACGGCGAACGCGGCGATGGCGGGCACGTCCAGCGTCCCCGAGCGCACGTGCCGCTCCTGGCCGCCGCCGTGCAGGACGGGCACGGGGCTGTACTCGCGGCCGAGGAGCAGCGCGCCGATGCCGTAGGGCCCGCCGATCTTGTGACTGGAAACGGTCATCGCGGCGAGCCCGGAGGCGGCGAAGTCGACGGGGATCTGACCGTAGGCCTGGACGGCGTCGGCGTGCAGCGGGATGCCGAACTCCTGGGCGACATCGGCCAGTTCGCGGATCGGCTGGATGGTGCCGATCTCGTTGTTGGCCCACATGACGGTGGCCAGGGCGACGTCGTCGGGGTCGCGCTCGATGGCCTCGCGCAGCGCGTCGGGGTGGACGCGGCCGTGCCGGTCGACGGGCAGGTACTCGACGGTGGCGCCCTCGTGTTCGCCGAGCCAGTGCACGGCGTCGAGGACGGCGTGGTGCTCGACGGGGCTGGACAGGACGCGGGTGCGGCCCGGTTCCGCGTCGCGGCGGGCCCAGTACAGGCCCTTCACGGCGAGGTTGTCGGCCTCGGTGCCGCCGGAGGTGAAGACGGTCTCGCTGGGGCGGGCGCCGAGTGACTCGGCGAGCGTCTCGCGGGCCTCCTCGACGGTGCGTCGCGCTCGGCGCCCCGCCGCGTGCAGCGAGGAGGCGTTGCCGGTGACGGCGATCTGCGCGGTCATCGCCGCGATCGCCTCCGGGAGCATCGGAGTGGTCGCTGCGTGGTCGAGGTAGGCCATGGTGCGCACGATTCTACGAGCCGTGCGGCGCCCTCCGCCCCGGCGGTATCAGCCTGCGATACCCCAGGACACGGTGTCGTCCATCGAGACGAGCGCGGCGAGGACGACGAGGTCGGCCACGCCGAGCCCGAGTCCGAGCAGCGCGCGACCCCTGCGGGGGGTGCCGCGCCACAGGGCGATGCTCGCGAGGACGATCGCGATGGGCCCGAGGACGAGGTTCAGGACGAGCAGTCCGAGCAGTCCGAGGACGAAGGAGGCCACAGCCATGCCTTCGGTGTCCCGGCGCCCGGTGGGGCGGGGCTCCTCGGCGCGGGCCTCGGCCTCGGCGCGGGCCTCGGCCTCGATGCGGGCCTGCTCCTCGGCGCGGGCCGGGGCCGTGTTCTCGGGGCGGGTGCGGGTTGCGGTGCTGTCCATGGTGCGACTCCTGACAGGTGGAGGTGTCGTACGGAGCGGGTGTGCGGCGCCGGGCGATGGCTCAGCGGTGCCGCGCGTGGCGCTCACGAAGGGCGAAGACCGCGAGCCACACGCCGATGACGGCGGCGGCGACGAGGGTGACCGGAAGCGGGGCGTGCGCCACGGAACCCATGGCGACACCCAGCAGCATGAGAGCGGCGACGACGAACAGCATGTGATCCCTCTCGGTTCGGTGAACGCTTGTGGTAACAACTGTTCACTGACTTACAGAGTACTCCGTGTCCGGCTTTCAAAACTCGGAGAACAGTTGTTAACTGCATGGCATGAGTCACACTCTCGGCGTCCGGCAGGCCCAGAAGCAGAAGACCCGGCAGGCACTCCTCGACGCGGCGCTCCAGCTGCTCGACGAGCAGAGCCTCAGCAGCCTGGGCCTGCGCGAGGTCACGCGCGCCGTGGGCGTCGCGCCCACCGCCTTCTACCGGCACTTCCGCGACACCGCCGACCTGGGCGTGGCCCTGGTCGAGGAGGCGTTCGGCAGCCTGCACACCACGCTCACCGCGATGCTGGCGGCCACCGGCGACGGCGAGGAACGCATCGCGGGCACGGTCGAGCTGATAGCGGGTTACGTCCGAACGCACCCCGCGCACGTCCGCTTCATCGCCCGCGAGCGGCACGGCGGCGTACGGGCGGTGCGGGACGCGATCGGGGCCCAACTCTCCCTGTTCGCGCGGGAGGTGGCGGAGCAGTTCACCCAGGAGGCGCCGACGTCGGAGTGGACCGAGGACGATCTCCTGATGCTGGCCGGAATGTACGTCGACCACATGGTCATGACCGCGTCGGCGTTCCTGGACGCAGGACCCGGGACGGCGGCGGAGGCTCAGGCGGCCGACGTCGCCCGACGGCAGCTGCGCCTGGTGGGCCTGGGCCGCCGCCACTGGCGCGACGACCGCTGACACACCCCGCTGACACACCCCGCTGACACACCCCTCGACTCCCCCGTAAGGAGCTACTAGCCTTACGGTCATGACAGCCACCCCGGACCGTGACCCCTGGACACTCGACCAGACCTTCGAAAGCTCCACCGGCACCGTCCGCTGGGCGGCCCTCGGCCCCGCCGACGCCCCGCCCGTCGTCCTCGTCCACGGCACGCCGTTCTCGTCGTACGTCTGGCGCGGCATCGCCCGCGCGCTCTCCGGCGGCCACCGCGTGTACGTGTGGGACCTGCCGGGGTACGGCGCCTCGGAGATGCGGGCCGGGCAGGACGTGTCGCTCGCCGCGCAGGGCCGGGTCCTCACCGAACTCCTCGGCCACTGGGGCCTGGACCGGCCGGCCGTCGTGGCGCACGACTTCGGCGGCTGCGTCGCCCTGCGCGCACACCTGCTGCACGGCGCCCGTTACGAACGTCTCGCCCTCGTCGACCCGGTAGCGCTCGCCCCCTGGGGCTCCCCCACGTACCGACTCCTTGGCGCCAACGCCGACGTGTTCGCCCAGCTGCCGCCCGAGCTGCACCGGGCACTGGTCCGCGAGTACGTCGGATCGGCCAGCCGGCGCGGACTGCGTCCGGCCGTGCTCGACCGGCTCGTCGAGCCCTGGTGCACGGCAGAGGGGCAAGCCGCCTTCTACCGGCAGATCGAGCAGAACGGCCAGCGGTTCACCGACGAGATCCAGGGCCGGTACGGCGAGCTGCGGCTGCCCGTACTGATCTGCTGGGGCGCCCAGGACACCTGGATTCCCGCGGCCAAGGGCGAGGAGCTCGCGAAGCTCGTCCCCGGCGCCGAGCTGCGCCTGATCGAGGGCGCGGGGCATCTCGTCCAGGAGGACGCGCCCGCCGAACTCACCGGCGAGCTGACGAGGTTCCTCTCCGGGAACTAGCTCAGCCGGGCCCGTGCCAGCTGGCGCGACTGGGCCACCAGACGGTCCTCGCTGTCCCAGACCTCGGCGTCCTCCTCCAGGAAGCCGCCCGCCAGGTTCCGCGTGGTGATCGCGACGCGCAGCGGGCCGGGGGCGGGGCGGTGGCGGACGTGGACCGTCAGCTCCACGGTCGGGACCCAGCCGGTGAGGCCCATCTCGAAGGCGGTCGGCGGCAGCGCGTCGACGGCGAGCAGCAGGGACAGCGGGTCCGCGTCGCGGCCGTCGGCGAGCCCGAACCAGGCCCGCATCTCGCCCTTGCCGGACGGCTGCCCGAGCGCCCAGCCGAGCGTGGCGGGGTCGAGCTTGAGGAAGAGGCGGTCGGCGATGGCCGAACTGCCGGGCACCGGGCGGTGGTCCGGCGCGTCCTGCGCGCCGAAGCACTGGTCGAGCGGCGGAATGGCGGGCGGCTCGGCCGTCGTGCGGACGTCGTCGGGGAGCGCGTCGAGGTCTCCGTACGAGGCGAGCACGCGGATGCGCTCGACCTCGCGGCCCTCCTCGTCGTACTGGAAGAGGGACGCCTGCCCGGTGGAGAGCGACCTGCCGCCGCGCACCACGTCGGTGCGGATCACGGCGGGGCCGGGGCTCGACGCGGTGAGGTAGTGCGCCGAGATGGTGAAGGGGTCGGCGTGCGGCAGGGCGTCCGCGAGCGCGCGGCCTATGACGGCGAGGAGATAACCGCCGTTGACGGCGCTGATGATCGTCCAGCCGGCGGAGAGCTCGGTGTCGTAGACGCCGGGCTCGCGGCGGGTGACCGCCGTGTCGCGGTCGAACTCGCTGTCGCCGATGCGTGCGGGCACCGATGCGGGAAGGGATGCTGCCGTTGCCATGGCAGCAACGTACAACATGTAACTACTGAGCGGTAGCTTTTCTCGGGCGCTGCCCGGCGTCGGAGCGCTTCACGGTCTCGGAGCGCCTTTTTTCATGGTCTCGGAGCGCTTCACGGCGTCTCCTCCACCTCCGCCTCCATCGCCGTGGACCGGCGGTTCCAGGCGCGCGGTGCCCGCCAGTGGTAGCGGATCGCGAGCAGCCGCAGAGTGAACGCGGTCACGGCGGCGAGGCCGCTGGTGAACCCCGTCAGCTGCTCGAAGTGGATGCACAGGGCGACCATCGTGGCGCCCACGATGGCGGGCACCGCGTACAGGTCGCGGTCCCAGCGGACCAGCGAGGGCACCTCGTTGGCGACGATGTCGCGCAGCACGCCGCCGCCCACCGCCGTCATCAGACCCAGGGTCGCCGACGCGGTGAGCCCGAGGCCGTAGTCGTACGCCTTGGTCGTGCCCGCCACGCAGAACAGGCCGAGGCCCGCCGCGTCGAAGACGTTCACCGCGAGCTGGGTGCGCTCCACCTCCGGGTGCAGGAAGAAGACCAGCGCGGCCGCGAACAGCGGCGTGATGAAGTAGCCGAGGTCGGTGAAGGCGGCCGGCGGGACCGCCCCGATGACCAGGTCTCGGAAGAGGCCTCCGCCCAGCGCGGTGACTTCGGCGAGGACGGCGATGCCGAAGACGTCGAAGTTCTTGCGCACGGCGAGCAGCGCGCCGGAGATCGCGAAGACGAAGATCCCCACGATGTCGAGCGCGTGCTGGACGGAGGGGGTGAACAGATCCTGGAGCACGCGCCATTCTTACCCGTGTCCTGACTGCGGCCCGACCGGCCTCCCTGCCGGACCCGAGGAGTGACACACGGCGGAGGGAGGGCGCGCGGCCTCCCGCACGCCCTCCCTCCCCGTAACCGCTACTTCTCGGCCGAGTCCTGCTTGCCCGAAACCTTCGCGGGCTTCTCCGCGGGCTTCTCCGCCGCCTTCTCCGCCGGCTTCTCCGCGGACTTCTCCGAGGCGGCCGCCGTCTCGTCCGCCTTGGTCGCCACCGAGACCACCTCGATCGCCTCCTTGGCCGCCGCGAGGAGCTTGGTGTCCTGCGGCGCCTGGTCCTCCGCGTTCTCCGGGTGGTGGCACGCCACCTGGTGCCCGGTGGCGAGCGCGGTCAGCGGCGGCTCCTTCGTCTTGCAGATCTCCGTCGCCTTCCAGCACCGCGTGTGGAAGCGGCAGCCGCTGGGCGGGTCGATCGGCGAGGGGACGTCGCCGCGGAGCAGGATGCGCTCGCTCTTGACGCCGCGCCGCTTGGGGTCGGGCACCGGGACCGCGGAGAGCAGCGCCTTGGTGTACGGGTGCATCGGCGTGGAGTAGAGGTCGTTGCGGTCCGCCAGCTCAACGATCTTGCCGAGGTACATCACCGCGATGCGGTCCGAGACGTGCCGGATGACCGAAAGGTCGTGCGCGATGATCACGTACGTGAGGCCGAGCTCGTCCTGGAGGTCGTCCAGGAGGTTGACCACCTGGGCCTGGATGGAGACGT
Source organism: Streptomyces sp. NPDC093510 (assembly GCF_040683555.1). Classification (NCBI taxonomy): domain Bacteria; kingdom Bacillati; phylum Actinomycetota; class Actinomycetes; order Kitasatosporales; family Streptomycetaceae; genus Streptomyces; species Streptomyces sp. NPDC093510. The sequence continues at coordinate 157,035 of NZ_JBFBEE010000016.1, forward strand.
CCAGGGCCGAGACCGGCTCGTCCGCCACGACCAGCTTGGGCCGCAGGGCCAGGGCCCGCGCGATGCCGATGCGCTGGCGCTGGCCGCCGGAGAACTCGTGCGGGTAGCGGTTGTAGTGCTCCGGGCTGAGCCCGACCCGCTCCAGCATCTCCTGCACGGTCTTCTTCACGCCGCCCTCGGGCTTGACGCCCTGGAGCTTGAAGGGCGCGCCGACGATCGTGCCGATGGTGTGCCGCGGATTCAGCGACGAGTACGGGTCCTGGAAGATCATCTGGACGTCGCGGCGGAGCGGGCGCATCCGGGCGGTGTTCAGATGCGTGATGTCCGTGCCCTCGAACTCGACGCGGCCGCCGGTCGGTTCGAGCAGCCGGGTGATCAGCCGGCCCATCGTCGACTTGCCGCAGCCGGACTCGCCGACCACGCCGAGCGTTTCACCGGGGCGTACGTCGAAGGAGAGGCCGTCGACGGCCTGCACCGCCGCCACCTGGCGCTGGAGCAGCCCCTTCTTGATGGGGAAGTGCTTCACCAGGCCGTCGACCTTGAGCAGCGGCTCGGCCGAGCCCTTCGCCTGCGCCGGGATCGTCATCTCCTGGCCCTTCACGTCCTGGCTCTTCGCGTCATCGTTCACAGCTTCGGCGCAATCTCTTCGGTCCAGATCCGGGTGCGCTCGTCCTGCGACATGTGGCAGGCGGAGTGGTGTCCGGCGGCCACCTCGCGCAGTTCGGGGCGCTCGCGGCGGGTGATCTGATCCTTGGGGATGTCCGCGTAGGGGCAGCGCGGGTTGAAGGCGCAGCCGCCCGGCAGGTTGATCAGGCTGGGCGGGGAGCCCTTGACCGGGATGAGCCGCTCGGTCTGCTCGCGGTCGATGCGGGGCATCGAACCCAACAGCCCCCAGGTGTAGGGGTGCTGGGGTTCGTAGAAGACCTTCTCCGCGGGGCCGCGCTCGACGCACCGGCCGCCATACATGACCAGGAGCTCGTCCGCCATCTCGGCGACCACGCCCAAGTCGTGCGTGATCATGATGACGGCGGAGCCGAACTCCTTCTGCAGATCCCGGATGAGGTCGAGGATCTGCGCCTGGACGGTCACGTCCAGAGCGGTGGTCGGCTCGTCGGCGATGAGCAGCTCGGGGTTGTTGACCAGCGCCATCGCGATCATCGCGCGCTGGCGCATACCGCCGGAGAACTCGTGCGGGTAGGAGTCCACCCGCTTGTCCGGCTGCGGAATGCCCACGCGGTCGAGCATCTCGATCGCCCGCTTGCGGGCGGCCTTCTTGTCGACGTCGTTGTGGACCCGGTACGCCTCGGTGATCTGCTTGCCGATGGAGTAGTACGGGTGCAGCGCGGAGAGCGGGTCCTGGAAGATCATCGCCATCTCGCGGCCGCGTAGCTTGCGCACCTCGTCCGGCGGGGCGGACAACAGCTCCTTGCCGTCCAGCCAGATCTCACCGGAGATCCGTGCCTTGCGGGCGCCGTACTGGCCGGCGGTGTGCAGGCCGAGGATGCCCAGCGAGGTGACCGACTTGCCGGAGCCGGACTCGCCCACGATGCCGAGGGTCTTGCCCTTCTCCAGCTGGAAGCTGAGCCCGTCGACGGACCTGACCAGGCCGTCGTCGGTCGGGAAGTGCACCTTGAGGTCGCGCACCTCGAGGAAGGCGGAGGGAGCGGGCGAGCCGGTGACGGGCTCACCCACCGCGGCTCCGCTCTTGGACAGTTCGGTCATCCCAGCCTCACTCGCGGGTCGATGACGGCGTACAGAAGGTCGACGACGAGGTTGGCCACGGCGATCGCGAGCGCCGCGCACAGGGTGACGCCCAGGATGACGGGCAGGTCCTTGCTGCTGATGGCCTTGACCGCTTCGAGGCCGAGCCCCGGCAGATTGAACGTGGACTCGGTGAGCACGGCGCCGCCCATCAGGACGCCGAGGTCGAGTCCGAAGACGGTGAGGATCGGGGTCATCGCGGAGCGCAGCGCGTGCTTGCGGATGACGGTGGGCTCGCCGAGCCCCTTGGCGCGTGCGGTGCGGATGTAGTCCTCGCCGAGCACTTCGAGCATGGTGGCTCTGGTGAGGCGGGCGTACATCGCGGCGTTGAGGAAGGCGAGGACGATCCACGGCAGGATCATCGTCTGGAGCCAGACGTCGATCGAGTCGTCGGTGCTGAGGCTGTCCGCGATCTTCACCCAGCCGAGTTCGTGGACGAAGATGCCCATCGCGATCATGCCGGTGAAGAAGACGGGCAGGGAGACACCGGCGAGCGCGGTGGTCATCGCGGCGCGGTCCCAGATGGTGCCCCGGCGCAGCGCGGAGATCACGCCGGTGATGACGCCGCCGGCCAGCCACAGGACACAGGCGCCCGCGGCGAGCGCGCCGGTGACGGGCAGGGCGTCCTTGAGGGTGTCCCACACCGGCGCCTCGGTGCGGAAGGAGTAGCCGAAGCAGGGGGCCGGGCAGTGCGTGACGTCACTGCCGTTGACGTAGTCGCGGCCCATCGGGATGCCCTTGATGAAGTCCCAGAACTGGACCAGCAAGGGATCGTTGAGGCCCAGTTTGACGCGGATGCCTTCGAGCTGCTCGGCACCCGACGCCTTGCCGGCGAAGAGGACGGCGATGTCCTGTCCCGCCCACTTGGGCAGCATGAAGAAGATGGTGAAGGTCGCGAGCAGTACGACCAGCACCATGATGATGACGGCGATCAGGCGCCGGATGAGATAAGCAAGCACTGTGCGCGGCCCGGCGGTGGCCGGGACCCCCTTGTGAGGGGCCCCGGCCACCGCCCGGGGCCATCACCTGCCCTTCGGACTGGCGGGATTCGGCGGCGGTGGAACGGTCAACTGTGTTTCAAACGGCGCCTGTTACTTGACGACACCGAGCGAGACGTAGTCGTACCGGCCGTTGTAGGCGTCGGACATGTAGGCGTTGGTCAGCCGCGATCCGCGCCAGGTGATGTTCTTCTCGTAGAGGAAGGGCATCCAGTCGGCGTTGTCGAGGATCCGCTTGTCGAGCTGCTTGTAGATCTCGCCGGCCTTGGCCGGGTCGGTCTCCGCGATCGCCTTGTCGAAGAGCGCGTCGATCTTCTTGTCCTTGATCTGCGACTCGTTGTAGTTGCCGTTCTCGATCAGGAAGCGGCTGTCGAACAGCGGCTGCGCGTAGCCCTGGCCGGACGGGAAGTCCGGGCCCCAGCCGCTCATCTGCATGCTGTAGCCGCGCTTCTTCACGACGGACGGCGAGCCGGTGATGCTGGCGGAGTCGGCGCCGTCGAGGGACTCGACGCTGACGTCGATGCCGACCTTCTTCAGCTGGGCCTGGAGCGCCTCGGCGGCGTCGACCTCACCCGGGTTGTTGTTGCGGGCGGTCAGCTTGGCACTGAAGCCGTTCGGCTTGTTGCACTTCTTCAGCTCGTCCTTGGCCTTGGCCGCGTCCGGCTTGCCCTTGCGCGCAAGGACGCCGTACGGGTCGTAGTCGCTGTGGCCGGGGATCGCCTCGGGGAAGGTGCTGTTGGCGATGTCACCGGCCGCGACCTTGCCGCCGCGGGTCTGCTGCAGGCTCGCGAAGTCCGTGCCGTAGAAGACGGCCTTGCGGCAGTGGACGTTGTCGAAGGGCTTCGCCGTGTGGATCAGAGCGACGTAGCGCACGAAGGACGTGTGCATGTTGTCGACGTTGCCACGGTGGTCCGAGACGGCGGTGACGCGGCCGGACTGGGTCATGCCCGTGCCGTTGAGGTCGACGTCGTAGTCGCCCTCCATCAGCTTCTTGTCGTTCTCCTCCAGGTTGGCGGAGATCGTCACGTCGATCTTGTCGGGCAGCGCGGCGCGGATCGGGTCCGAGGACTTCTTCCAGGCCGTGTTGCGGACCAGCACGATCTTCTTGCCGGACTTGTACGACTCGAACTTGTACGGGCCCGAGGAGAACGGGCGCGCGGTGTACTTCGCCTTGGTGTCCTTGGCCTCCTTCACCGGCGAACCGGTGGGCATGGCGAGGAACTGCTCGAAGTCACCGTTGCGCTTGGGGAGCTTGAAGACGATGGTCTGGTCGTCGGGCGTCTCGATCGCCTTCAGGCCGCCCTTGTCCTTGTAGGGGCCCTTGTACTTCGTGTCCGGGTCGAGCGCGTGCCGGATGTACCCCGGGCCACCGGTGATGGTGTCCGTCGCCCAGGAGCGCTCGATGCCGTACTTGACGTCCTTGGAGGTCAGCTTGGAGCCGTCCTCCCAGGTGAGGCCGTCACGCAGCTTGTACGTGTAGGTCTTGCCGTCGTCGGAGATCTTCGCGGTGGAGGTGGCGAGGTCCGGGACCAGCTTCGTGCCCGCCTTGCCCGGCTTGGTGTCGTAGGACACCAGCTGCCGGGTGTAGAAGCGCATGAAGTCCCAGGACATGCCGTAGTAGGCGCGCTGGGGGTCGGCCGAGTCGAGGTCCTGCTTGCCGACCATCTTCAGCGTCCCCCCCTTCTTCTTCGACGGGCTGGCCACCTTGTCGAGCGCGGCGTTGTAGCCGGCACCCTTCGAGTCGCCGTCGCCACCGTCACCGCCGCCGCACGCCGTGGTGGTCACCAGCGCCGCGACGACGAGGGCCGCACCGCTGGTGAGCCGTCGTTTCGAGGAAACTGTGGGCATTTTCTCGTAACCTCCGAGATTCGCGGTCCCTGGCCATGTGCTGCCGGAGAACCATGGTTAAAGCCACCTGACATGCGGCAGGGGCAAGCCGGTTGGGCGCTTCTAGCGCGTCCCCTTCGGGTCGAGCGCGTCCCGCAGCCCGTCGCCGAAGAGGTTGAAGGCCAGCACGGTGATGAAGATCGTGACGCCCGGGAAGACCATGAACATCGGGTCGTGCTCGTACGTCTCGAGCGCGTCCCGCAGCATGCCGCCCCAGGAGGCCGTCGGCGGCTTCACACCGGCGCCGAGGAAGCTCAGGGCCGCCTCCGTGAGGATGTTGGTCGGGATCATCAGCGTCGCGTAGACGGTGATGGGGGCGACCAGGTTGGGCAGCAGTTCGCGGAACAGGATGTGGCGCCGTCCGCCGCCGAGGCTGCGGGCCGCCTCCACGTACTCGCGCTCACGGAGCGAGAGCGTCTGACCGCGCACGATCCGGCCGACGTAGGGCCAGCCGAAGAAGCCGATGACCAGCACGAGGATGCCGACGCGCACCCCGCTGCCGGTGAGACCGAGCAGGTCGTCCGGCAGGACCGAGACCAGCGAGATGATGAAGAGCAGCTGCGGGAACGAGAGCAGTACGTCCATCACACGGCTGATCAGGGCGTCGACCCAGCCGCCGAAGTAGCCGGCGATGATGCCGAAGAGCGTGCCGAGGGCGACGGCGACCACGGCCGCCAGGAAGGCCACGAGCAGCGAGATGCGTGCTCCGTAGACGATCCGGCTGAAGATGTCGCGGCCCTTGTTCGGCTCGACGCCGAAGAGGAAGTCACCGCTGACACCACCGAGCGCGCCCTTGGGGAGGTTGGTCAGCTCGTCGAGCTCCTCCTGGTGGAAGTCGTTGGGCGGATGGCCCAGCAGGCTCACGATCAAGGGCGCGAAGATGGCGACAAGCACCAGGAACAGCACCGTGATGCCGCCGGCCAGGGCGACCTTGTCCCGCTTCAGGCGGTTCCAGGCGATCTGCTTGAGGGACCGGCCCTCGACCTTTTTCACCCCTGCATCAACTGCGGGGGCGACGTCCTCGGTCGGGTCCGCGTCCGCAGGTGTGTCATGCAATGGTGCCGTCATCGTGGCAGGGACCCCTCTCAACCGGTGGTGACCGGCCCGCACTTGCCGCTGTAGCGACGTGATCAGTCCGTCGTACACAGGGGACGAAGGCCCCTGGAGCGGGAGTCTTCATCCACGTCGCGATCTGTTACCAGACTTGACGGGGAAAGGATGCGCAACCGTGATGCTGATCGAGGTGTTCCGTTATGCGGACGCGGGTGAACGAGGGGCGAACACGGGGCAGTTGGGGTGGAAGGCGTCACCGGAGCCTATAGGGCCCCACCCGCATCAGAACGGACATCGCGCCTGTCGTGGCTGCTCGATGGCCGGTTCGCGCCGCTCAGTACTGCGCGGGGTAGCCGTAACCGCCGGCCTGAGCGGGGGCCGCCTGGGCCTCGCGGTCGTAGAACGGACGGGCGTTGGCCCGCAGCCACATGGCGACCGGGTCGTAGTCGTCGGACATCGCGACGGTCGAGACGGGCAGGCCCTCCGGGACGGCGGGGATGGACTGCTGCATCATCGTGCGCACCGCGTCGACCGACGGCGGCGACGTGTCGTACACATCGAGTCCGATGGCCAGATAGGGCACCCCGAGGGCGGGCTGCACCCAGGCGCGGCGCAGCGAGCGCACGACGGGGGTGCGGTGCGCGTTCTGCGTCAACACGGCGTAGAACTGAGGGATTTCGATGCTCGGCTCGGTGAGCCGGAGCGGGCCCGCGGGCAGCAGGTCGAGGCCGGTGGCGATACGGCGCAGGTCCAGCCAGGGGACGCCGATGCCGCCGCCGGGCGCGTGCGGGTTGAGCCAGATGCCGTAGTGGTCGGGGTAGAGGGTGCGGGCGATGTCGATGCCGCGCACCACCTCGTAGCTGCGGTTCCAGCCACTGGCGGAGAGCTCCTGGGCGGAGCTCACACAGGGTGCGTAGCCGAGGCCGTCGACCTCCATGTTCCCGTACTGGGCGTCGGGGGACCCGGCCTGGCCGTGCCAGAGCAGCATCCACACCTGGTCGGCGGCGAGGGCGCGCAGCAGTGCCTCGTACGCGTCGTAACGCCCCGGCGTCACCTGGCGCAGCAACTGCTCCAACTGCCCGGTCGTGCCCGACGCACTCACCCGTAACCGCTCCTTCTTGACGAACTCGACGGCCCGAGGAACGGACCCGGAGAATGCAACCAGCTTAAGCGTCGATCCGGTGGTAGAACGGCCGCACCTGCGCGCGCAGCCAGTCGCCCACCGGGTCCTGGGCCACGTCGAGCAGCACGAGGTTCACCGGCCACGGCGCCGGGACCTGGCCGAGGGCGCGGCCGAGGGCCTCCATGGGGAGCTCGCGGGCGTTTCCGTCCCAGGTGGACAGCTCGACGCCGACGAAGAGGGACGGGTCGTCCGTCTCGATGTCGGCCAGGCAGCGGCGCGCCGTGAGCACCACGCCCGTCGCCTCGAACTCGCGGCCCGCGGCGGCCAGGAAGTCCACCGGATCGTGCTGCCAGTCCGGTTCGTAGAGGCGCACGCGGCCTCCGGTGGCGGGTCCGTCGAGCGGGGTGCGGCCGGCCCGGCAGAGCTCGGCGACGGCGGGCGGCGGCAGCGGGACGCCGACGGTGCCGTCCGGGTTCAGCGCGATGCCCAGCTGCGGCGGCAGGCCCCTGGCGAACTCGACGGCGGGCGCCACGGTGCAGCCCATCCGGTCGGCCGCGTCGCCGACGGCCTGGCGGAACTGCTGCTCGGAGCTGAAGACGGGGACGTACGCCTGGCCCTCGATCTCCAGGGTCGGCAGGTCCAGGGTGCCGCTGTCGGGGCCGCCGCCGTTCGGCAGCGGGATCCAGACGTGGCTGCGGCCGAGCACCTCCACGATCCGGGCGCCCGCCGACGGCGTGGGTGCGCCGCCGAGCGAGGCCGCGAGGACCTCCTCCAGTTCGTTGCCCGGCCATCCGCCGTACGGATGGGCATGTGCCTGCGCCGGAAAGTCCATCTGTCCAACCCCTGCTCGCGACCGCTCTGCCTGCGGCTCGAAACCCTAACGCCGGCCGGCTCAGCGGTCGAAGGCGATCATCCGCAGCACCTGTGCCGCCGCGCGGTCGAGGAGCACCGCGGAGTGGCAGCCGCGCGGCAGGTCGCCGCGCTCGGTGGCGCCGACAAGCCGGCCGACCGTCCTGCGGTGCCGGGTGAACGCGTACCGGGAGACGCCTCTGCCGCGCTCGCGCTGGCCCTGGAGTGCCGTGTCCTCGGGGACGTCGAGGAGCAGCAGGTGCAGGGCGGTGCCGCGGCGGGCGGCCTCGCGGGCGAGCCAGCGGCGCACCCACGCCTGGGTGCCGCAGTCGTGCACGACGACGCTCGCGCCGGAGCGCAGGGTGCGGCGCAGGCCCGCGTAGTGCGCGAGGCGGACCAGGGGGCGGTAGGCCGCGTAGGGCAGCAGGGCAGGCATGCGGCGGGCCCAGCGGTCGCGGGTGTCCTGGGAGTCGATGCGCGGGCTGGTGACGGCCTGCCGCATCAGCGTCGACTTCCCGCCGCCGGGCAGCCCGGAGACGACGACCAGGTCGCCCTCGCCGAAGGTGAGGCGGTGCGGGCTGCGGCCGGCCCGGTGCCGCAGGTCGCGGACGACGGCTATGGGGAGCCGGCCGCAGCTCTCCGCGGCCGGGGCGACGGTCTGCTCGGGCAGCGCCACCCCTGTTGTCGTGGCAAAGACACTGGTCCTGCTGCGCACCGTGATCGGCCTCCCCGTAGCTGTCACGTACTGCTTCCCCAGCAAGTGTAAAGAGAAGGTAATGCGGCACAAGGGCATTCCGGGGCCGTGGCGCCCGTGACCGTCCACGGGTCCCCCTGGACAGGGTCGCGTGCAATGATGTGCCCGCCAACTCCATACCGGCCGTTTGAATCCGCGCGGGAGAGTTCCCGGTGGCCGTCGCTTGACGCACCGGGGCGCCGAAGGAGCAAGTCCCTCCCTTGAATCTCTCAGGCCCCGTACCGCGCGGGCGAGGCACATCTGAAAAGCGGGCCGCCCCCGGCGGTCCCACCCAAGGTGCAAGCCGGACGTCTCGCACAGCGAGACACTCCCGGCGAACCTCTCAGGTTCCGATGACAGATGGGGAGGATCGACCTCGCCCGTCATGCCCTGGGAGTTCCCTTCATGAGCACTGCCCCCCGTCTCACCGCCCTCGATGCCGTGCATCGATCGCTCGGCGCGACCATGACCGACTTCGCGGGCTGGGACATGCCGCTGCGGTACGCCAGTGAGCGCGACGAGCACAACGCCGTGCGCACCAAGGCCGGTCTCTTCGACCTGTCGCACATGGGTGAGATCACGGTCACAGGCCCGGAGGCCGTCGACTTCCTGAACTTCTCGCTGGTCGGCAACATCGGCTCCATCGGTGTCGGCCGCGCCCGCTACACGATGATCGTCGACGAGGACGGCGGCATCCTGGACGACCTGATCGTGTACCGCCTCGGCGAGGCGGAGGCCCCCGAGTACATGGTGGTCGCCAACGCCTCCAACGCCCAGAACGTGCTCAACGAGCTGAGCAACCGCGTCGAGGAGTTCGACGCCGAGGTCCGCGACGACCGCGAGGCGTACGCGCTCCTCGCCGTCCAGGGTCCCGAGTCCCCCCGCATCCTGAAGTCAGTCACGGACGCGGACCTGGACAACCTGAAGTACTACGCGGGCCTGCCCGGCACCGTCGCGGGCGTCTCCGCGCTGATCGCCCGCACGGGCTACACCGGCGAGGACGGCTTCGAGCTCTTCGTCTCCCCCGGTGACGCGGAGAAGCTGTGGAACGCGCTGATGGAGGCGGGCACGCCCGTCGGCATGGTGCCGGCCGGCCTCTCCTGCCGCGACACGCTGCGCCTGGAGGCGGGCATGCCGCTGTACGGGCACGAGCTGACCGCCGGGCTTACGCCGTTCGACGCGGGCCTCGGCCGGGTGGTCAAGTTCGAGAAGACCTGGCAGAACGAGCAGTCGGACTCCTTCGTGGGGCGCGCGGCCCTGGCCGCCGCCGCCGAGCGCGCCGAGACCGCCCCGCCCCGCAAGCTGGTCGGCCTGATCGCCGAGGGCCGCCGGGTGCCGCGCGCGGGCTTCTCCGTGGTCGCCGACGGCAAGGTCATCGGCGAGGTCACCTCGGGCGCCCCGTCCCCGACGCTGGGCAAGCCGATCGCGATGGCGTACGTGGACGCGGAGCACGCGGCCCCCGGTACCCAAGGGGTCGGCGTGGACATCCGCGGCACCCACGAGCCGTACGAGGTCGTGGCGCTGCCGTTCTACAAGCGCCAGAAGTGATCCCCCGCACATCTTCCCCGTTCCGCAGCACCCACCCGCGTACAGGAGAATTCAGGTCATGAGCAACCCCCAGCAGCTGCGTTACAGCAAGGAGCACGAGTGGCTGTCGGCCACCGAGGACGGTGTGGCGACGGTCGGCATCACGGAGCACGCGGCCAACGCGCTCGGTGACGTCGTCTTCGCCCAGCTGCCCGAGGTCGGTGACACGCTGATCGCGGGCGAGTCCTGCGGCGAGCTGGAGTCGACGAAGTCGGTCAGCGACCTCTACTCCCCGGTGAACGGCGAGGTCGTCGCCGCCAACCAGGAGGTCGTCGACGACCCTTCGCTGGTCAACTCCGCCCCGTTCGAGGGCGGTTGGCTGTTCAAGGTGCGCATCACGGACGAGCCGGACGACCTGCTCTCCGCCGATGAGTACACCGCCTTCACCGCCGGCTGACCCATACCGATAGGGATCGTGTGATGTCGCTTCTGAACACCCCTCTCCACGAGCTGGACCCGGACGTCGCCGCCGCCGTCGACGCCGAGCTCCACCGCCAGCAGTCCACCCTCGAAATGATCGCCTCGGAGAACTTCGCTCCGGTCGCCGTCATGGAGGCCCAGGGCACCGTCCTCACCAACAAGTACGCCGAGGGCTACCCCGGCCGCCGTTACTACGGCGGCTGCGAGCACGTGGACGTGACCGAGCAGATCGCGATCGACCGCATCAAGGACCTGTTCGGCGCCGAGTACGCCAACGTCCAGCCGCACTCCGGCGCCTCCGCCAACCAGGCGGCCCTCTTCGCGATCGCCCAGCCCGGCGACACGATCCTCGGCCTCGACCTGGCGCACGGCGGCCACCTCACCCACGGCATGCGCCTGAACTTCTCCGGCAAGCAGTTCAACGTGGTCGCCTACCACGTGGACGAGGCCGGCCTGGTCGACATGGCCGAGGTCGAGCGCCTGGCCAAGGAGAACAACCCGAAGGTGATCATCGCGGGCTGGTCCGCCTACCCGCGCCACCTGGACTTCGCCGAGTTCCGCCGCATCGCCGACGAGGTCGGCGCGAAGCTGTGGGTCGACATGGCGCACTTCGCCGGGCTCGTCGCCGCGGGGCTGCACCCGAACCCGGTACCGTTCGCGGACGTGGTGACCTCCACCACACACAAGACGCTCGGCGGACCGCGCGGCGGCGTCATCCTGGCCCGCGACAAGGAGTTCGCGAAGAAGCTGAACTCCGCGGTCTTCCCCGGCTTCCAGGGCGGCCCGCTGGAGCACGTGATCGCGGCCAAGGCCGTCTCCTTCAAGGTCGCAGCCTCGGAGGAGTTCAAGGAGCGCCAGCAGCGCACCCTGGACGGCGCCCGCATCCTGGCCGAGCGCCTGGTGCAGGAGGACGCGAAGGCCGTCGGCGTCGACGTCCTGTCCGGCGGCACGGACGTGCACCTGGTCCTGGTCGACCTGCGCAACTCCGAGCTGGACGGCCAGCAGGCCGAGGACCGCCTGCACGAGGTCGGCATCACGGTCAACCGCAACGCGATCCCGAACGACCCGCGCCCCCCGATGGTCACCTCGGGCCTGCGGATCGGCACCCCGGCGCTCGCCACGCGCGGATTCCAGGAGGACGACTTCCGCGAGGTCGCCGACATCATCGCCGAGGCCCTCAAGCCCGGCTTCGACGCGGACGCCCTCAAGGCCCGGGTGACCGCTCTGGCCGACAAGCACCCGCTGTACCCCAACCTGTAGCAATTTCGTACGCTTTTCTTTTGTACGAAACGTCGGGGCACCGCGCACACTGGAAGTGAACACAGTGAGTGCGGTGCCCCGTGCTCATGCCCGGCTCACGCCCTGCTTTCTGCACCACCCCGGCAGACAACGGCGTCTACCAACCACCTTTTGGAGTTCTCCGTGGCCATCTCGGTCTTCGACCTGTTCTCGATCGGCATCGGCCCGTCCAGCTCCCACACGGTCGGCCCGATGCGGGCCGCCCGCATGTTCGCGAGCCGTCTCAAGAACGAGGGCCTGATGGCCCACACCGCGGCGATACGGGCGGAGCTGTACGGCTCGCTCGGCGCGACCGGCCACGGCCACGGCACCCCGAAGGCCGTCCTGCTCGGCCTGGAGGGCGAGTCGCCCCGCACGGTGAACGTGGAGTCGGCCGACGACCGGGTCGAGGAGATCAAGAGCGGCGGACGCATCAACCTCCTCGGCATGCACGAGATCGACTTCGACTTCGACGAGGACCTGATCCTGCACCGCCGCAAGGCGCTGCCGTACCACGCCAACGGCATGTCGATCTTCGCGTACGACCGTGAGGGCGCCCTCGTCCTGGAGAAGACGTACTACTCCGTAGGCGGCGGTTTCGTGGTCGACGAGGACGCTGTGGCCGGTGAGAACCCGATCGTGCCGGACGACACCGTCCTCAAGTACCCCTTCCGCACCGGTGACGAGCTGCTCCGTCTCGCCGAGGAGACCGGCCTGTCCATCTCCGCGATGATGCTGGAGAACGAGAAGGCATGGCGCACGGAGGAGGAGATCCGCGAGGGTCTGCTCGACATCTGGCGGGTCATGCAGGCGTGCGTGTCCCGCGGCATGTCCCGCGAGGGCATCCTGCCGGGCGGTCTGAAGGTGCGCCGCCGGGCCGCCAACTCGGCCAGGCAGCTGCGCGCCGAGGGCGACCCGCAGGCCCGCGCCATGGAGTGGATCACGCTCTACGCGATGGCCGTGAACGAGGAGAACGCCGCGGGCGGCCGCGTCGTGACCGCCCCGACCAACGGCGCCGCGGGCATCATCCCGGCCGTCCTGCACTACTACATGAACTTCATCCCCGGGGCCGATGAGGACGGCGTGGTCCGCTTCCTGCTCGCGGCCGGCGCGATCGGCATGCTCTTCAAGGAGAACGCCTCGATCTCCGGCGCCGAGGTCGGCTGCCAGGGCGAGGTCGGCTCCGCCTGCTCGATGGCGGCGGGCGCGCTCGCCGAGGTCCTGGGCGGCTCTCCGGAGAAGGTGGAGAACGCCGCCGAGATCGGCATGGAGCACAACCTCGGCCTGACCTGCGACCCGGTCGGCGGTCTCGTTCAGATCCCGTGCATCGAGCGGAACGGCATGGCGGCGGTCAAGGCCGTCACCGCGGCCAAGATGGCGATGCGCGGCGACGGCTCCCACAAGGTGTCCCTCGACAAGGTCATCAAGACCATGAAGGAGACCGGCGCGGACATGAGTGTCAAGTACAAGGAGACGGCGCGGGGCGGGCTCGCGGTGAACATCATCGAGTGCTGACGTGTTGCGCGGTCGAGCCGCGCACGACCAGTTCGGGCTCGAAGAGGAGCTCGCCGGGGTGGGTCTGGGTGCCCCGGATCTGGGCGCACAGCAGGTCGACGGCCGCGCGGCCCATCGCCTCGATGGGCTGGCGCACCGTCGAAAGCGGCGGCTCCGTGCAGGTCATGAAGGCCGAGTCGTCGTAGCCGACGACGGAGATGTCGGCGGGGACGGAGAGGCCGCGGCGGCGGGCGGCCCTGATCGCGCCGAGCGCGAGCGGGTCGCTCGCGCAGACGATGCCGGTGACGCCCTTCTCCAGGAGGCGCGCGGTGGCGGCCTGGCCGCCTTCCAGCGAGAAGATCGACCGTTCGACGAACTCCTCGGCCAGCTTCGTGCCCGCGGCCCTGGCCACCTCGCGGGCGGCCTCCAGCTTGCGGCGCGACGGCACGTGGTCGGCGGGGCCGAGCACCAGGCCGATCCGCTCGTGTCCGAGCGAGGCGAGGTGGCGCCAGGCCTGTTCGACGGCGATGGCGTCGTCGCACGCGACGCAGGGGAAGTCGAGGCCGTCGATCGACGCGTTGATCAGGACGACGGGGATGTTCCGCTCCGCGAGCAGGTGGTAGTGGTCGTGCGGCGCGTCGGCCTCCGAGAAGAGGCCTCCGGCGAAGACCACGCCGGAGACGTGCTGTTGCAGCAGGAGTTCCACGTAGTCCGCCTCGGAGACGCCGCCCCGGGTCTGTGTGCACAGCACGGGGGTGAGTCCCTGCTGGGCGAGGGCGCCCCCGATGACCTCGGCGAACGCCGGGAAGATCGGGTTCTGCAGCTCCGGCAGCACGAGGCCGACGAGGCGGGCGCGCTCGCCGCGCAGTTGCGTGGGCCGCTCGTAGCCGAGGACGTCCAGTGCCGTCAGTACGGACTGGCGTGTCGCGGCGGAGACGCCGGGCTTGCCGTTGAGGACACGGCTGACCGTTGCCTCGCTGACCCCCACCTTCTTCGCAACTTGAGCAAGTCGTCGCGTCATGGCCGCAAGAATAGCGCAAGCCATGCAAGTCAGTTACGTATACGGCCGCCCGGAATCCGGACGGCCGTGTACGCGTGAACCTCCTCGGGTGCGTCAGGGCTGGACGGTGAGCTTGAACGTGGACGTGTCGTTCTTGATGTTCTGCCCGTTGCCGCTGAACTCGGGCCGTATGAAGGTCGCTTCACCGACGGCCGGCCCCTGGCCCGGCTCCGGCATCTCATTGACGTAGACGCCGATCGGCGCGCCCTTGATGGACACGTCCGTGAAGACGGTGTCCTTCACCGGGAATTCGGGGTTTCCGCCGGTGTACTTCGTCTGGAACATCACGCCGTGGTACGTCGGATCGATGATGTCGACGTTGTTCACGCGGATGCCCTGGAAGACTTTGGACGCGGAGAACGCCCAGATGGCCGGGAAGTCCTGGCCCTTCCAGAAGGCGCCGCCCGCCCTTTCGATCGTGATGTTCTCGAAGGTGGTCGGGTCCTTGCCGAAGCCGTTCATCGGGTAGTTGAAGTCCAGGGAGCTGATGGTGATCCCGGAGTAGACGAGGGTGTCGGCGATCCGGATGTTGCGGAAGGTGTTGTTGTAGCCGCCGTAGACGGCGACGCCCGCCGCGCGCCAGGTCAGGATCGTGGTCAGGTTCTCGTAGACGTTGTTCTTCATGTCCGCGCCTCCGGCGTCGATCGCCGAGAAGAGGGCGAAGCTGTCGTCTCCGGTGGCGCGTGCCTCGTTGTTCGCGACGAGGTTGTCCGTGCTGCCGTTGGTCATGTTGATCCCGTCGGCGAACATGTTGCGGATGCGCGAGTTCTTGATGGTCATGCGGTCCGTGTTGGCGCCCCAGTAGAGGCAGACCATGTGTTCGTTCCAGATGTCGTCGATGGTGATGTCGGAGACGTTCTGGAAGTCGAAGACCTTTCCGGGCCCGTCGATGCGGGAGGTGTAGTTGCCGAAGTAGGCGAAGCCCGAGAAGGACGAGCCCTTCGCGCTCGCCTCGGCACGGAATCCGATGTCGGTGTTCTCCTGGCTCTTCGGTGCGTGGAACCGGGTGTACCAGGGCCCGGCGCCGATCACCTTGACGGCCTTTCCGTAGACCTGGAACTTGTTGCTCGTCTCGTAGTCGCCGGGCGGCAGATAGACGCCGGTCAGCTTTCCGCCGGTGTCCATGCGGACCTTGTCCAGGGCGTTCTGCACGTCCTGGTGGGTGAATCCGGTGGGTACGGCGTAGGCGGCCGGGTCCGGGTTGGCCTTCGGGGCCGCCTTCTCCAGGTCGACGAAGTCGATGGCGTACCGGGAGGTGTTGGCGTTGTCCTTCTGGAGCCTGATCCTGCTGCCGGCCTCGACCGTCTCGCCGAGCATGACGTGCGCCTCGTCGTAGATGTGCCGGGCCGGGCCCGCGCCGGGTGAGTTGCCGGGTGCGGACTCCTCGCCGTACAGCCAGGCGTACTTGGAGGTGAGGTCGATGGCCTTGCGGAAGGTGCCGTCCACGTAGACGTTCAGGGTGGCCTGGGTGCCGCCGCCGCCCGGCGCGTCCGGGATGGAGAAGCGGGTGACGAGCGTATTGGTGTCCTGCTTGGCGGTGAACTCCACTGATTCACCAGTGGAGTTCAGGGTGACGGCCTTGCGGCCCGAGGCCTCGCCCGCGAGGTCGCCGACGGTGCGGTTGGGTCCGACGGTCTTCGCGCCGCCGGCGAGCACGCCGTCCTCCGCCTCGTAGGTGTCGTAGGGCATGTCGGCGCCACGGCCGACGTACAGCGAGCGTGTGCTGGTGTTGTTCTCGCGCTTGACCGGCAGTTCGTTGGCGTCGTCGGCGATGACCGTCCTGACCGTGTAGCGGCCGTCGGCGGCCGTCCAGGTGCCGAGCCTGACCGGCGCTGTGGTGTCGCCCGCGCCGATCGTGCCGTTGTGCTCGCCGGTCAGGGTCTTCACCGTGGCGCCCTTGTCGTCCTGCACGAGCAGCTTGATGCCGTGCGCGCCGGACGCGGACGCCTTGCTGCCCTGGTTCTTGATGGCGACGGCGAAGGTGACCTCCTTGCCCTTGGAGGGCGCGGACGGCGTCCAGCTCACCGGCGATGCCACCAGGTCGGAGGAGTCGACGGGCTTGACCACCAGCGGGCTCGGGCCCGTGTAGGTGTTGTTGCCCTCGTCCTGCTCGATCACCTTGTTCTCGGTGTCCACCTCCGCGCCGAACGCGTACGCACCCGCGGACCGGACGCCTGCCTCGGCGCTCACTGTCGTCGACTCGCCCGCGCCGAGCGCGCCCACCGCTGCCGTGCCCGCCTTGTCGCCACCGAGGCGGAAGACGGCGTCGGTGGCCGTGGATGCCTCGCTGCCGCGGTTGCGCACCGTCGCGGTCAGCGTCAGCTCGTCGGTCTCGGCCGGTGCCTCGGGCGCGTACGACAGCTTGGTGATCTCCAGGTCGGGGTTGGCGGCCGGTGCGCCCATGACCTGGAACTCGGCGACCTGCCCGGCGGTGGCGCCGCTGTTCGCGGTGAAGCGCAGGCGCACGTCGGCGACCTTGGCCGAGACCGGCACGGTGACGGTGTTCTGGTTGCCGGACGGGCTGAAGGAGTACTCCTTCTCCGCGACCAGCGAGGTGAAGTCCGCGGCCTTCTGCTCCCGGCCGAGCACCTGGATCTTCTGGGTGCGCGGGCTCCAGCCCGCGTCCGGGTTGAGCTTGACGACGACCGCGTCGACGTCGGCATTGGCCCCGAGCTTGACGGTCAGCGTGTTGGGGTAGCTGCCCGCGGCGCCCTCCCAATAGGTGGACGTCTTCCCGTCGTTGGCGTTCTCGGCGACATATGTGTGGATGACCGAGGAGGCCGTGATCGGCTTGCCTTCGGCCAGGTCGGTGTTGCCGCCGCCCGGCCGGGTCACGGTGTCGCTGTGCGCCGAGACGTTGCCCGCCGCGTCGCGGGCCCGCACGGAGTAGGTGACCGTGACGCTCGCGGGCCGGGAGTCGGTGTACGTCGTCACGTCACCGGCCACGGACTTCAGGAGCTTGCCGTCGGCGTACACGTCGTACGCGGTGACCTTCACGTTGTCGTTCGAAGCGCCCCAGGTCAGCTTGATCTCACCGCTGGAGGGCTGGGTGAGGGCGAGGTTCGAGGGCGCGGTCGGTGCCTGCGTGTCCCCCGAATCGCCCTTCCTGATCACGGAGTTGCTGTTGGCGGAGGCGTTGCCGGAGGCGTCGCGCGCCCGCACGTGGTAGGTGACGGAGGCGCTCGCGGGCTGCGTGTCCGTGTACGTCCGCACGTCGCCGGGAACGCTGGTGCGCAGCTCGCCGTTGACGTAGACGTCGTAGGCCGTCACGCCTTTGTCGTCGTCGGACGCGTCCCAGGTGAGCTTGATCCGGCCCGGCTCCGGTTCGGTGAGGGCGAGGTTCGAGGGCGCGGTGGGTGCCTTCGTGTCGCCGCCCGCCGGGCCGTAGATCTCCAGCTCGGACAGCTGGCCGGCGGGCTGGGCGGTGTTGGCGCTGATCAGGACGCGGACGTAGCGCGTGGTGACGGTGTCGAGGGAGAGCGTCGCGGTGTGTTCCGAGGCCGCGGTGAAGGCATACTCCTTCGACGCGGTCAGATCGGTGAAGTCCGTGCCGTCCGTGCTGCCCTGGATCTTCAGGGTCTGACTGCGGCCGCCCCAGCCGTCGGGCAGCCGCAGCACGACCTCGTCGACCTTCAGGGACGCGCCGAGGTCGGCCTGGAGCCACTGGGGCAGCTTGCCGTTGTCGCTCTCCCAGTAGGTGGCGCGGTTGCCGTCGTTGGCGTGGGCCGCGGTGTACGTCTGGGTGTGGCTTGCGGCCTTCAGGGTCTTGCCCAGGGCCAGGTTGACGGAGGCGTCGTCGGCGGCGTGCACCCGCAGTTCGGCCAGCTGGGCGGCGGGCCAGCCGGTGTTGGCGGTGATGTGCACCCGTATGTGGCGGGCCTGCGCGGCCGGGAAGCGGACCGTCACCGTGTTGCCCGCGCCGGGTTCGAAGGAGTGCGCGGCCGACGCGGCGAGGGTGCTGAAGCCGTCGCCGTCCGGGCTGCCCTGCACGGACAGGGTCTGTCTGCGGGTCTCCCAGGCCGGCGGCAGTTTCAGGACCACCTCGTCGACCCGGGTGGCGCGGCCGAGGTCGACCTGCACCCACTGCGGCAGGCCGGACGACGAACTCTCCCAGTACGAACCGGTGTCGCCGTCGGTGATCTGTCCGGCCGAGTGGGCGGACTTGGCGCTGCTGGCCTCGGCCGGTCTGCCCGCGGCCAGGTCGGGGCCGCCCGCCGCCGAGGCGGACAGGGCGGGCAGGCCCAGCAGGAGCAGGGTCGCGGTGAGGGCGGCGGCGAACGGCCGCCACCACCAGCGGGATCTCCGGGCCGCCCCGTGGGCGTCTCTGATGCGTCTCATGGCTCGTGCGACTCCCTCACACTCGTGACGTCACTCTCGCGACGCGCAGGATTTCGCGTTCAGAAGTTGGAGAGTTGCAGACAAGTGTCGAGTTGACTACAGCCGGGGCGGAAGTTGTCACGCCGCCGCGCGCAGAGGCTCGCGGAGATGCGGTCCAGTTCTTGCAGACTTCGTACAACTTATTGCGTCGTGGTTGCGCCGGTGGTTATGTATGCGCCGCACCCGGCACGCACCGCACGGCAGCACGACCCGGAGGGGGTCTCCCGATGTCATCCACGAGCAGCCGACCAGCCCTGAGCAGACGTACGCTCACGCTCGCCACCGCAACGGTTCTTGCGCTGATCTCGTTGACCGCTTGCGGCACGAGCAGCGACGGAGCCGACTCCGATTCCGGCGGCACGGTGCAGCTCGACGTCAACGGGCAGCCGCCCAAGACTCAGGCCTTCGAACGCAAGCTCTTCGACAAGCACGTGCGGCAGTTCGAGAAGGCCAACCCGGACATCGACATCGTGCCCCACGAGGGCTTCATGGACCCGAAGACCTTCAACGCGAAGCTGGCCGGCGGCAAGCTGGAGGACGTCTTCTACGTCTACTTCACCGACACCCGGTCCCTGATCGAGAAGAAGCAGGCCGCGGACATCACCGACGCCGTCAAGGACATGCCCCACCGCGACGACGTCCAGGACCCGCTGATGAAGATCTTCCAGGACGAGCGGGGCCGCCAGTACGGCCTGCCGACGTCCAACTACTCGATGGGCCTGCTCTACAACCGCGCCCTGTTCGAGAAGGCCGGCCTCGACCCCGACCGGGCGCCGAAGACCTGGGCGGACGTCCGCAAGGCGGCCAAGAAGATCGCCGCGCTCGGTGACAACACGGTCGGCTACGCCGACTTCTCCGCGAACAACCAGGGCGGCTGGCACTACACGGCGGAGCTGTACTCCCGCGGCGGGCGGATCGCGACGGAGAGCGACGGCAAGTGGAAGGCCGCGTTCAACACCCCGGAGGGCAAGGCCACCTTCCAGGACCTGTACGACATGCGCTGGAAGGACGACTCCATGGGCAGCAAGCAGCTGCTCCAGGTCGAGGACGTGCAGCGCATGATGGGCTCGGGGAAGCTCGGGATGTACGTCTCCGCGGCCGACAACATCACCGTCATCGCCAAGCAGTTCGGCGGCAAGTACGAGGACTACGCCCTCGCTCCGATGCCCGACGCGAAGTCGACGCTGCTCGGCGGCGAGGGCTACATGATCAACCCCAAGGCGTCCCCGGCGAAGATCAAGGCCGGCGTCAAGTGGATCCAGTGGCGCTACCTCAACCCGGGCCTCATCGAGAAGAACGTCGCCGACTACGCAGGGGCGAAGCTCCCCGTCGGCATCCCCATGCCGACCGTCCCCGACATCTTCGAGGGCGCGGTGCGCGACCGGATCGAGAAGGTCAAGCAGGGCAACGCCACCATGCCGACCGCCAACTACCAGGCGTTCATGGACTCCGCGCCGAAGGTGCCCGGCGTGATCGAGCCACCCGAGGCCCAGCAGGTCTACGCGGTGCTCGACTCGGCGATGCAGGCCGTCCTCACCAAGAAGGACGCCGACATCGACGCACTTCTCGACGACGCCGAGAACAAGGTCGACGCGATCTACAGCACCTCCTGATGAGCATGTCACTGAAGTCGCCGCCACGGCGCCCGGCCGCGCCCCCGCCGGCCCCCGCCCCCCAGCGGCGGCGGGCGGCCCGCCGACGCGCCCTGCGCGACCACCTGACGGCGTACGGATTCCTCTGCGCCGCCGTGGTGATCTTCGCGCTGTTCTCGTGGTGGCCGATCATCCGCAATGTCGTCCTCGGCTTCCAGCAGGTCAACTTCGCCACCGGCAACACCTGGGTCGGCTTCCGCAACTTCGAGAAGCTGTTCAACGACCCGCTGTTCCTCACCGCCTGGAAGAACACCGGCCTGTTCACCCTGTACGCGCTGCTGCTCGGCTTCGCCGTGCCGTTCCTGACGGCGGTGCTCCTCAACGAGTTCCGGCACGCACGGGCGTACTTCCGCGTCCTGGTCTATCTGCCGGTGATGCTGCCGCCCGTCGTCGTGGCCCTGATGTGGAAGTGGTTCTACGACCCGGGCCCCGGGCTGTTCAACGAGATCCTGCGCACGCTGCACCTGCCGACCTCCGCCTGGCTTGACTCCTCCTCCACCTCACTGATCTCCCTGGTCATCGTCTCCACCTGGGCCAACATGGGCACCACGACCCTGATCTACCTGGCCGCGCTCCAGACCATCCCCGGCGAGCTGTACGAGGCCGCGGAGCTTGACGGCGCGGGCGTGCGGCAGCGGCTGCGCCACGTCACCGTCCCCCAGACCCGGTTCGTGCTGCTCGTCCTGCTGCTGCTCCAGATCGTCGCGACGATGCAGGTGTTCACCGAGCCGTACGTGATGACCGGCGGCGGCCCCGAGGACTCCACGGTCACCGTCATGTTCCTCGTCTACCGGTACGCCTTCGTCTACAACGACTTCGGCACCGCCAGCGCGCTCAGCCTGCTGCTCCTCCTCGTCCTGGGCGCCTTCTCCGCCCTCTACCTGCGGGTCACCCGCGCCGCCAAGGAGTGAGAAGGATGTCCGCATCGACGCGCACCCTCGTACGCCCCGCCGTCCTGAGGACCCGCAAGGGCCGACTGATCTACTGGTCGGCGCTCACCGTCGCACTGGTGCTGTTCACGGTCGCCTTCGTCGTACCGCTGTACTGGGCGGCGACCGGAGCCATGAAGTCGTCCGCGGAGCTGGCACAGAGCCCGCCCACGTACGTCCCGGAGACCTGGCATCCCGAGAACTACGCGAAGGCGTGGCGGGAGATGGACCTGGCCGACTACTTCCTGAACACGGTCGTCCTCGCCGGCGGGGCCTGGCTGGTGCAGCTCGCGGTGCAGGTGCCCGCCGCGTACGCGCTGTCGAAACTGCGCCCGCGGTTCGGCAACGCGGTCCTCGGCCTGATGCTCCTGACCCTGATGATGCCCGCCACCGCCCTGCTCGTGCCGGTCTACCTCACCGTGGTCGACGTCCCCCTCTTCAACCGCAACCTGATCAACAGCCCCAGCGCGGTCTGGCTGCCGGCCGCCGCCAACGCCTTCAACATCTACATCCTGAAGAACTTCTTCGACCGCATCCCCGACGAGCTCCTCGACGCCGCCAAGATGGACGGCGCGGGAACCCTGACGACCCTGTGGCGCGTGGTGCTGCCACTGGCCCGGCCGATCATCGCCGTCGTCTCCATCCTCTCCATCGTCACGGCCTGGAAGGACTTCCTCTGGCCGCTGCTCGTCCTGCCCGACCCGGCACAGCAACCGCTGAGCGTGTTCCTCCAACGCGTGGCCCAGGACACCCCGCTCAACAGCCTGGTCGCCGGACTCGTCATGGCCTCCCTCCCCCTGATCGCCCTGTTCCTGGTCTTCCAGCGCCACATCGTCGCCGGGCTCGGCGCCGGCAGCCTCAAGGGCTGAGCCCACAAGGACTGAGCCACGGCCGGTACGAAAGGACTCCCTCTTGCCCAGCACGGAGTGGTGGCGCAGCGCTGCCATCTATCAGGTGTACGTCCGTTCCTTCGCGGACGGGAACGGCGACGGCACCGGCGACCTGGCCGGTGTCCGGTCCCGGCTGCCCTATCTGGCCGACCTGGGCGTGGACGCCCTCTGGTTCACCCCGTGGTACCTCTCGCCGCTCGCCGACGGCGGCTACGACGTGGCCGACTACCGCACCGTCGACCCGGCGTTCGGCAGCCTCCGCGAGGCCGAGCTGCTGATCGCCGAGGCCCGCGGCCTCGGCCTGCGCTGCATCGTGGACATCGTGCCGAACCACGTCTCCGACCAGCACGAGTGGTTCAAGGCGGCGCTCGCGGCGGGGCCCGGTTCACCGGAGCGGGAGCTGTTCCACTTCCGGCCGCACTCACCGGAGCCGCCCAACGACTGGGTGAGCGAGTTCGGTGGGGTGCCGTGGTCACGGACGGACGACGGCGAGTGGTACCTCCACCTCTTCGCGCCCGAGCAGCCCGACCTCAACTGGAGCCACCCGAAGGTCCGCCGGGAACACGAGGACGTGCTGCGCTTCTGGTTCGAGCGGGGCGCGGCGGGCGTGCGGATCGACTCGGCGGCGCTGCTCGCCAAGGCCGACGGGCTGCCCCCGATGGACCCGGACCGCCCGCACCCCTTCCACGACCGGCCCGAGCTGCACGACATCTACCGCTCCTGGCGGCGGATCGCCGACGAGTACGGGGCGGCGCTGATCGGCGAGATCTGGCTGCCGGACGCCGAGCGGTTCGCCCGCTATCTGCGCCCGGACGAACTGCACACCGCGTTCAACTTCGACTTCCTGTCCCGGCCCTGGGACCCGGCGCAGCTGTGGGAGTCCATCGACCTCACCCTGTCCACGCACGCCCCGGTCGGCGCGCCCGCCACCTGGGTCCTCGCCAACCACGACGTGACCCGTACGGTCACCCGCTACGGGCGGGCCGAAGACACCGGCTTCGCCTTCGAACGCAAGCGCTTCGGCGTCCCCACCGATCTGGAGCTCGGCACCCGCCGGGCCCGTGCCGCCGCCCTGCTCACCTTGGCGCTGCCCGGCTCGCTCTATCTGTACCAGGGCGAGGAGCTGGGGCTGCCGGAGGCGGACGTCCCGCGGGACCGCATCCAGGACCCGATGCACGCGCGCTCCGGTGGCGTCGACCCGGGCAGGGACGGCTGCCGGGTGCCGCTGCCCTGGGACGGGGGTGGGGGCGGGGACGGGGGCGGGGGCGGCGCATCGGCACGGAGCTGGCTGCCGGTGCCGCCGGACTGGTCCCGGTACACCGCGGAGCGGCAGGTCCACGACCCGGGCTCGATGCTCTCCCTCTACCGCACGGCCCTGCGCCTGCGCCGCTCCTTCGGCGACGCGGGGCCGCTGCGCCGGCTCCGCGCCGACGAACCCCGGGTGCTGTCCTTCGCGCGCACCTGCGAGCGGGACGGCACGACCTGGATCTGCCTGACCAACTTCGGCCCGGACGACACGGCGCTCCCCGTGGGCGCCGAACTCGTCCTCGCCAGCGGCCCGTTGGCCCCCGACGGGCGGCTGCCGCAGGACACCTCGGCCTGGCTGCGGGCCTGAACCCCACAAAGCCCGGCCGGCCCCCGCGAGCGCGAGCGCCGAGGCGGCGGAGCGCGGGGCGCCGGTGCCGTACGTCGAGTACGAGGCGGAGGTGAGGATCGGGGCCCACCGGATCGTCCCCGGTTTGCGTAGCCGATTGCGTAGTTCTACGGATGCCGGGGACCTGGGAGTTTGACAGGCTGGGCCCTATGTATGCGCATCCATAACGGCTGCGCACCGGACCCCCGACCTAGGAACGCACATGGCCCCGCTGGGCGCGACGCACACCTCCCCGCCCGCTCCCCGCCGCCGGTGCGAGATCCTGGCCGACATCCGCTGGCTCGACGCCGAGCCGTACGGCAAGGCGCGCAACGCACGCGCCGAGGCGCTCGCCGACGAGGCGGACGCCACCGGCGACCGGCCGCTGCTCGTGGCGGCGCTGACCCTCCTGGTCCACTCGTACGGCTTCAGCGCCGAGTGCACCAAGACGTTCGCGCCGTTCACGCGGCTGCTGCGCCTGTACGACGAGAGCCCGGCGGACTTCGACGCGGACGACGTCCGCCGGCTGCACTGGATGTTCAAGTGGGTGCTGACCGACGCGCGGCAGCAGCCCGACGTGCCGCTCGCCGGGGTCGAGGAGTGGCTGGACCGGATGCGGCGCCGCTACCGGGCCGCCGGGTACTCCGAACGGCCCGTGCACGGCGGGGAGTTCCGGCTGGCCCGGCACCTGGGCGACACGGCACGCGCCGCCCGCGCGTACGCCGCGTGGACCGCGGCTCCGCGCGACGACATGGCGGACTGCCTGGCCTGCGAGTACGCCACGCAGGGCCTGCGCCAGCTGGACCTCGGCGACGACCGGGCGGCCCTGGAGGGCTGGGAGCCCGTGCTCGGCGGCACGCACAGCTGCCACCGCGAACCGCACGAGACCCTGGCCCGGTCACTCCTCCCCCTGGTGCGCGTCGGACGCGCGGACCGGGCGCGCGCCCACCATCTGCGCGGCTACCGGATGGTCCGCTCCGACGAGGCGTTCGGCCCCGTCGTCGGCCTGCACGTCGAGTTCTGCGCGCTGACCCGCAACGAGCCGCGCGGCCTGCGGATTCTCGCCGAGCAGAGCAGCCGCTGGGCCGAGACCGGCGACCCTCTGGCGCACCTGGAGTGGCTGGCGAGCGCGGCCCTCCTGATGCGCCGCCTGGTCGACCTGGGCCAGGGCGAACGGCCGGTGCCGGGGCCGCCCGGCGGCGAGTGGACCGCCGCGGCGCTCCTCGACCACGCCCGGGACACGGCCCTGGACCTCGCCGACCGCTTCGACCGGCGCAACGGTACGGCCGCCGTCTCCGAACGCGCCCTGGCCCGCATGGAGGCGCACCCCCTGCTCGACGCCCTGCCGCTGGCCCTGCCGCCGGCCCTGCCGACAGAGGAACCGGCGGAGCCCGGTACAGGTGCCGTACGCCCAACCTCCGTGCACAGCACCAAGCCTGACGTAAGGTCAGGCGGGCAGCGCCTGACGCCCCTCGAACGGGCCCGCCTGTGCCTGACCCTCGCGCAGTCCCTGACGCACCCCGACGACGGGACCGGCGCTCAGGCGGAGCGGCTCCTGATCGACGCCGCGCACTTCGCCGACCTGGCCGGGGAGAGCGCTCGCCTCGGCATCCTGGCCCGGCTGCGGCTCGGCGGGCTCTACTGCGGGGCGGGCCGCCACGAGGAGGCGGCGGCCGTCCTGGAGGCAGTCCTGCCCGACCTCGACGACGGCCACGACGCGACTGACCGTACCCAGGCCCGCACCTGGCTCGCCCGCAGCTACCTCCGCACGGGCGAGACCCGGCTCGCAGCCGAACAGTTCATGCTCGCCGCCGACTCCGCGCGCGACCGGCCGGACGGGCACCACGAGGCGTCCCTCCTGCAGCAGGCCGCCCAGGCGCTGGGCCTCGCCGGACTGCGCGCGGAGGCCGGGCGGGCCTACGGGCGGGCCGCGGAGCTGTGGCGCGCCCTGGGCGAGCACGGCGCCCTGGTGCGCGCGCTGCGGGCCCGCGCCTGGGAGACGCTGGCCGCGCAAGGACCCGTCGCAGCCGAGGCCGTCATGACGGAGGCCCTCGACACGAACCGGCGCTGCGCGGAGCAGGCGGACGAGGACCCGGAACGCACCGAACTGCTCGTCGAACTCGGCCGCACGCACGCCCAGTTGGGCCGCCTCGCACTGGAGCACGCCGACGGTCCGCCGCTCGCGGAGCAGGGCACCCCGGAGCGGTACGCCGCCAACGTACGCGCCTTCGAGTCGGCCCTCGCCCACGCGGAGCTGGCGATCGAGGCGTTGCGCACCTGCGGCGGCCCCGGCCTCGCCGACCTGCACCCCACCGAACTCCTCGCGGCCCGCCTTGAGTTCATTCTGGGCCGGCGCGCCGCGGCGGCGGACCGGGCCCGCCGGGTGGGCGCCGCCGTACGCGAACGCCCCGACCCCGACGGTTCGCTGGCCGCCCTCGCCGAGGAGTGCGACCTGTTGGCGGGAGCGGACCTCCGCCGGTTACCCGTGCGAGGGCCCGGCACGGCCGCCGGGGCCCCGCGCCACCAGCGAGGCGAGGGCCGCTCGTGAGGTCACGCCCGTCTTGCGGTAGATGCGGCCCACATGGCTCTCGACCGTGCGTGTGCTGAGGCAGAGCCTGGTGGCGACGGCCTGATTGGTGAGCCCCTCGGCGACCAGCGCGGAGATCTCACGCTCACGCGGCGTCAGGGTCGCGAAGGGGCCGGACGGCGGGGCGCCCGGACCGGACGGCGCGGAGTCCGACACCGCGTGTACCGGCGACGCCTGTGACAGCTGTGCGGTCTGTGGCATTTGTGGCGTCTGCGATATCTGTGCCCTCTGTGACGCCTGTGTGCCGGAGGAGGGTCCCGCGGAGACGGGCGGCCCGCCCGCCCGGTCCGCCATGTCGAGGAGCAGGTGCGATCCGCCCTCCTCGGCGAGGCGCCGCCCCCGGCGGGCCATCGCGGCGGCCCGGGCGCCGTCCCCCGCCGCCGCCACGAAGGGCGCGCCGAGCAGCAGGCTCTGGGCCTCCCGGAGCGCCGCCCCGGCCCGCGCGCTCTCCCGCGCCGCCTCGGTGAACGCCCGCGCCGCCTCGGCCGGTTCGCCGTGCCGCGCCGCGACAAGACCGGCGCTGCGCAGCGCGGCGCCGCGCTGGACGGGCAGGCCGAGGTGGTCCGCCTCCCGGCGGGCCTGTTCCGCCCACCGCTCCGCGTCCGCGACGTCCCCCGTGGCCAGGGCGGACGTGACGAGCAGCTCCAGGAAGCTGGGCCGCATGGACGGCTGCACACGCGGCAGGTCGCGGCCGCCGCCCGCGTCCAGCAGGACGTCCCGTACGCGGTACGGGTCCCCCGCGCCGAGAGCGGCGTAGGCGAGCAGGCAGCGGGACACCGTGGCGAACCAGCCGTCCACCGCCCCCACCGCGGCGGCCGCCTCCTCGGCCGCGGCCAGCACCTCCGGGTCGCCCGCCGGGCGCGCCTGCATGAGGATCATGGCGCGCACGGCGCGTCCGAAGCCGAGGAGTTCGGCGCCGCCGAGGCCCCGCGCGACCGCCACGGACTCGTCGGCCCACTCCAGGGCCTCGGGCACGCGCCCTGTCGTGAAGCGGCCGTACGCGCCGCAGAGCAGGAGCTGCGACAGCGCGAAGGGGCGGCCGGTGCGCCGGGCGATGTCCACGCCGCGTTCCGCGTGGCGCAGCGCGGCGGCGCAGTCGTCGAGGAACACCTCGCTCCAGGCGAGACGCACCAGTGACTCGCACTGCCCCGCGAGGTCGGCGTCGATGTGCACGTCGGCCAGCGCGGCGGCCTCGGCGACGTGGCCGCGGGCCGTCACGATGTTCCCCGCGTACGCCTCTCCCAGCGCGGCCACCGTCAGGGCCTCCAGGGCACCGAGTTCGTCACCGCGCTCCCGGGCGTCGGCGAGGGTCCGCGCGAGCTCGTCCCGCACCTCGGCGAAGCGGGTGGCGAACAGGGCGCCGTTGCCCCACTCGACGACGAGGCCGGTGCGCCGCTCCGGGGAGGGGCCGGGCCGTCGGTCGAGTTCGCGGCGGAGGAGCGCGTCGGCCGCCGCGTACCGCCCCAGGTGGCGCTCCATGAAGGCGCACTGCACGACGGCGGACGTCCGCAGCGCGTCACCGCCCGCGCCCCCGCCCGCCCTCTCGCCCTCGCCCTCACCCTCGCCCTCACCCTCACCCTCACCCTCGCCCTCGCTCTCGCTCTCCGGGGCGGGGTGGTGCATCGCGATCAGCCGGTGGAGCAGGTCCCTGCTCTCCTTCACCGCACCGGTCATGCCGAGCGCGGTGGCGCGCCGCAGCATCAACTCGCGGCGCCTGCCGCGGTGTTCGGGGCAGTCGGGCAGGACGCGCAGGACGGTGCCGAGGAGCCGGACACAGACCGCGGGGGCGGTGGCGGCCGCCTGTTCTGCGGCCTCGGTCAGGACCGCCGCCGCCGCGGGGTCCCAGCCGGTCAGGGACTGTTCGACGTGGTGCGCGCGGTCGGCGAGGGGCGCGCCCGCCCGGGTCAGTTCGGCGGCGGCCGCGCGGTGCAGCTCCTGCCGCCGCCAGGGGTCGACGGCCTCGCACACGCGGGCGCGCAGGAGCGGGTGGCGGAGCACGAGGCGGTGCCCCTCGCGGCCGGGCCTGAGCAGGTCGCGGCGCATCAACCGGCGCAGGGCTGGGACGAGTTCGGCCTGCGGGGCTCCGGTGACGGCACCGATCAGGTCCGTGGTCGCGTGGTCGCCGAGCACCGCGGCGGCCTCGACGACGGCGCGTTCCAGCGGGGTCAGCGCCACCAGTTCGTCGAGCGGAAGCGGGGCGTGGCGCCCCTGGATGAGGGCGAGGAGGTAGAGGGGGTTGCCCTCGGCGGCCGCGTACATCTCGTCGGCCGCGTACATCTCGTCGGCCCGTTCCCGCGGCAGCCCGGCGCCGAGGCCCTCGGCCAGCTGCCCCGACTCCCGTCCACTCAGCGGGCCGAGGGCGATCCGCAGCACGGCGCCGGTGTCGAGCCCGCGGGTGAGCGCGGCGCCGAGCGCGGCCGGGGACTGCCGTTCACGCCGGGCGACGGCGAGCAGGAAGGGGGCGCGGACGGGATGGCGTACGAGATGGTCGAGGAGTTCGAGGGACGCCTCGTCCGCCCAGTGCAGATCGTCGAGGACGACGACGAGCCGCGGCCCGGTCAGGCCGCCGAGGGCCTCGGCGGTGTCCCTGCACAGGCCGAAGAGGTCTCCGTCCGCGTCGAGGGGCCCGTCGCCCCGCACCGCCGCGGGCAGCTCCGCCAGGGAGGGGAACGCCCGCCGGGCGCGCGGGTCGAGCTCGGCGAAGGCGTCGGTGAAAGGCCGCAGCGGACGCGTCCGCGACCGCTCCGACGCCCGCCCCCGCAGCACGGTCACGCCCCGGGCGCGGGCCAGCGCCGCGAATTCGATGAGCAGCCTGCTCTTGCCGATCCCCGGGTCACCGACCACATCGACGACCGCGACACTCCCGTCCGGCACCGCCCCCCGCGTACCGGCCGTGCCGGTCGTGTTGGTCGTGCCGGTCGTGCTGCCCATGCTCCCCAGGAGCGCTTCGAGGCGGCCGAGGTCAGCGGCCCTGCCCACGAACTTCCCCACCACGTCCCCCTCACGGGGGCACGCGGCCCCCTCGGTGACGTTGTACCTCACCTGTCCCGCGCGCGACGCGGACGTGGATCTCAGTTCGTGAACAAGAAACGAGCGAAGGTCTCATTTCGAGAACGGAGGTCGCCTCCACGCGGGGCGCGGGCGCCTTGGAGCAGGACGAGGGCGCCTTGGAGCAGGGCGAGGGCGCCTCACCCCGCGAAGAACAGCGCCTCCGAACCCACCGGCCGGTACCCCGCCGCCTGGAAGGCCCGCACACTGCGCGCGTTGCCCGGCGACTGCTGCGCCCACACCAGATCCCCGTCCGGTACGAGATGCCGGGCCGCGCCCGCCAGGGCCCGGCCGAGCCCCCGGTGACGTACACCCTCCTCGACCTCTATCGCCGTCTCCCACCGCCCGGCCACGCCCCGGCCGATGACCAGCACGCCGCCGCCCGCGGCCGACCACACCCGCACGTCGTCGCGGCGCTTGCGGGCCCTGGCGACACGGGGATGGTCCCGGCCGTCGAGCTCGCGCAGCTCCAGGCGCGGGTCGGGGGCGCCGGGCAGCGCCGGGGCGACGGTCAGCAGGTCGATGGTGTCCGTCAGCCGTCCCGTGCGGTCGAGGAAGGCACTGTGGAAGCGGGCGCTCATGGTGACGGCCAGCGGGTCGCAGTCGAGAGCGGCGAGCGTGGACCGCACCCATCCCGGGTCCTCGTCCGTGAAGACGACGGAGTGCGCGGTGAACGCGATCACGCCCGCGTCCCGGTGACTCGGCTGCGGCACGACGGTGACGGTGCCGTCCGGCGGCGGGAAGCCGCCGCGGGCCGCCGCGTCGAGGATGCTCCCGAGCGTGACAGAGGCGCTGGCCATGGGCGTACTCCTTGTGATCCGGTCCCGGGACGGCCGATACCCTAATCCCCGTCAGTAGTGCACCAAGAAGGGGTGGATCCGGTGGCGGACATCGAGGAAGCGCGTAAGACGTTCGACCAGTTCGACGCGGACGGCGACGGCTTCATAACGGCGGCCGAGTGGAAGAGCGCCATGGCCAGGATGGGCGACTTCTACGTGACCGAGACGGTGGCCGAGGCCGTGATCGGCGCGAAGGACACCAACGCGGACAAGCGTCTCTCGTTCGACGAGTTCTGGGCGAGCCTGAACAAGTAGTCGCGGAGCACGAGCAGCTCAGGGGCCCGGCGCACGGGATGCGCCGGGCCCCTGCCGCGCCGTCAGCGGCGGGCGCGCACGCTCCACCGGCCGTCCCTGCGGTCCAGGCGCACGGGGTGGTCGAAGCACTTGCTGATCATGTCGCTCGTCAGTACGTCACCGACGGCACCGGAGGCGAGCACGCGCCCCTCGCGCAGCAGCAGCGCGTGCGTCGTGCCCGCGGGCAGCTCCTCCAGATGGTGCGTGACCAGGACGGTGGCGAGCTGCGGGTGGGTCTCGCGCAGGGTGTCCAGGCTGTCCAGGAGACGCTCACGCCCGGCGAGGTCGAGCCCGGTGGCGGGCTCGTCGAGCAGGACGAGCCGGGGCCTCGGCATCAGGGAGCGGGCGATCAGGGTGCGGCCGCGCTCGCCCTGGGACAGCGTGGGCCAGCGCGCGTCCGCGCGGTGCGCGAGGCCCAGCAGGGCGATCAGACGGCCGGCCTGCTCCTCCTGCCCGGGCGTCGGGCGCCACCTCGGCACCGGTTCGACGCTGTTGGTCAGTCCGGTCAGGACGACCGTGCGGACCGTCAGCGGGGAGCGCGGCTGGTGGCGCGGGTTCACATGACCTACGTACGCCCGCAGTTCGCGAAGGTCGACGCTGCCCAGCCGGCGGCCGAGCACCTCGACCGTGCCGTACGTGGGGTGGGTCACGGCGCCGCAGAGGCTGAGCAGCGTCGATTTGCCCGCGCCGTTGGCGCCGAGCAGCGCCCAGTGCTCACCGGGGCGGACGGTGAGGGTGACGTCTTCGAGGAGGGGGCGCCCTTCGCGGACGACGGTGACGCCGTCCGCGTGCAGCACGGAACTCATCCGGCGGCCCCCGCCCGGTTCACCGCGGCGAGCACGGCCTGCACGGAGGCGGTCAGGACCGACGTGTCCAGGCCCGCGCCCCAGCGGTCGGCGCCGCCGACCCGGCACCGCGCGTACGCGACGGCCTCGCTGCCGCCGCCCTCGCCGACCGCGTGCTCGGCGTAGTCGAGGATGTCGACGGCGATCCCCGCGGCGGCCAGCGCGTCGACGAACGCGGACAGCGGACCGTTGCCCACACCCTCGAAGTCCCCGACCCGCTCCCCCACTTGGAGCGTGCAGACGAAACGGTGCGCGCCGTCCGGCGCCCGGTCGGTGAACCAGGAGCTCAGCGCCACCTCGCCGTCGACGCCGGGAGCGACGTACGTCGCACGGAACAGTTCGTACAGCTCCTTCGCCGTCGCCTCCCGCCCGCTGTCGTCGGTGGCCTCCTGCACCACGCGTGAGAAGTCGGGGCGCATGGCCTGCGGCAGGTCGAGGCCGTGCCGGGTCTGCAGCAGGTACGCCATGCCGCCCTTGCCGGACTGGGAGTTGACGCGGATGACGGCTTCATAGGTGCGGCCGATGTCGGCGGGGTCGATGGGCAGATACGGGACGTCCCACGGCGCCTCCCGCTCCGGCACCCCCAACTCGGCCGCCCTGCGGACATGGTGGGCGAACCCCTTGCTGATGGCGTCCTGGTGCGTGCCGGAGAAAGCGGTGTGCACGAGGTCACCGGCGTAGGGGTGGCGGGGGTGCACGGGCAGCCGGTTGCAGTGCTCGACGACCTCGCGGACGGCGTCGATGTCGGAGAAGTCGACCATGGGATCGACGCCCTGGGCGTAGAGGTTCAGGGCGAGGGTGACCAGATCGACGTTGCCGGTCCGCTCCCCGTTGCCGAAGAGGCAGCCCTCGACGCGTTGCGCCCCGGCGAGGACGGCGAGCTCGGCGCAGGCCACGCCGGTCCCGCGGTCGTTGTGCGGATGGACGGAGAGGATCACGGAGTCACGCCGGGCGAGATTGCGGTGCATGTACTCGATCTGGTCGGCGTACACGTTCGGAGTCGCGATCTCCACGGTCGCCGGCAGATTGTGCGTGACGGGCCGGCCGGGACTCGCGTCCCACAGCTCCGTGAGGCCGTCGCACACCTCCAGGACGAAATCGGGCTCGGTGAGGTTGAACGTCTCGGGCGCGAACTGGAAGCGGATGTCGGCGTGCGGCCGCGCGTCGGCGAGCCGCGCCATGTGCGCGGCGGCCTCCCGCACGACGCCGTGCACCTCGGCGCGCGACCGCCCGAGGACGACGTCACGCCAGACCGGCGAGGTGGGGATGTACAGATGGACGACGGCGCGCGGCAGCCCCTCGATGGACTCGAAGGTGCGGTCGATCAGCTCGGGCCTGGCGGGCGTGAACACGACGACCGTCACATCGTCGGGCAGCTCACCGCCGCCGCGCGCGCTCAGCTCGGCGAGGTGCCGCACGAACTCGAAGTCCGTCCTGCTGGCCGACGGATAGCCGACCTCGATCTCCTTGAACCCCATCGACACCAGCAGATCGAAGAAGCGCCGCTTGCGGCCGGTGTCCATGGGCTCGGCGAGCGCCTGGTTCCCGTCCCGCAGATCGACGGGCACCCACAGGGGCGCCCGCTCGATCCGGGCACCCGGCCAGCTCCGCTCCCGGCCGGGGACGTCGACGCGCCGCTGGTGGGGGCGGTAGCGGTGGTGGGGCATGGCACTGGGCCGCTGCGGATTCCAGTCGTACGTGGGAGTGGCGACGTCGTACGCGGGAGTGGCGACGTCGTACGCGGGCGTGGTGACGGTCTCGGTCACGGGGCTCTGCTCCTGGGCTCGGTCGGGAAGACCGGCAGCACGGCACCCCGCGGCGGGGTGCCGGTCGCTTCAGGCCCCGCCGCGGCAGCCGAGAAGGAGAAGACCGCGGAAGATCACGGCGCTACACTAGCCACACCTCAGCTCCTCAGACAAGTACTCCTCAGACAAGTGCTTCCCCCGAAAGGCCCCCGATGCCGCTCGGCTCCGTACGCCCCAGCCCCCTCGTCGAACAGGCCGCCACCCGGCTGCGCGAACAGATCACCGGCGGCACCTGGCCCGTCGGCACCAAACTGCCCGGCGAGACGACCCTCGCCAAGGAACTCGGCGTGGGCCGCTCCACCCTCCGCGAGGCCCTGCGCGCCCTCACCGGCGCCGGCCTCGTGCAGCCCCGCCAGGGCGCCGGCGTCTTCGTGATCGCGACCGAACCGGTCGCGGACTGGCCGGCCCGCCTGCGCCGGGCAGCGGTCACGGACGTCTACGAAGTACGGATGCTGGTGGAGGTGCAGGCGGCCCGGCTCGCGGCGCTGCGCCGCACCGACGAGGACATCGCGGCGATGGAAGCCGCGCTCGACGGCCGCAAAGCGGCGGCAGCGGCGGCCGACGCCGAGTTCGTCGACGCCGACATCGCCCTGCACGCGGCGGTCGTGGCGGCGGCCCACAATCCCGTGCTCACCGACCTCTTCGCGGAGTTCACGCCCGCCCTGCGGCAGGGCCTGATCGACCTCCTCGAACTCACCGACGTACGCGCCGAGGAGGAGAACCACGGAGACGCCGCGCACGCGGCCCTCGTACGAGCCGTCGAGGCGAAGGACCCGGAGCGCGCCGCCCTGGTGACCCAGGAGGAACTCCAGTCGACACTCACCCTGCTGCGAACCCGCGACTGACCCACCCGCCGGCGCCTCCGTGACCCACTCCGACGGTGATCGTTGGCAGACCATGACCAACACGAAGCGAGTCCTGGCCGCTGTCGCCCTCACGGGCGCGGCCCTGTCCTTCTCCGGCGCGGCACAGGCGCAGGAGACCAACCCCGTACCGGTGGGCGACGTGACCAACGACGGGGCCGACGTGGTCGCCGGCCTCGTCCCCGTCGTCGAGAAGCAGACGCAGGACGTGCTCCGCGCACTCGGCAGGTAGCACCGGTAGGTAGCACCGGCACGGAAACTCACATCAGTTCGGCCGCGACCCGCTCCGCGGCCTCGGCGACGAAGGCGTTCGACGGGGGCGCGTCGCGGCCGGGGCGGTCCGTCAGAACGGCGATCACGAGCGGGGCGGCGCCCGGGGGCCAGGCCACGGCGACATCGTTGGCCCTGCCCCAGTCGCCGGTACCCGTCTTGTCCGCCACCCGCCACCCATTCGGCAGCCCGGCCCGAATCCGCCGCTCCCCGACCTCCGTGGCATTGCGCAGGAGCCACCCCTTGAGCAGGGCACGCTTCTCCGCGGGCAGCGCGTCGCCGAGGACGAGTTCGCGGTGGTCGGCGGCGATGGCGCGCGGCGTGGTGGTGTCGCGCGGGTCCTTCGGGCCCACGTCGTTCAGCTCGGGTTCGTAGTCGTCCATACGGCTGACCTTGTCCCCGAGCCCCCGCAGATAGGCGGTCAGCCGTGCCGGGCCGCCGATCTCGCGCATCAGCAGGTTCCCCGCCGTTCCGTCGCTGTACCGGATCGCGGCGTCGCACAGTTCCCCGACCGTCATGCCCGTCGCGATGTGGCCCTCGGTGACCGGCGAGATGGAGTCGACGTCCGCCGCGGTGTAGGTGACCCGCTCCTCCAGACGGCTCAGCGGACGATGGTGCAGGACGGCCGCCGCTGCGAGCGTCTTGAACGTCGAGCAGAACGCGAAGCGTTCGTCCGCGCGGTACGTCACCGTGGCGCCGGTGCGGGTGGCCACGGCGTAGACGCCGAGACGCCCGCCGTGCACGCGCTCCAACGCGGCGAAGCGGGCGGCGAGGCGCGCATTGTCCGGGGACGGTTCGACGGCCCGCCCGGAGGCCGGCCGCTCCCCCTCACCGCCACCGCCACCGCCACCGCCACCGCCACCGCCACCGCCGCCGCACCCGCTCAACGGCAGGAGCGCCGCAGCGCCCAACAGAACACGCCGACGCGCCCCGACCCGCTCCAGAGCCATCCCCCGCACCTGCTTCCAGTCGCACACCGGTCAGCGCCACGACAAGGTTATGGGCGGTGGCCCCCTCATTCGGCGGCCTCGGCCGGAATACCCCGGCGGTTCCGGAGGTTACCTCCGTTACGACAATGGATCACCGGAAGGCAGAGTCATGAAGATCGGCATCATCGGCGCCGGCAACATCGGCGGAAACCTCACCCGCCGCCTCACCGCCCTCGGTCACGACGTCTCCGTCGCGAACTCCCGCGGCCCGCACACCCTGACCGCCCTCGCCGAAGAGACCGGGGCCGAGCCGGTCACCGTCGAGGAGGCCGCGCGCGGCGCGGAGGTCGTCGTGGTGACGGTCCCGCTCAAGGCCGTACCCGGCCTGCCCGCCGGGTTCCTCGACGGCGCGGCCGAGAACGTCGCCGTCATCGACACCGGCAACTACTACCCGCAGCAGCGCGACGGGAAGATCGCCGAGATCGAGGACGGCCTCACCGAGAGCCGCTGGACGGAGCGGCAGATCGGCCACCCCGTCATCAAGGCGTTCAACGGCACGTACGCCCAGGACATCCTCGACAAGCCGCTGCCGAAGGGCGCCCAGGGCCGGGTCGCACTGCCGGTGTCCGGCGACGACGAGGCCGCCAAGAAGGTCGTACGCGACCTCATCGACGAGCTCGGCTTCGACACCGTCGACAACGGCGGCCAGGACGACTCCTGGCGCCAGCAGCCCGGAACTCCCGTGTACGGCAACACCGGTGGCGTGGAGGAGATCCGCAAGGCCCTGGACGCGGCATCCCCGGAGCGCACGGCGGACTGGCGCGCTTAGCGGCAGGCTGTTGGATGCGGTCGAGCGCGGACCCGGGCGGGGGTGAGCCGGGCGAGGCGAAGTCGTCCGTGCAGGAGCCTTCCGCATCAGGCTCTCAGTGTGCGGCGGACAGGGTGAAGCCCGGGTAGCCGTCGCGGGCCGCGGCGTCGCATTCCTTCCGGTACCGGTCCAGGCCGCCCGTATAGGCGAGGAAGGCGCGGGGTTTGCCGGGGACGTTCGCGCCCGTGTACCAGGAGTCGACCGACGGGTAGAGCGTGCGGCCGGCGAGTTCCGCCGTGCTCGCGACCCAGTCCGCCTCGGCCTGCGCAGTGGCGTCGATCTCCGTGAGGCCGTTGCGCCGCAGGTGGGCGATGCAGTCGGTGATCCAGTCGATCTGCTGTTCCAGGGCCACCGCGATGTTGGTGAGCACGGACGGGCTGAGCGGGCCAAGGACAGTGAAGAGGTTGGGGAAGCCGGCCGAGACGAGCCCAAGGTGGTTCCGGGGACCGTCCGCCCACCGCTTCTGGAGCGTCGCGCCGCCCTTGCCCACGATGTCGATGGCGAGCTGGGAGCCGGTCAGGGCGTCGAAGCCGGTGGCGAGGACGATCATGTCGAGTTCGTGCTCTCCGTCCGAGGTGCGGATGCCCCGGGGGGTGATCCGCTCGATCGGGGTGGTACGCAGGTCCACCAGCGAGACGTGCGGCAGGTTGTATGTGGCGTAATAGTCGGTGCCCAGGCAGGGCCGCTTGGTCGCGAACGGGAAGCGTGGGCAGAGCAGTTCGGCCGTCGCGCGGTCGGCCACGATCGAACAGATCTTGGACCGTACGAACTCCGCCACGGTCTCGTTGGCCTTCTCGTCGGTCAGGATGTCGGTGTAGGTGCGCAGTATGCCGTTGAGGAAGCCCGTGTCCCAGGCGGCCTCGTACGCGGCCGTACGCTCCGCCTCGTCCGCTTCCAGGGCCGATCGGGTCGGGGGCTCGAAGACGGTCCCGCCCCGGGAGCGCCGCTGAGCCTGCCGGAACTCCGGGTAGGTGACCTTGAACTCGGAGAGCTCGGCGGGGTGCAGGGGACGGTTGTGGGCCGGCAGTACATAGGCCGGGGTGCGCTGGAGGACGGTCAGCGCGGTCGCCTCCTGGGCGATCGCGGGGATGACCTGGACGCCCGAACACCCGGTGCCGATCACGGCGACCCGCTTGCCGGCGAAGGAGACCTCCTCGCGCGGCCACCGGGCGGTGTGGTGGATCGCGCCCGCGAAACTGCCGGCGCCGGGTATCCGGGGGGCTTGGGGAGTCGACATGCAGCCCGTCGCCAGGACGAGGAAGCGGGCGGTGGCGGCCCGTCCGGTGTCCGTGGAGAGCTGCCACAGGTGACGGTCCTCGTCGTACGCGGCGCGGGTGACCCGGGTGCGGACCACGATGTCCCGGCGCAGGTCGAAGCGGTCCGCGACGTGGTGGATGTAGCGCAGGATCTCCGGCTGGGAGGCGTACCGTTCGCTCCACTCCCATTCCTGGTCCAGCTCCGGGGAGAAGGAGTAGGAGTAGGAGAGGCTCTCGATGTCGCAGCGGGCGCCGGGGTACCGGTTCCAGTACCAGGTTCCGCCGAGGTCCGCACCGGCCTCCAGGATTACCGACGTCAGGCCGAGCTGCCGCAGTCGGTGGAGCTGGTAGAGGCCGGAGAGGCCGGCCCCGACGACGACCGCGTCGAACGTATCGGCCGCGTCGGCCGCGTCGGCCGCGTCGGCCGGGTTCCGGCCGCTCTTCGGCGCGGCGCTGATGCGGCCGCCCTTCGGGCCTGGCCCAAGTTGGCGGCAGTCCATTTGCGTCACGCGGTCTCCTCCGTCATGCGCTTGATGAGCTGCTCCGTGGTGAAACCCCTGGAGGGGGCGGGAACTTGCGCATAGGCGCGGAGGGGCGGTCGTTGATGATCTCCCCTCGGCAACGAACGTAAAGAGACGGTCAAGCAACCGTCAAGGGTGGGCGATCGATTGACCTGATCCGCACCCCTGGCACGCGGCGGCCCGCGCGCGCTCCGGAGTCCTGCGGGCGGCGAGGCAGCCCGCGATTTTGTACGCCGGTTCGTGGGAGCCGAACGTATCGGCGCGGGCTTGCCGCAGCACCACGCGTGTGGCGGTCACGACGTGGTGCTCGGGCGAGCTCAGCTGCTCCTCGATCCCCGCGGCGGCGGCCGGTGTCGCTCGTCACCGCTCTGCGGAACACTCTCGGAGCCCTGTTCTTGAACTCTCGCGCCCGCGCTCCGCGCGAACGACGGGGGTTCAAGAACAAGCTCTCAGCTACCTCGCCCGGCCCGGCCTCGCTCGCCCCCTCAAGGCGTCGCCCACTCCCGCAGCTCGTCCTCGCTGTCGAAGGCGGCCACGTTCTTGTCTATCGGCGACGACGTGTACTGGTGGAACTTCCACTTCGCCTGGATGCGGGGCTTGCCCGCCCTGACGTAGTCCGCGATCCACAGGCCGTCGCCCGCGTAGGACGTGCTGTCGCGGTTCAGCCAGAAATCGCGGTTGCAGTAGAGGATCACCCGGTGGTCGGGGCGCAGCCGCTTGACCTCACGGATGAAGCGGTCCTTCTCCGCGTTCGACGCGGCCGTACGGTCCCCCGTCCACTCCCAGTCCGCAGCCAGCAAGTCGCCTTCCTTCTCAGGGGACTTGCTCACGAAGTACTCCGCCTGGGCCTTGATGTTGCCCGGCCACAGGAAGTGGTAGTAGCCGACGACGCAGCCGGCGTCGCGGGCCCGCTTCGTCTGGGCGGAGAGCTTCGGATTGACGTACGAACGGCCCTCTGTCGCCTTTATGAAGACGAAGGAGAGGCCGTCCGTATCGAAGGTCGACTGGTGTGAGCTGACGTCGATGCCACGGATCACGGGCGCCTCCAGGTGGGGGGAAGGCGGGTATCTGAACTGCCCGTTTGGTGCCCGTTGTCAGCTGCGGCCAACCGTCAACCATCAATTGTTCAACGGAAGATGCCGGTGTGGCCGAGCGAGTAGCGGCCGGGCTGCGGGTAGACCGCGAGGCCGTGCGGGCCGTCGCCGACGGGGATGCGGGCCACCTGGACTCCGGTGCGGGTGTCGATGGCGTACACCTCGGAGTCGTAACGGCCGGACAGCCAGAGGGTGTTGCCGTCCGCCGATACGCCGCCCATGTCGGGGCTGCCGCCGTCCGGAAGCTTCCACTTCTTGGTGAGCTTGTTCTTCGGGAAGTCGAAGACGGAGACGGTGCCCTCGCCGCGGTTGGAGATGTACATCTCCTTGGAGTCGCGGCTGACGTACAGGCCGTGGCAGCCCTTGCCGGTACGCAGCAGCTTCGGGGTCGAGAACTTCTTCCCGTCCAGGACCCACATGCCGTGGGCCATCATGTCGGCGATGTAGAAGGTCTTGCCGTCCGGAGACATCTTGACGTCCTGCGGCATGGCGCCCTCGAAGGGGATCTTCTGCTGGCCGACGATCTTCATCTTCTCCGTGTCGACCTTGAGGAGCTCGCCGGAGAACTCG
Organism: Streptomyces sp. NPDC093510; assembly: GCF_040683555.1. Taxonomy (NCBI): domain Bacteria; kingdom Bacillati; phylum Actinomycetota; class Actinomycetes; order Kitasatosporales; family Streptomycetaceae; genus Streptomyces; species Streptomyces sp. NPDC093510. The sequence goes on from NZ_JBFBEE010000016.1 coordinate 196,548, forward strand.
CAGGAGACGATGAAGTAGCGGCCGTCCATGGAGAAGTCGGCGTGGTTGACGCCCGCGCAGGTGACGGGGACGGTCTTGACGCGGTTCATGGTCTTCGGGTCGCGGAAGACGAGTTCGCGGTCCATGGACGCCATGACGATGGCGTGTCTGCCGTTCGGTGTGAAGTAGAGGTTGTAGGGGTCGGAGACCTCGACCGTGCGGCCCGTCTTCCCCGTCACGGGGTCGATGGCGGTGAGGGTGTCGCCGAGGTCGTTGTTGACCCAGAGCGTCTTCATGTCCCAGGAGGGAACGACGTGCTGGGGCTGGTTGCCGACCTTGATGGTCTCGATGACCTCGTACTTCTTGGGGTCGATGACCGACACCGTGTTGGACTCGGTGTTGGGCACGTAGACGCGGTCCAGGAACTTCTTGGCCACGGGCTGGAGGGCGTTCGGCCGGTCGGCGGCGTAGGCGTCCTTGGGGTCGAGGACCGGCGGCATGCCCGGCAGCCCGGGGGCCGTTCTTGGCTTCGCGGGCTTGCGGACGCCTTCGGTGCCGATGGCTTCGTCGGACCGGTTGTCGCCGCCGCAGCCCGCGAGAGCGGCGAGCACGGCTCCGGCGGCGAGCGCGGCCGCGGTGCGCCTGGTGAGGTTCAGGTTCGCGTTCAGGGACATCAGGTCAGCAGCTCCGTGGTCGTGACCGCGCGCAGGCCGCGGCGTTCCAGTTCTTTCAGGACGGCGGGCAGTGCGGCGACCGTGTCCGCGTACCCGAAGTGGAGGCTCACGACGGATCCCTCGCGGATCTCCCCGGCGATCGCGCGGGTGACGGCGGGGGCGCCCGGTGACGTGAAGTCCAGGGAGTCGACGTCGTACGAGAGGACGTGCGGGTAGCCCGCGCGGTGGGCGAGGCGTTCGACGAGGGGGGTCGCCGTGCGGGCGCGCGAGGGGCGGAACCAGGTGCCGATGGAGCCGGTGAGGCGGCGCAGGCGCTCGGCGCAGCCGGTGATCTCGGCGTAGGCGTCGGCCTCGGACATGTCGTTGATGTCGAGGTGGTGGTGGGTGTGGTTGCCCAGGTCGTGGCCGCCGTCGAGGATGCGGCGCGCGAGGCCGGGGTGGTCGTCGAGCCAGCCGCCGACGGCGAGCACGGTGACTCTGGCGCCGGCCTTCTCGGCCTGGGTGAGCAGCGCCTTCGCGGTGGCCGGGTCGCCCTGTCCGTGGAAGGTGAGGGCGACGCGGGGGCGGGTGCGGGGGCCGTGGGTGATCTGGGCGGGCAGGCCGGGGAAGCGGCGGGGTGCGGGGGCGGCGGCCGGGGCGGGGTGGGCAAGGCGGGGGGTGTGGGCGGTGGGCGGGGGGTCGTGTGCGGGGGCGGCGGGGCCGGTCGCGGCGCACCCGGTGGTGAGCGCGCCCGCGGCGACAAGGCCTGCGCCCGCGCGCAGGACGCTGCGGCGGTCGGTCTCGATCACGCGACCATTTAATGGGGAAAAGGAGGAAAAGACGCTGATTGCCCGCTTCGGGGCGTTACGGGTCGGGGTGCCGGGCCTGGCGCCGCTCCACCGACCCTTGCGTATCGCCTGTCACAGACTCCGCTTAACCAGCGTTTACCAGGCAGGTGTCCCATCTCACCAAGGATTCACCTCTAAACTGTCATGGTTTGCCCCGCTAAGGGAGGCTATGGTCTTTTGGCTCACTGACGCCCGTCTGCCATAGTCGGAGACACGACCCCCATTGACCCGGGCTCAGGTCGTCATCTGCGGCCGTGGATCACACCCCAAACATCCACGGCCCTTCACGAAGGCCCCCTTCGCGCCGACCACGGCCGCCGGGGGCTTTCGCGTATCAGCGGTCGGCGGCCCGCATCTCGAACCACGTCGTCTTGCCGCGCGGCAGCAGATCCACGCCCCAGCGGTCGGAGAGCTTGTCGACGAGGAACAGGCCGCGGCCGCTCAGGTCCATCTCGTGGACGGGCAGCAGGCAGGGCAGCCCGCGCGAGGGGTCGCGGACCTCTACGCGGATCCAGCCGCGCCGCCGCTGCATGCGCAGGCCGAAGACGCGGGCGCCGGTGTGCCGCACGGCGTTCCCGACGAGTTCGGAGACGAGGAGGACGACGTCCTCGGTGAGTTTCGGGGAGAGGCCCCAGTGGCGCAGCACGACGACCTGGGCGAGGCGGCGCGCGATCGCGGCGGACTCCGGGCGCGACGGCAGCGGCACCTCCGCATCCGTCGGATTACCGAACAACTCGAGCGCCTTGAGCCCGTGTTCGTCCTCTACCGCCGGCGACCAGCGCGCCGCGGTCGCACTGCCGTGCCGCCGCGGCCGTTCGTCACCCTCCAGCCCCGCCATGCCCCCCATCATGGCCGCCCAGAGCGCTTTCCGGGGCCGTTCCGACGGAATAAGCCCCCCGGAACCATCCATTCCGGGGGGCGTGGTTGACATATGCCAGTGGCAGTTAAGTGGCCTCGCACCTGCTCTGACCTGCGATGACTTCCCGCTTACACATGATCACTTAACGCTCGGGGGTGGTCACGCTCAATGCTCCGTGCAGGCGGCCATAAACCGCTCCTTCGAGGTACCCCTGCACTGAAGTACGTTCAACTGAGCGACGAGCGGCACGAGTTCAGAGGAACTTGGCCTTGCCGGGACCCTCCTCGACGAAGCTCCGCATGCCCCGCTCGCGGTCCTCGGTGGCGAACAGGGCGGCGAACCAGGTGCGTTCGATGGCGAGCCCGGTGTCGATGTCGGTCTGCAGGCCCGCGTCGATGGACTCCTTGGCGGCGCGCAGCGCGATGGCGGGGCCCTGTGCGAGGCGCGCGGCCCAGGCGTGCGCCTGCTCGTACACCTCTGCGGCGGGCACGACGCGGTCCACCAGGCCGATGGTGAGCGCCTCGTCGGCCTTCACGTGGCGGCCGGTGAAGATGAGGTCCTTGGCCTTGGACGGGCCGACGAGACGGGCCAGACGCTGGGTGCCGCCCGCGCCGGGGATGACGCCGAGGAGGATCTCCGGCTGGCCGAGCTTGGCGTTGTCCGCGGCGATGCGGAAGTCCGCGCAGAGTGCCAGCTCGCAGCCGCCGCCGAGCGCGTAGCCCGTGACGGCGGCGACGACGGGCTTGGGGATGCGGGCCACGGCGGTGAACGACTCCTGGAGGGCTCCGGAGCGTACGACCATGGCCGCGTGGTCCATGGCCCGCATCTCCTTGATGTCCGCGCCCGCCGCGAACACCTTCTCGCCGCCGTAGATCACGACGGCGCGTACGTCGTCGCGCCGCGTGGCCTCTTCGGCGAGTTCCTTGAGGCGGTCCTGGGTGGCGACGTCCAGGGCGTTCATCGGGGGACGGTCGAGCCGGATCGTGCCGACGCCTTCGGCGACTTCGAGGTGTGCAGTCATGACAGGCACGTTAGCGGGGGTTAACGGCCAAAGGCCCGGTGCACTTGGTCACAGTGCGCCGGGCCTCCGGATGCGGAGCAGAGGCGGGGCCTACGCCTTCCACTCCTCCCACGACATGTTCCAGCCGTTGAGGCCGTTGTCCGGCTGGATCTTCTTGTCCGCGGAGTTCTTCACCACGACGACGTCGCCGATGAGCGAGTTGTCGAAGAACCATCCGGCGGGCGTCTTCTTGCTGTAGCCGCCGCGCACATCGCTCAGGCCTATGCAGCCGTGGCTCGCGTTGGTGTTGCCGAAGGCGCCGCCCGACCAGTAGTTGCCGTGGAGGAACGTGCCGGAGGTCGACAGGCGCATGGCGTGCGGGACGTCCTTGATGTCGTACTCGCCGCCGAAGCCGACGGTCTCGCCGTTCATCCGGGTCACCTGCAGCTTCTCGCTGATGACCATCTCGCCGTTGTACGTGGTGGTGCCGGGGGCGCCCGCGGTGATCGGGATCTTCTTGATCTGCTTGCCGTCGCGGACGACCTTCATCTGGTGCGTCTTGGCGTCGACGGTGGAGACCTGGCTGCGGCCGATGGTGAAGTTCAGGGTCTTGGCCTGCTTGCCGTAGACGCCCGGGCGGCCCTCGACGCCGTCGAGGTTGAGCTTGACGGTGACCTTCGTGCCGGCCTTCCAGTACTTCTCCGGGCGGAAGTCGAGGCGGTCGTTGCCGAACCAGTGGCCCTCGACCGGCACGGACGGCTCGGTCTTGATCTCGATGGCCTTCTCGACCGCTTCCGGGTCGGTGATGCCGCGCGTGAAGTTGACCGAGAACGGCATTCCGACGCCGACCTTCGAGCCGTCCTCCGGCGTGAACTGGCCGATGAAGGTGTTCTTCGGGGTCAGTGTCGTGAAGACGGTGTCCCTGGCGGACGCGCGGCCCTCGGAGTCCTTGGCCACGGCGTGGACCTTGTACTTCGTGGCGGCCGCGAGGTGGTGGGCCGGTGTCCAGCTGGTCCCGCCCGAAGTGATCTTGCCGGGGACCGCATTGCCCTTGCTGTCCTCGACCTCGACCTCGGTGAGCTTGCCCTTGTCGGCGCCTATCTTCAGGGCGCCGCTGGTGGCCACCGACTCCGCCCCGTCCTTGGGGGCTATCGACACGACGGCCGCCGAGGGGGCGTTCTTGTCCGCCCCGTCCTTGCCGCCACCGTCGCCGCCCGAGTCCGAGCCGCCCCCGCATGCCGCGACGAACAGCAGCGTCGCCCCCGACACCACTGCCGTCAGTCCCCTGGCGCCCCGCCGTCCCGCGCGCTGCCGCGCGCCAACCGACGTCCCCGATATCGGTCGCCCGTTCAAGATGTTGTCTCCCCTCGCACGGCCTGGATCCAGGCCCGCACCCCAGTGCACCTGCGCGTTTCAGACACGCGCCAGCGATAGATAACCACACGGTTCCGGGCGATGACTCCCCGCCAATGTCACCGTTCCGTTCCAACTGCCCGTGGGGTGCGGGCGGATCATGATCACCTCGCGGTCGTCCGCCGGTCACCCGGCGGCCACCTGGTGACCACCGGGGGGATCAGCTGTTCTTCACCCAGTCCTTCCACTCCATGTTCCAGCCGCCGAGGCCGTTGTCAGGAGCGACTTTCTTGTCATCGCTGTTGACCACCTCGACGACGTCCCCGACGAGCGTCCGGTCGAAGAACCAGCCGGCGGGCGTCTGCGAGCTGCCGCCCTTCACATCGCGCAGGCCCACGCAGCCGTGGCTGACATTGGTGTTGCCAGGAGCGTCCGGCGCCCAGTAGTTGCCGTGCAGGAAGGTGCCGGAGGTCGTCAGGCGGATGGCGTGCGGTACGTCGGGGATGTCGTACTCGCCGCCGAACCCGACGGTGCGGCTGTTCATGCGGGTCACCTCCAGCATCTCCGTCACCACCATCTTTCCGTTGTACGTGGTGGTCTTGGGGGCGCCCGCGGTGATCGGCACGGTGGAGAGCAGCTCGCCGTCGCGGCGCACCTCCATGGTGTGCTCGGCGGCGTCGACGAGGGAGTGCTGGTGGCGGCCGACCGTGAACGTGAAGCTCTTGTCCTGGAGGCCGTAGACGCCGGGGGCCGCCTCGACGTCCCGCAGGTGCAGGCCGACGGTGACCTTGGTGCCCGGCTTCCAGTACTTCTCGGGGCGGAAGTCCACGCGGGTCTTGCCGAACCAGTGCGGGCGGATGTCGACGGCGGGCCGCGCGGTGACGTGGATGGCGCGCTGGAGGGCCGCGCGGTTCTCGATCTCCCGGTTGAACTCCAGGGAGACGATCATGCCGGTGCCGACGGTGGCGCGGTTCTCCGGCGCCACGTACCCGGTGAAGCGCTCGTCGGGGACGTACGTCCGGAAGGTGGTGTGCCGGGCCGAGCGGCGGCCGTGGCCGTCGAGGGCGACGGCGTCGATCTTGTACGTGGCGGCGAGCGCCAGCGGGCCGTCGTCCAGGGGGCGCCAGGTCATGCCGTCCTCCTCGATGCGGCCCGGCACGTCGGCCTTCCGCGCGTCCTGGGTCCGGACCACCTTCACCGACTCCAGGCGGCCGTCGGGGACCTTGACCTCGATGCGTTCGTCCGGCTTGATCCCCTTGCTGTCGTCGCCGGGTGACACCCGGATCGCGTCCGCGGGCGAGCGCGGCTTCCCCATGAATCCGTCGGCTCCCCCGGAGGAGCAGCTCGTCGCCCCGGCCAGCAGGCCCGCCCATGTCAGTACCGCGGCCAGCGCGGCCCCTGCGCGCCGTGCGCGCCTCGCATCCTGTCTCACGTGGGTCCCAACGACCGTCCCCCTGCCGGGGAAACGTGAGTGCGACGCGCACGGTGGGCAGAACCATGGGAGGGACGACGTATGGGGAGCCGCGGCCGGGACGCCGCACGCCCTTCTTCGCGCGTCGACCGACGGAGCCGCGGGAGGCTGACAGGTGTCGAGCGCAGCCGAGCAAGAGGCAGTGCAGGAGGCAGAGCGGGCAGCGCGGGCGACGGGCGGCGGCACGGCCCAGCGGCCCGCCCCCTCGGTGAACGGGAGCAGGCGGCCGGCGCCGCGTGCCGCGCCGACGCGGCCGGTGTGGCCGGGGGCGCCGACGCCGCTGGGAGCGCGTTTCCGGGTCGGGCCCGACCGGGTCGCGGGCACCAACTTCGCGCTGTGGGCGGGCGGGGCGGAGGCGGTGGAGCTGTGCCTGTTCGACGAAGGGCAGGTGGAGACGCGCTGTCCGCTGACCGAGCTGACGCACGAGATCTGGCACGGTTTCGTACCGGGAGTGCGGCCCGGGCAGCGGTACGGGTACCGGGTGCACGGCCGCTGGGACCCGTGGACGGGCGCCCGCTGGAACCCGGCGAAGCTGCTCCTCGATCCGTACGCGCGCGCGGTGGACGGCGGCCCCGGCAATGACTACGGTGCGCTGCCCGCCGAGGTGTACGGGCATGTGCGGGACTGGCCCCAGCAGCATGTGGCGGACACGGTGCGCGACGACAGGGACTCGGCGCCGTACGTGCCCAAGGGTGTGGTCGTGCACGACGACGCGCCGGACGACGAGTGGGCGGACGACCGGCGGCCGAAGACGCCGTGGGCGGACTCGGTCATCTACGAACTGCACGTGCGCGGTTTCACGAGGCTGCATCCGGAGGTTCCGGAGGAACTGCGGGGTACGTACGCGGGGTTGGCGCATCCGGCGGCGCTCGACCATCTCGTACGTCTCGGCGTGACGGCGGTCGAGCTGCTGCCGGTGCACCAGTTCGCGCACGAGGACCATCTGCTGCGGCGCGGGCTCAGGAACTACTGGGGTTACAACTCGATCGGCTACTTCGCCCCGCACGCGGCGTACGCGGCGTCGGGTACGACGGGTCAGCAGGTCGGCGAGTTCAAGCGGATGGTGCGGGCGCTGCACGAGGCCGGGATCGAGGTGATCCTTGACGTGGTCTACAACCACACGGCGGAGGCCGGGGAGCTCGGTCCGATGCTGTCCCTGAAGGGCATCGACAACCGCGGCTACTACCGGCTCCAGCCGAACGACGCGCGGCGGTACGCGGACTACACGGGCTGCGGAAACACCCTCCAGGTCGTCCAGCCGCATGTGCTCCGCCTGATCACCGACTCGCTGCGGTACTGGGTGACGGAGATGGGGGTGGACGGCTTCCGCTTCGATCTGGCGGCGGCGCTCGCACGCTCCTTCCACGACGTCGACATGCTCTCGCCGTTCCTCGCGGTGATCGCGCAAGACCCGGTGCTGCGGCGCGTGAAGCTGATCGCCGAGCCATGGGACGTGGGCTCGGGCGGCTATCAGGTGGGGGCGTTCCCGCCGCTGTGGACAGAGTGGAACGACCGGTACCGGGGTGCGGTGCGGGACTTCTGGCGGGGTGCGCTGCCGGATGTGCGCGATCTGGGGTACCGGCTTTCGGGGTCGAGCGACCTGTACGCGTGGGGCGGGCGCAGGCCGTACGCGTCGGTGAACTTCGTGACGGCGCACGACGGTTTCACGCTGCGGGACCTCGTGACGTACGAGAGGAAGCACAACGAGGCCAACGGGGAGGGGAACAGGGACGGCTCCGACGACAACCGGTCGTGGAACTGCGGCGCCGAGGGCGAGACGGACGACGAGGGTGTGACCGCGCTGCGGCGGCGGCAGCTCAGGAACCTCATGACGACGCTGCTGCTCTCCACGGGGGTGCCGATGCTCGTGGCCGGGGACGAGATGGGGCGTACGCAGCGCGGTTCCAACAACGCGTACTGCCAGGACAACGAGATCAGCTGGGTCGACTGGGGGCTCGCGGAGGAGCCGGGGTGGCGGGAGCTGTTCGCGCTGACGTCACGGCTGATCGGGCTGCGGCTCCGGCATCCGGTGCTGCGGCGGCGGTCGTTCTTCTCGGGGCGCGCCCGCTCGGCGGACGGGCTGCGGGACGTCGCGTGGTTCACGGCGGGCGGCACGGAGATGACGGAGGGCGACTGGTTCGCGCCCACGGCGACGCTCGGCATGTATCTGTCGGGGCGCGACATCCCGGGCCGCGACGCGCTGGGCGCGCCGGTCGTCGACGACAGTTTCCTCGCGGTCCTGCACGCGGCGGACGAGCCGTCGCCGTTCGTGCTGCCGGGACCGCCGTGGGCCGAGGCGTACGAGGTGGTCGTGGACACGTCCCTGGATGAGCAGGGTGTCCCGCCCGGGACCGTGCACCGGGCGGGTGACGTGGTGACGGTGGCGGAGCGGTCGGTGGTGCTGTTGCGGGTGACCGGCGGCTGAGACACGGATGATCACTCTTGGTCCGGACCTGAGTATTGCCCCGGCACCGGGGGGACCCCAAGCTCGCCTTATGGACCTGGAGTTGCGGCACCTCAAGACGATCCGGGCGATCGCCGACGCGGGCAGCCTGACCAAGGCCGCCACGGCGCTCGGGCTCGCCCAGCCCGCTCTGAGCGCGCAGTTGAAGAGAATCGAGCGGGCCCTCGGCGGCGAGCTGTTCGAGCGGGGGCGGCACGGGGTGCGGGCCACCGCGCTCGGCGAGTTCGTGCTGGCGCGGGCGCGGGTGGTGCTGCCCGCGGTGAGCGGGCTGCGGGAGGAGGCGCAGCGGTTCGCGCGGGCCTGGGAGGACGGGGCGGGGTTCCGGCTCGGCGGCATCCACGGGCCGCTGCTCGGCGCGCTGGTGGACCGGCTCGCCGCCGCGTACCCGGGGGTCGCGGTGACGACGCACACGTCCTGGTCGGAGCGGGAGATCGCGGCGCGCACGGCGGCGGGCCGGCTCGACTTCGCGCTGGTCGGCACGTGCGGGGCGAGCACGCCGCCGGAGAACGAGCTCCTGGTGTGGCGTGAGGTGGCCCGGGACCCGGTCTTCGTCATGCTGGCCACCGGCCACCCGCTGGCCGGCTGCCAGGAGATCGACCTGGCGGAGCTGGCGGATGAGGCGTGGACGGACGTGCCGGGCGACGGCTGTTTCGCGGACTGCTTCTCCGCGGCGTGCGCGCGGGCGGGGTTCACGCCGTCGCGCGTGTACGAGACGGATGTGGCGTCGTGCGTGCATCTGGTGCAGGTGGGGCGGGCGGTGGGGCTGTGCCGGGCGACGTTCCCGCCGACGCCGGGGATGGTGACAAGGCCGCTCTCCGGGGCGCCGCTGTACTGGCGGCATCTGCTCGGCTGGCACCCGGCGGCACCGGCCCACGACACGGCGGCGGCGGTCTTCGCGCAGGCGCGCGCGGCCCACGCGGAGGCCGCCGCGCGCAGCGAGAGCTACACGGCGTGGCTCGCGGCCCCTTCGCCGCCACAGCGTCCATAACGTCGGGGCCGGGGGTCGGCTGACAGCTGTGGCACGGCTGTTGAGACTTCTACGGTGTGGGGCGATCCCCCGCTCATCCCTCGCGAACCGAGGAGTCCCCCGCATGCTCCCCACCCATCACAGACGTGCCGCCGCCGCGTGCGCCGCGGTCGCCGCGGCCGGTGCGCTCGTCCTCGCCGGCCTGCCCGGCTCCGCGTCCGCCGCCCCGTCCCCCTCCCCCGCCGAGAGCGCGGCTGTCGACAAGACCTCTCCCGGAGTCTTGCAGGCCATGCAGCGCGACCTCGGCCTCACGTCGGCGCAGGCCAAGGCCCGTCTGGTCAACGAGGCCGAGGCCGGCGCCGACGCGGGAGCCCTGCGGAACGCGCTCGGCCGTGACTTCGCGGGTGCCTGGGTGCACGGCGCGACCTCCGCGAAGCTCACCGTGGCCACCACGGACGCCGCCGACGTCCGCGTGATCGAGGCTCGGGGCGCACAGGCCCGCGTCGTCGACCATTCCCTGGCCCAACTGGACGCGGCGAAAGCCAAGTTGGACCGGGCGGCGAAGAGGACGGCGACGCGTGATGCGCCCGTCTGGTACGTCGACGTGCGCTCCAACGCCGTCGTGGTGGGCGCCGTGAAGACCGGCGCCGCGAAGTCCCTCGTCTCCGCCGCGGACGTGGACTCCTCGCTCGTACGCGTGACGAAGACGGCGGAGCGGCCGCGTCCGCTGTACGACCTCGTGGGCGGCGACGCGTACTACATGGGCGGCCGCTGTTCCATCGGCTTCCCGATCACCAAGGGCACCCAGCAGGGCTTCGCCACGGCGGGGCACTGCGGGCGCGCGGGCACGGCGACCACCGGCTACAACCAGGTGGCCCAGGGCACGTTCCAGGCTTCCATCTTCCCCGGCAGGGACATGGCCTGGGTCGCCACGAACGCCCAGTGGACCGCCACCCCGTACGTGAAGGGCCAGGGCGGCCAGCGGGTCGGCGTCGGGGGCTCCACACAGTCCCCGGTGGGTGCGTCGATCTGCCGGTCCGGCTCCACTACGGGGTGGCACTGCGGCACCATCTCGCAGCACAACACCAGTGTCACCTACCCCGAGGGCACGATCAGCGGCGTGACCAGGACGACGGTCTGCGCCGAGCCCGGCGACTCGGGCGGCTCGTACATATCGGGCAGCCAGGCGCAGGGCGTCACCTCGGGCGGCTCGGGCAACTGCCGCAGCGGCGGCACGACGTACCACCAGCCGATCAATCCGCTGCTTCAGCAGTTCGGTCTGACGCTGAAGACGACCGGTGGCGGCGACCCGGGCCCGGGTGACCCCGAGCCGGGCGGCACGTGGGCCGCGGGCAAGGTGTACGCCGCGGGTGACACGGTCACCTACGGCGGGTCGACGTACCGCTGCCTCCAGCCGCACCAGGCCCAGCCGGGCTGGGAGCCGCCGAACACGCCGGCGCTCTGGCAGCAGGCGTAGAACTCAGCGGCTCGGCTCCTCAGCAGTTCAGCGCGTCAGCAGTTCAGCGCGTCAGCAGTTCAGCGCATCAGCAGTTCAGCGCATCAGCAGTTCAGTTGAGGATGCCGCGGCGGTACGCCGTCGCGACGGCCTCGGCGCGGTCCTTGACGCCCAGCTTGCCGTAGATGTGGGTGAGATGCGTCTTGACCGTGGCCTCGCTGATGAAGAGTTCGACGGCGATCGCACGGTTCGACGTGCCCTCGGCGACGAGCGCGAGCACCTCCCGCTCACGGGTGCTCAGCGGTTCGCTGCCGGGGGCACGCACGCGTGACACGAGCCGGGACGCGACGGCGGGCGACAGGACCGTGCGCCCCGCGGCGGCCGCACGGACCGCGGTGAACAGTTCGTCGCGCGGGGCGTCCTTGAGCAGATAGCCCGTCGCACCGGCCTCGATCGCGGGGAGCGTGTCGGAGTCCGTGTCGTACGTGGTGAGGACCAGGACGCGGGAGCGGGCGCCGCGGCGGGTGAGCTCGGTGATCGCGTCGACTCCGCTGCCGCCCGGCATGCGCAGGTCCATGAGGACGACGTCCGGGTCGAGTTCGGCGGTCAGGGCGACCGCCTCCACGCCGTTCGACGCCTCGCCCAGCACCTGGAAACCGGAGGCCGACCGGAACATTCCGCGCAGGCCGTCGCGGACGACGGGGTGGTCGTCCACGACGATGAGAGTGATCACTTCAGTGCTCATGGCGCACCAACGGTACGCGAGCCGACACCGCGGTCCCGCCGCCCGGCTCCGACTCCACGGTGAGGGAACCGGCGATGCGTTCGGCGCGGGCCCGCATGCCGTCGAGGCCGAAGCCGCCGGTACCGGTGCGCTCCGCCGGGGCGAGCGGGTCGAAGCCGTGGCCGTCGTCGCGCACGTCCAGGGTGACCTCGTCGCCCATGAAGGAGAGGGTGACGCCGAGGCGGGCCGCCTGCGCGTGCCGGGCGGTGTTGGACAGGGCCTCCTGGACGATGCGCAGGAGCGTCGCCTCGATCTCCTCGTGGAGGTGCTCGACGGTGCCGGTGACGGTGAAGTCGCCGCGTATGCCGGTGCGTTCGGACCACTCGGCGACCGTCTTCTTGAGCGCTCCGGGCAGCCTGTCGTGCTCCAGGGGCGCGGGTGAGAGGTTGTGGACGGAGCGGCGGGCCTCGCCCAGACTGTGCCGGGCGAGGGCGGCGGCGCGGTCCAGGTGTTCGCGGGCCGGCGTCACCTCGCCTGCGTCCTGGGCGCCCGCGACGACCTGGAGCTGGGCGATGATGCCGGTCAGGCCCTGCGCGATGGTGTCGTGGATCTCGGCGGCGAGCCTGCGCCGCTCGTCGGCGATGCCCGCCTCCCGCGCCTGGACGAGGAGTTGGGCGTGCAGGGCGGCGTTCTCCTCCATGGCCCGCTGGAGCGCGGCGTTGGTGCGTTCCAGCTCGTCGATGGTGGCGGCCGCTTCGCGGGTGCGCCGGTCCTCCTGCTCCGCGAGGTGGGCGAAGACGATGAGCAGCGCGATGTTCACCGCGAGCAGTCCGCCGAAGACGACCCAGCCGAGCTCCTCGTCCGGCGGCAGCCCGCCGGACTGGGAGCCCGACATGATGACGGCGGTGGCGAAGAGGCCCGGCTTGACCAGGCGGGACGGCAACAGCCGCTCGATGCCGAAGTAGCCGACGACGGCGTAGAACGCGAAGAACGGGTTGATCCAGGTGAGCACGAAGGCGATCGCCCAGCGCAGCGCGTAGTAGGCGACGGACGCGGGCGAGGGGCCGGGCCGTGCACCGGCCGTCGCGCCGCGGAACAGCTGGAGGGCGGCGCCCGCGCCGACGAGCGCCCCGGCCACGTACCAGTCGCGCCGGTCCATGCCGACGACACCGCTCGTGGCGGCCGCCATGAGGAGTCCGAAGCCGAGGAGTACGTACGGCCCCCAGCGGTGGAACATGCTCCAGCGCTCTTCGATCAGTTCCGTGGCGTCCGCCGTACTCGTGCTCACCGGTTCAGTGTCGTCGAAGAGCCGCGCCAGGTGCGTGCCGGTCACTCCCGGGCCGGTCACCCCCAGGCCGGTCATTCCCAGGCCGGTCACTCCCGGGCCGGTCACTCCCACCGGAACCAGCGCGACGCCCCGGCCGAGAGCGCCACGGTCCACAGGGCGAGGACGCCCAGGTGGAGCAGGCCCGGCCAGTCGCCGGCCGCGGCCTCGGCGAGGGCCTGGGAGGCGGCGCCGAGCGGGGTGACCTCCACTATGCGGGCGAGCGCGTCGGGCATCGCCTGCACCGGCAGCCAGACGCCCGCGCTGAACATCATCGGGAAGAAGACGGCGGAGCCGATCGCGGTCGCGGCCTTCGTGGTGCGGGCGAGCGCGGAGACGAGGGCGCCCAGGGCGAGCCCGCACAGGACGGCGAGGACCAGCGCGAGGGCGTACCCGAAGACCTGGCCCGGCAGCGTCACGTCGAAGGCCAGGCGGCCCACGGTTAGGGAGAGCAGCGCCGAGACGAGGGCCGCCGCGCCGTGGATGCCCATCTGCGCGCCGAGCACGGCGGAGGGCCGTACCGGGGTCGTGGACATGCGGCGCAGGATGCCGCGTTCGCGGTAACCGGTGATGAGCGGGGGCATGGCCTGCAAGCCCGCCATGATCAGGGCGAGCAGCACCGTGACGGGGACGTACGCGTCGACCATCCTGCCGCCGTCGAGCGAGTCGGCGGGCTCCCTGAAGGAGGGGATGGAGCCGAGGATCACGAGGAGGACCGTGGGGAAGACCATGATCCAGAAGAGGGCGCCGGGCTCGCGGCGGAAGAGGCGGTACTCCGCTCTGAGGACGGCCACGGCCCCGCTCCTTCCGGCCCCGCTCCTTCCGTTGTCGTGCGGTGCGGTGAGGGCGGTCATGCCGATGCTCCTGTCAGGTCGAGGAACGCGTCGTCCAACGTGGCGTCGGCGACGCGGAGTTGGTGTGCGGTGATGTGGTGCCCGGCGAGCAGGGTGAGGGCGGCGTCCACGGTCTCGTCGGTGCCGTTCAGGGTGTAGCGGCCGTCGCGGTGTGCGACGGAGGTGACGGCGGGCAGCGCCGCGAGGAGGCGCTCGTCCAGCGGCGCGGACGGTGTGAACGACATGACGGTGGAGCTCGCGGACCGGCTGATCAGGCCCGCCGGTGAATCGAGGGCGGCGACCCTGCCCTTGTCGATGACCGCGATGCGGTCGCAGAGGCGCTGGGCCTCCTCCATGAAGTGGGTGACCAGGAGGACGGTGACGCCCCGGTCGCGCACGTCCTCGATGAGCTCCCAGGTGTCGCGGCGGGCCCGCGGGTCGAGTCCGGTGGTCAGCTCGTCGAGGACGACGACCTTCGGATTGCCGATGAGGGAGAGCGCGATGAACAGGCGCTGCTTCTGGCCGCCGGAGAGCTTGCCGAAGCGGCTGTCGAGCTTGTCGGTCAGCCGCAGGCGCTCGGCCAGCGGCCGCCAGTCGGCGGGGTCCGGGTAGAACGCGGCATACAGTTCGAGGGCCTCGCGCACGGTCAGCTTCGGCTGAAGCTCGCTCTCCTGGAGCTGCGCGCCGAGGATGCGGGTCAGGCGCTCGTGGTCGGTGGCCGGGTCGAGTCCCGCGACGCGCACGTCTCCGGAGTCCGGGACGCGCAGGCCCTCGACGCACTCGACGGTGGTGGTCTTGCCCGCGCCGTTCGGCCCGAGGATGCCGAAGATCTCGCCCTCCTCGACGGCGAAGGAGACACCGTCGACGGCGGTGCGTCCGCCGTAGGCCTTCTTGAGTCCGTGCACTTCGATGAGGGGCATGCGTCGAGAATCGCCGGTGGGCGGGGCGCGGGCATCGCCCGTCGCGCTCGAAGCGGCATCAGCCGATCGGTTGATGGCGGCCTACGACCCCGCCGGGCTCGCGGAGCATGTCGTGCCGCGCTCGTAGGCCTGTACGCGGCGCGAGCGGCAGGAAGGGGTGACGGGGCGCGGTGAGAGTGACGGGGCGGCCTCGGGCCGGCGGAGTAGCGGAGTACCGGAGGGCGGTCCAAAACTCGGTGGGCTGTGTCAGTGGCGATCCGTAGGCTCGCTCGTGATGCCGAAATCAGATGCCCCTGCCAAGGATCGGTCCACCGTACGGACGCTGCTGCGCCTCTGGCCGTACGTGCGGCCGGTGCGAACTCGCCTGATCATCGCGGCGGTTGTCGCGATCGTCGCCTCCTGCACGGGGCTCGTCTTTCCCCTCGTGCTCAAGTGGATGGTGGACGGTCCTGTGGCCGACCGGGACTCGACGGGCGTGTGGCTCGGGGCGCTGCTGCTCCTCCTGCTCGGTGTCACGGAGGCGCTGCTGTTCGGGCTGCGGCGATGGCTGGTGGCCCGGCCCCTGGCGGGCGTCGAGGCGTCGATGCGGGCCGACCTCTTCCGCCATCTGCAGCGGCTGCCGGTGGCGTTCCACGACCGGTGGGCGTCCGGTCAGCTGCTCTCGCGCGCTACGACGGATCTGATGCTGCTGCGGATGTTCCTCGCCTTCCCGCTGACGTTCCTGCTGGTCAACGGGGCGACCATCGTGGTCGGCGTGATCATCCTGCTCGGGCAGGACTTCACGCTCGGCCTGTTGCTGCTGGCGCCCGTGGTGCCGATGGTGATCGCGCTCGCGTACTTCGAGGGGCGGTACACCGCCGTGGCGCGGCGCGCGCAGGACCAGGTCGGCGACCTGACGACGGTGGTCGAGGAGAGCGTGCTCGGCATCCGCATCATCAAGGGCTTCGGCCGCCACCGCAGTCAGGCGCGGGCGTTCCGCGAGCTGTCGCACACGCTGCGCGGCACGGAGATGGCCAAGGCGCGGCTCCTCGCCGCGATCTACGCGGTGATCGTGACGCTGCCAGAGATCGCGATCGGCGCGGCGCTGGTGCTCGGCACGGTGCGGGTCGCGGACGGCGGTCTGTCGGCGGGCACGCTGGTCGCCTTCCTGTCGACGGCGCTGGCGCTGCGCTGGCCGGTGGAGTCGATCGGTTTCCTCCTCGCCATGAGCCAGGAGTCGGCGACGGCCACGGAGCGGTACTTCGAGGTGATGGACGCGGAGCCGGAGGGCGCGGAGGGGGGTGCGCGCACCCTCGGGGACGCGCGGCCCGCCGAGGACGCGCGATCCGCCGAGGACACGCGGTCCGCCGAGGACATCAGCGGCACCGCAGAGGCCAGGGGCACCGCGGGCGCCAAAGGCACCGCAGGCGCCAGAGGGGCCGCAGACGCCAAAGGCACCGCGGGCGCCAAAGGCACCGCGGGCGCCAAAGGCACCGCGGGCGCCAGAGGTGCCGCAGACGCCAAGGGTGCCGCAGACGCCCGAGACACCACAGACGCCAGAGGTGCCGCAGACGCCCGAGACACCGCAGACGCCAGAGGTGCCGAGGACGTCCGAGACACCGCGGACGCCGGGGCCGGGCGCCTCCGCGACGATGGGCTCCGCTTCGAGGGGGTGGAGTTCCGGTATCCCGACGCGTCCCCGGACGCGCCCCCCGTCCTCGACCGCATCGACCTGCACATCCGCTCCGGCGAGACCATGGCGCTCGTCGGCGCGACCGGCAGCGGCAAGACGACGCTCACCGCGCTGGTGCCGCGTCTGCACGAGGTGACCGGGGGCCGCATCACCCTGGACGGCGAGGACATCACGGCGATGGACCGCGAGCGGCTGCGCACACTCGTGGCGGTCGCCTTCGAGGAGCCCACCCTGTTCTCCGCGACGGTCGGCGAGAACGTGCTGATGGGCGCCGAAGAGGGCGCGGGGGAAGCCGAGTTGGCCCGCGCGCTCGACGTGGCGCAGGCCGACTTCGCGCACGCCCTGCCGCACGGCACCGGCACGCAGGTCGGCGAGCAGGGCCTGAGCCTCTCCGGCGGCCAGCGCCAGCGCCTCGCCCTGGCCCGCGCGGTGGTGGGCCGCCCCCGTTTCCTGGTCCTCGACGACCCGCTGTCCGCTCTCGACGTCCACACGGAGGCGCTGGTGGAGGCGGCGCTGCGACGGGTCCTCGCCGACACGACCGCGCTGATCGTCGCGCACCGCCCCTCCACGGTGCTGCTCGCCGACCGGGTCGCCCTGCTGTCCGGCGGCCGCGTCGCCGTCGTCGGTACGCACCACGAGCTCCTGCGGGAGAACGCGGAGTACGCGTGGCTCATGTCGGGCACCGAGACCGTGTCGGACCCACCGCCCCCACCCACCGGCCCCGCCACCGGACACGCCGCCGAGGAGGCCGCCCGATGACCGTGCCCTCATCCGTACGGGAGAAGCCCTTCGATCCCGAGGGAGACGACGAACCCGATCTCCCCGGCACGTCCGCCGAGCCGGACGACCCCTTCGACAAGGACGAGCTCCCCGCACCGCCCGGCGCCACCCGCGCCCTGCTGTTCTCGCTGCTCTCACCGCTGCGCGGCCGCGTCACGCTGGCCGCACTGCTGCTCCTCGTGCAGCAGGCCGTGGTGCAGGCGGGACCGCTGCTCGTCGCGTACGCCATCGACCGGGGCGTGCCCGCCGTGCGCGCCGGCGACTACGGTCCGCTGATCGCGCTCGGCGCCGGCTACCTGGGCTGCGCGGCCGCGTCGGGCGCGCTCCAGTACGCGTTCATCATCGCCTCGGCGCGCGTCAACCAGGACGTACTGCTCGATCTGCGCGGCCGTATCTTCCGGCACGCGCAGGCGCTCAGCGTCGACTTCCACGAGCGGTACACCTCGGGCCGCCTCATCTCCCGCTCCACCACCGACGTCGAGTCGCTGCGCGAGCTGCTCAGCGAGGGGCTGCAGGAACTCCTGATGGTCCTGCTGTCCTTCGTCTACATCTCGGCGATGCTGCTCTGGCTGGACCTGGGGCTCGGCGCGGTGGCGGTCGTCTCCTTCGTCCCGCTCTACCTCCTCATCCGCCTCTACCAGCGGCGCGCCGGTGTGCTGTTCCGCAACCGGTCGACCGCCATCGCCGCCGTCATCGTGAAGTTCGCGGAGACCATGAACGGCATCCGGCCGGTGCGGGCCTTCCGCAGGGAGCGGGCCAACGACGCGGAGTTCGCCGCGCTCAACGAACGGCACGAGCG
The DNA here is from genome assembly GCF_040683555.1 of Streptomyces sp. NPDC093510. Lineage (NCBI taxonomy): Bacteria > Bacillati > Actinomycetota > Actinomycetes > Kitasatosporales > Streptomycetaceae > Streptomyces > Streptomyces sp. NPDC093510. The sequence continues at coordinate 214,650 of NZ_JBFBEE010000016.1, forward strand.
GACCAACGGGGACGCGATGCTGGAGATGGCCCGCTATGTGCTCGGCTCCCGGCTCGTCGCGAACACGGCCGTGGCCGGCATCGTCCTGTGGGGCGCCCACCGGGTCGCCGACGGCGGGCTGGCGCTCGGTGTGCTGGCCGCCGCCGTGCTGTACCTGCGGCGCCTGTACGACCCGATCGACCGGCTCGGCATGTTCCTCAACTCGTACCAGTCGGCGGCGGCGTCCCTGGAGAAGGTCGCCGGGCTGCTCGCCCAGACCCCGACCGTGCCGGAGCCCGCGGCGTCCGTCGCGCGCCCGCTGCCCGCCCTGGAGTCGGACCATCCGGGCCGCGAAGTCCGGTTCGACGGGGTGCGGTTCGCCTACCGCACGGGCGGCGAGGTGCTGCCCCGCTTCGACCTGACGCTGCCCGCCGGTCAGACCGTCGCCGTGGTGGGCACCACCGGCGCGGGCAAGTCCACGCTGGCGAAGCTGCTGGCCCGCTTCTACGACCCGACGGAGGGCGCGGTCCTCCTGGACGGCGTGGACCTGCGGGAACTTTCGGGGGCCGAACTCCGGCGGGGGGTGGTGATGGTGACCCAGGAGGCGTTCCTGTTCTCCGGGACGGTCGCGGAGAACATCGCGATCGGCCGGCCCGACGCCACCCGCGAGGACGTAGAGCGCGCCGCGAAGGCCATCGGCGCCCACGAGTTCATCGCGTCGCTCCCCGACGGGTACGACACCGATGTACGCAAGCGGGGCGGCCGGATCTCGGCGGGCCAGCGGCAGCTGGTGGCGTTCGCCCGCGCCCTGCTCGCCGACCCGGCGGTGCTGATCCTCGACGAGGCGACCAGCTCCCTGGACATCCCGGGCGAGCGGGCCGTCCAGCACGCCATGCACACGGTGCTGCACGGCCGCACCGCCGTGGTGATCGCCCACCGCCTCTCCACGGTGGAGATCGCCGACCGGGTCCTGGTCATGGAACACGGCAGGATCGTGGAGGACGGCACTCCGGCCGAACTCATCGCCGCCACCGGCCCATTCGCGGACCTGCACCGCGCCTGGCGGGACAGCGTGGTGAGCTGACACCGCCCGGGCACTGCCCTCGGCGATACGCCGGTGAGGCCCGACCTGAGTCGCCTCGTCGCCGTCCTCAGTGGTGAAGTCCGGTCGCAGGTCCTGTGGGACGGGTTTCCGCGGGCCGCGCACGAGTTTCGCGCCGCGACCGGGACGGGCGCGTAAGAGCGAGTCCGGTCACCCGCCGTCGCGCCCAGGGCGCCGCACCGCATACCGAACCCCCTCAACCGGCCAACGGACTATTTCCGGCCAACTATTGACGCGCTCCTGACAGCAACAGCGCTCTGGTGCCACTCTTCCCCTCGACCACCACACAACGTTCAACAACGCGGTGGTCGCCGGTTCCTCTCACGCAACCCGCTACACGCAACACCCCATGTGTACCGCCCAGTTCTGCGTTCCGCCTTGCTCTGCCCGGACAGCGATCCAGCCGTCCGGTAGCTCTGGCCGCGCACCCCCGCGGCCGCGCAGAAGGAGTCCGTGTTGAGAAGCACCTCCCACAGACGCGCCGCCGCAGCCGGCGCCCTTTCCGCCGTCGCAGCCCTGCTGGCCGTCGCCGTCCAGGCGGGCCCCGCCTCGGCCGACGACCCGGCGAAGGCACCCGCCTCCCAGGCCCAGAAGCTCGGGAAGGTCGACCCGGGCGCCCTTGCCGCGAAGCTCTCCCCCGCCCAGCGCGCGGAGCTCATCCGTGACGCCAACGCCACCAAGGCGGACACCGCCAAGGACCTGGGGCTCGGCGCCAAGGAGAAGCTGGTCGTCCGCGACGTCACCAAGGACCGCGACGGCACCGTCCACACCCGCTACGAGCGCACCTACGACGGCCTGCCCGTCCTCGGCGGCGACCTGGTGGTCGACACCGCCAAGTCGGGGAAGACCGAGGGCGTCACCAAGGCCGTCAAGGCGCAGCTCAAGGGCATCGACATGAGCGCCGGCATCAAGGCGTCCGCGGCCGAGAAGCAGGCGCTGGGCGCCGCGAAGGCCGAGGGCTCGAAGAAGACCGACGCGGACCGGGCGCCGCGCAAGGTCGTGTGGATGGCCAAGGGCACGCCGACCCTCGCGTACGAGACCGTGGTCGGCGGGCTGCAGCACGACGGCACGCCGAACGAGCTGCACGTCATCACGGACGCCGCCACCGGCAAGAAGCTCTTCCAGTGGCAGGGCATCGAGAACGGCACCGGCAACACGCAGTACAGCGGTCAAGTGCCGCTGGGCACAGCCCAGTCGGGGTCGAACTACACCCTCACCGACACCACCCGCGGCAGCCACAAGACGTACAACCTGAACCGCGGCACCTCCGGCACCGGCACCCTCTTCTCGGGCGCCGACGACGTGTGGGGCAACGGGCTGCCCTCCAACCTGGAGACCGCGGGCGCCGACGCGCACTACGGCGCGGCGCTGACCTGGGACTACTACAAGAACGTGCACGGCCGCAGCGGCATCCGCGGTGACGGTGTCGGCGCGTACTCGCGGGTCCACTACGGCAACAACTACGTCAACGCCTTCTGGTCGGACGCCTGCTTCTGCATGACGTACGGCGACGGCGCGGGCAACGCCAAGCCGCTCACCTCGATCGACGTCGCGGCCCACGAGATGACGCACGGCGTGACGGCCGCGACCGGCAACATGACGTACAGCGGCGAGTCCGGCGGCCTGAACGAGGCGACCTCCGACATCTTCGCGGCGGCCGTCGAGTTCAACGCCAACAACGCGCAGGACAAGGGCGACTACCTCGTCGGCGAGAAGATCGACATCAACAGCGACGGCACCCCGCTGCGCTACATGGACAAGCCGAGCAAGGACGGCTCGTCCAAGGACTCCTGGTACTCGGGCATCGGCAACATCGATGTGCACTACTCGTCCGGTGTCGCCAACCACTTCTACTACCTGCTGAGCGAGGGCAGCGGCAAGAAGGAGATCAACGGCGTTCAGTACGACTCGCCGACCTCCGACGGCCTGCCGGTCACGGGCATCGGCCGTGACAAGGCGTCGCTGATCTGGTTCAAGGCGCTCACCACGAAGTTCACCACGACCACCAACTACGCGGCGGCCCGCACCGGGACGCTCGCGGTCGCCGGTGAGCTGTACGGCACCAGCAGCACCGAGTACGCGGCGGTCGCCCACGCCTGGGCCGCCGTGAACGTCGGCGCCCGCCCCGGCGGCGAGACGCCCGGCACCGACTTCGAGAACACCACGGACGTCAGCATCCCGGACAACGGTGCCGCGGTCACCTCGTCGGTCAACGTCACCGGCCGCACCGGCAACGCGCCGAGCGCGCTGAAGGTCGGCGTGGACATCGTGCACACCTGGCGCGGTGACCTGAAGGTCGACCTGCTCGCCCCCGACGGGACGGTCTACCCGCTGAAGCCGGCCAGCTCCTCGGACTCGGCGGACAACGTCAAGGAGACCTACACGGTCAACGCCTCCTCCGAGGTGGCCAACGGCGCCTGGAAGCTGCGGGTCCAGGACGTGGCCCGTCAGGACACGGGTTACATCAACAGCTGGAAGGTCACCTTCCCGTAAACCGCGTGACCGCGTGAACCGTGTGACCGCGTAACCGCGTGACCGCGTGACCGCGTGAACCGCTGAAAAACCAGTCGGCGCCGCCCCGGGTGACTCAACTCCCCGGGGCGGCGCGCTTGTTCGCGCCCGCACGAGTTCACACCCTGTTCGCATTACGTACGTGGACCATCGCTCAACGGACGATTTCTGGCCAACCTACGATCAAGGGCTGACATGTACCTGTCTCGAATGACACTCTTCCCGAGCACCACCCACGCACCACGCAAGTCATCACGTCACACCCGCACCGCATCTTTCATGCCCGGGTAGTCCCCCATGCCACCTGGGCCCCCCACAGAAGGAGCCTGCGTGACCCCCCACATATCCCGTAAGCGTTCAACGCTGGCCATCGCCACCGCCGTCGCGGCCGGCGCGATGCTCGCCGCCGGACTGACCACCGGCGCCTCCGCCGAGCCGGCCAAGGACGCCACGTCGTCCGGTGCGCCCGTGAGTCTCTCGACGACGGCCCGCGCGGGCCTCCTCCAGGACGCGAACGCCGACAAGGCCGCCACCGCCGAGCGGATCGGCCTGGGCGCCAAGGAGAAGCTGGTCGTCCGCGACGTCGTCAAGGACGCCGACGGAACCGTCCACACCCGCTACGAGCGCACCTACGACGGCCTCCCCGTCCTCGGCGGCGACCTCGTCGTGCACACCGCGAAGAGCGGCAAGGTGAAGAGCGTCACCAAGGCCACCAAGGCCGACGTGAAGGTCGCCTCCACCGACGCGAAGCTCGCCAAGGGCTCGGTCGCCAAGTCCGCTGAGTCCACCGCGGCCAAGGCGAAGACCGCCGAGGCCGACGCGCAGTCGCCGCGCAAGGTGATCTGGGCCGCCTCCGGCAAGCCGGTCCTCGCGTACGAGACCGTCGTCACCGGCGTGCAGAAGGACGGCACGCCCAGCAGACTGCACGTCATCACGGACGCCGCGACCGGCAAGAAGCTGTACCAGTACCAGGCCATCGAGAACGGCACCGGCTCCAGCCAGTACAGCGGCAAGGTCGAGCTCGGCACGAAGAAGGGCGGCAGCGGCTTCGAGCTGACCGACGAGTCGCGCGGCGGCCACGGCACGTACGACCTGAACCACGCCCAGAGCGGCGAGGGCAAGCTCGTCACGGACGACGACGACACGTGGGGCACGGGCAAAGCGGACGACGCCCAGACCGCCGCCGTCGACGCCGCCTACGGCGCCCAGCTCACCTGGGACTACTACAAGTCCGTGCACGGCCGCAGCGGCATCAACGGCGACGGCAAGGGCGCGACCTCGCGGGTCCACTACGGCAACAACTACGTCAACGCCTTCTGGGACGACAGCTGCTTCTGCATGACGTACGGCGACGGCGAGGGCGACAAGAAGCCCCTCACCTCGATCGACGTCGCGGCCCACGAGATGACCCACGGTGTCACCTCGGCGACCGGCAACATGGAGTACAGCGGCGAGTCCGGCGGCCTGAACGAGGCCACCTCCGACATCTTCGCCGCCTCCGTCGAGTTCAACGCGAAGAACGCCGAGGACGTCGGCGACTACCTCATCGGCGAGAAGATCGACATCAACGGCGACGGCTCGCCGCTGCGCCACATGGACAAGCCGAGCAAGGACGGCTCGTCCCTGGACAGCTGGAGCGAGGACGCGGGCAACGTCGACGTCCACTACTCCTCGGGCATCGCCAACCACTTCTTCTACCTGCTGTCCGAGGGCAGCGGCGCGAAGGAGATCAACGGCGTCAAGTACGACTCCCCGACCGCCGACGGCTCCAAGGTCGAGGGCATCGGCCGCGACAAGGCCGAGAAGATCTGGTTCAAGGCCCTGACGACGTACTTCACGTCGACGACGGACTACAAGGCGGCCCGCGAGGGCACACTGACCGCCGCGAAGGACCTCTACGGCGCGGACTCCGCCGAATACAAGGGCGTAGAAGCAGCCTGGACAGCCGTCAACGTCAAGTAACCCCCCGCTTGCCCCCGGTTCCCCGCGCCCACCTCAAGGGACGCGGGGAACCGCGCGTTTTCGGGAGCACGGGGAACTCCGCAGCCTTCCCCAGGGCCGCGGGGAACTCCGCGATCTTCCCCAGGGGCGCGGGAAACTCCGCAGTCTCTCCCAGGGGCGCGGGGAACTGCGCAGATCTTTCAGGGGCGCGGGGAACTGCGCAATCCTTTCCAGGGGCGCGGGGAACTGCGCAGATCTTTCAGGGGCGCGGGGAACTGCGCGACCGGCCCCCACCAAGCCGCCGCCGGCTCACCGCATCAGAACCCCCGCCTCCTCCCCCGTCGCCTCGGACGGCACCGCCACAAGCCCCAACTCCACCCCACTGGCCAGCAGCCGATGCGAGGGAAGAATCCGCACCGTGTACCCGAAGGGCCCCGTGCGATCCAGCGCGAGCGGCCCCTCGTACACCCGCCGCCCCTCCACATCGGGCCCGCTCGTGGGCTTGAGCGGCACTGGAGACGCATCCCCGATGTGGTCGTCCGGATCGACGCGCCCCGCGAGCACCTGCACCTCCACGTCGTCCGGCGTCAGCTCGCCCAGATGCACCCGTACCCGCAGGGACAGCGTGGCGCCGAGCTCGGCCGTGGCGCCGGTCGCCGACGCCTCGACGTGGTCGACGGCGACGCGCGGCCAGGCCGCCCTGACCCGCGCCTTCCACGCGGCCAGTTCCCCGGCGGCCGTCGTGTCGAGCGTGCGGTGGGCGTGCGCGGCGGGCGCGTACAGCTTCTCGACGTACTCGCGCACCATGCGGCCCGCGAGGACCTTCGGGCCGAGCCGGGTCAGGGTCCTGCGGACCATCTCGATCCAGCGGTCGGGCAGCCCGCCGGGGCCCTGTTCGTAGAAGCGGGGCGCGATGCGGCGCTCCAGGAGGTCGTAGAGCGCGGCGGCCTCCAGGTCGTCGCGGCGGTCCTCGTCGGTGGCGGAGCCGTCCGCCGTGGGAATGGCCCAGCCGAAGTCCGGCTCGAACCACTCGTCCCACCAGCCGTCGAGGACGGAGAGGTTGAGGCAGCCGTTCAGGGCGGCCTTCATCCCGGAGGTCCCGCACGCCTCCAGGGGCCTGAGCGGATTGTTCAGCCACACGTCGCAGCCCGGGTAGAGCTTCTGCGCCATCGCCATGCCGTAGTCCGGCAGGAACACGATGTGCCGGCGCACGCGTGGGTCGTCGGTGAACCTGACCAGCTCCTGGATGAGCCGCTTGCCGCCGTCGTCGGCGGGGTGCGCCTTGCCCGCGACGACGATCTGCACGGGCCGCTCGGGGTGGCGCAGGAGTTCCATCAGCCGGTCGCGGTCGCGCAGCATCAGCGTGAGGCGCTTGTACGAGGGGACGCGGCGGGCGAAACCGATGGTGAGGACGTCCGGGTCGAGGACGCCGTCGATCCAGCCCAGCTCGGCGGTGGCGGCGCCACGCTGCCGCCAGGAGTCGTGCAGACGCCGCCTGACCTCGTGGACGAGCTGCTCGCGCAGGGTGCGGCGCAGCTCCCAGATGTCGGCGTCCTGGATGTCGGCCACCGCGTCCCAGCGGTCGGAGCCGCCGACGGAGAGCGCGTCCTCGGTGCGCCGCTCGCCGATCTGGCGGGCGCCGAGCCGGAAGACCTCGGGGGCCACCCAGGTCGGTGCGTGCACGCCGTTGGTGACGGAGGCGATCGGGATCTCCTCGGCGTCGAAGCCCGGCCACAGGCCCGCGAACATCCGCCGGCTCACCGTGCCGTGCAGGGTGCTCACGCCGTTGGCGCGGCTGCCGAGGCGCAGGCCCATCACCGCCATGTTGAAGAGGTTCGGCTCGCCTCCCGGGTACGTCTCCATGCCGAGCCGCAGGACGTCACCGGCGTCGATGTGGGGCAGCTCGGCGCCAGGGCCGAAGTGGTGGGCGACGAGCTCGCGGTCGAAGCGGTCGATGCCTGCGGGGACGGGCGTGTGGGTGGTGAAGACGGTTCCTGCGCGGACGGATTCGAGGGCGGTGTCGAAGCCGATGCCGTGCAGGGCGAGTTCGTGGATGCGTTCGAGGCCGAGGAAGCCCGCGTGGCCCTCGTTCGTGTGGAAGACCTCGGGTTCGGGGTGGCCCGCGAGGCGGCAGTACGCGCGGACGGCACGCACTCCGCCGATGCCGAGGAGCATCTCCTGGAGCAGCCGGTGCTCGCTGCCGCCGCCGTAGAGCCGGTCGGTGACGTCGCGCTCGCCGGGGTCGTTCTCCTCGACGTCGGAGTCGAGCAGGAGCAGCGGTACGCGGCCGACCTGCGCCTGCCAGACGTGGGCGCGCAGCGACCGCCCGCCGGGCAGGGCGAGGGCCACGATCGTGGGGGTCCCGTCGTCCTCGCTCAGCAGGGTGAGGGGGAGCTCGTTCGGGTCGAGGACGGGGTAGTGCTCCTGCTGCCAGGCGTCGCGGGACAGGGACTGGCGGAAGTAGCCGTGCCGGTAGAGCAGTCCGACGCCGATGAGGGGGACGCCGAGGTCGCTGGCGGCCTTCAGGTGGTCGCCGGCGAGGATGCCGAGGCCGCCGGAGTACTGCGGCAGGGCGGCCGTGATGCCGAACTCGGGCGAGAAGTAGGCGACGGCGCGCGGCAGGTGTCCCTCGCTCCTGGCCCGCTCCTGGTACCAGCGCTCCCCGGTGACGTACTCCCGCAGGTCGTCGACGGCCTCGTCGAGCCGCCGCAGGAAGTCCGCGTCGGCGGCGAGTTCGTCGAGCCGCGACAGCGGCACTTCGCCGAGGAGCCGCACGGGGTCGCAGCCGGACGCCGCCCACAGCCCGGGGTCGACGGAGGCGAACAGGTCTCGGGTGCGCGGGTGCCAGGACCAGCGCAGGTTGCGGGCGAGCTCGGCCAGCCGGCCGAGGGGTTCCGGAAGGACGGGACGTACGGTGAATCGACGGATGGCCTTCACTGCGACTCCACCTCTGCGGGGAATGCGTTACGTATCGACCTACGGGTCGACGGTAGCGGGGACCGGCCCTCGGCAACTACGGCGCGCGGGCGGGTTCGGACGGGGTGAAAGGGGCGGTGGGGCCGGGTTCGGCGGCGGTTACAAGTACGCCAGGCCGGGCTCGGCGTCCCAGATGCGTATCGCGCGCCGCCCGGCCGTGTGGCGGGGCCATCCGCCGCCCGGGTCGAGGTCGCGCACGAAGGCGACCCAGGCGGCGTGCATCGCGTCGGCCAGGGGCTGCGGCGGGGCCTCGCCCGCGGCGGCGGCGACACCGTCGGCGCCGAGCAGGTCGAAGGCGAAGGGCAGGTCGAGGCAGTGGAAGGCGAGACCCTCCGTGGCGCCGGGGACGGGTGAGGGCCAGCCGAATTCGTAGAGCCATGTCGGGTGTCCGCGCTCGGCGCGCGCCCGCGCGACGGCGAGCGCCGGGTCGCGGAAGACGCGGTCGGTCAGCTCCTGGCCGCCGAACGAGTGGAACTCGTGCCGGGTGTGGCCGAGGAGCAGTGGCACCTCGGCGGCGAGAGTGCCTTCGGTCAGCTGGGTGAGTGTCGGTTCCGGGATGAGTTCGCCGTCGGCGACGGGTCCGAGGAGCGGTCCTGGCAGCCGCTCGCGGCCGGGGCCGGGGGCGCTCAGTTCGTCCTGGAGCGCGAGGAGCCGGTCGTCCGGCAGGTGGGCGAGCGCCGCCGCCGTCGCGGGCACGCCGGTGCGCCGGGTGAACAGTTCGGCCACGGCGGGGCCGACCCAGCGCTCCTGCGGGTCGATCAGTGAGCCGGACATGGAGATCCCGGCGCGGAACAGGCCGTGGGCGGCGGGGGTGGCGAGCAGCGTCTGGACGGCGCCGCCGCCCGCCGACTGTCCGGCGACCGTGACTTTCGCGGGGTCGCCGCCGAACGCCGTGATGTTGTCGCGCACCCACTCCAGGGCGGCGATCCAGTCGCGTACGCCGCGGTTGTCCGGGGCGTCGGACAGGTGCAGGAAGCCTTCGATGCCGAGGCGGTAGCCGAGCGAGACGAGGACGACGCCGTCGCGGTTGAACGCGGCGCCGTCGTACCAGGGGCTGGCCGCGCATCCCGCGACGTACCCGCCGCCGTGTATCCAGACCAGGACGGGCAGTGCGGCTCCCTCGTCCGCGGTGGGCGTGAACACGTTCAGGTTGAGGGTGCCCGCGCCGGGGATCGTCGGCTCGGGGATCGTGGCGCCGTCGCCGAAGCCGCGGCGCTGTGCGGTCGGCCCGTACGCGGAGGTGTCCAGCGGTGCGGTCCAGGAGGCGGGCGGCCCGGGTGGCGCGAAGCGGCGGGCGCCGACGGGCGGCGCGGCGTAGGGAATGCCGAGGAACCGGGCCCCGCCGGCCCGGTGCTCGCCGCGGACGGGGCCGTGGCCGGTCGCCACGACCGCCGTCGGGCCGTCACCGGGCGGCGGCCCGGAGTTGTTCACGCGCGGCTGCTGTCGCCCCACCGGTCCTTCTCCCCGTCGTGGTCCTCATTCCCGCGAACACGGCATTCGCCGCATTCCTCTTGTGATGTCCCGAAGGGATCGTTCCACGTTTCTGCCCGGCGCGCGGCAGGACCACACAGAACCGGCCTGTCTCACCGCGACCTCGGCGACCGGCTCCGAGGCCGCGACGGAAGGGCCGGGGGAGCATATGCGCACAGTTCAACAACCCATACGGCATATGCTAATTCGGACCGGTCGCGCCATTCATGGCGAGGCCGGTCTTGCATGCGTCCTTACGCACTAGTAGTTAACAAAGCGCCGGATTGCCCACCCGAAGGGTGTGGGAAGGCTCCTCCGGTACGCACTCGGCCCACAGGCCGGCACGCACCGAGGAAACCCTCCACACCCACGTATCCGTGCACGCGGACAGGAGCGGTCCAACATGCCTCTAGGCTCACCCCCGCCGGATTCGCCCTCGCGGCCCTCGCGGCCCACCATCCCCGTCCAGGACGTACGGCCCGCCGTCCACGGCGGACGAAAACCCGCGAAGGCGGTGCCGGGAGAAACGTTCCAGGTCACCGCCACGGTCTTCCGCGAAGGGCACGAAGCCGTCGCCGCCAATGTCGTCCTGCGCGATCCCGAGGGGCGGCCGGGACCATGGACCCCCATGCAGGAGCTGGCGCCCGGCACCGACCGGTGGGGCGCCGACGTCACACCGGACACCGAGGGACGCTGGACGTACGCCGTGGAGGCGTGGGGCGATCCCCTCACGACCTGGCGCCACCACGCGCGGATCAAGATACCGGCGGGCCTCGACACCGACCTGGTCCTGGAAGAGGGCGCCCGCCTCCACGAGCGCGCCGCCTCCGGGGTCCCGCCCGTGGAACGGGCCGTCGTCCTGGGCGCGGCCCGGGCGCTGCGCGACACGGGCCGCTCACCGGCGGCCCGTCTCGCTGCCGCCCTCACACCCGAGGTGGAGTCGGTGCTCGCCCGCCATCCGCTGCGTGAACTCGTGACGTCTTCGGAGGAGTTGCCGCTTCTCGTGGAGCGCCGGCGAGCGCTCTTCGGGTCGTGGTACGAGTTCTTCCCGCGCTCGGAGGGTGCCGTCGTCGAGGAGGGTTCCCCGCCCGTCTCCGGGACCTTCAGGACCGCGGCGGAGCGGCTGCCCGCCATCGCCGCCATGGGCTTCGACGTCGTCTATCTCCCGCCGATCCACCCCATCGGCACCACCTACCGCAAGGGCCCCAACAACTCCCTGTCGGTGGGCCGGCACGACGTCGGGGTGCCGTGGGCGATCGGCTCGCCGGAGGGCGGGCACGACGCGGTCCACCCGGACCTCGGGACGCTCGACGACTTCGACGCGTTCGTGCGCCGCGCGGGCGGGCTCGGCCTGGAGGTCGCCCTGGACTTCGCGCTCCAGTGCTCCCCCGACCACCCGTGGGTGGAGAAGCACCCCGAGTGGTTCCACCGGAGGGCCGACGGCTCCATCGCGTACGCCGAGAATCCGCCGAAGAAGTACCAGGACATCTACCCCATCGCCTTCGACAAGGACATGCCGGGGCTGATCGCGGAGACGGTGCGGCTGCTGCGGTTCTGGATGGCGCACGGCGTCCGCGTCTTCCGCGTCGACAACCCGCACACCAAGCCCGTGGTGTTCTGGGAACAGGTGCTCGCGGAGATCAACGGCACCGATCCGGACGTCATCTTCCTCGCCGAGGCGTTCACGCGCCCCGCGATGATGCGGACCCTCGCGGCCATCGGCTTCCAGCAGTCGTACACCTACTTCACCTGGCGCAACGACAAGGCCGAACTCACCGAATACCTCACGGAGTTGTCGGAGGAGACCGCGCACTTCCTGCGCCCCAACTTCTTCGTGAACACCCCCGACATCTTGCACGCCTACCTCCAGGACGGCGGGCGTCCCGCCTTCGAGGTGCGGGCCGTGCTCGCCGCCACGCTGTCGCCGGCGTGGGGCGTCTACAGCGGATTCGAGCTGTGCGAGAACACCGCCGTGCGGCGCGGGAGCGAGGAGTATCTGAACTCCGAGAAGTACCAACTGCGGCCCCGCGACTGGGCGGCGGCCGCCCGCGACGGCGACACGATCGCCCCGCTCATCACCACGCTGAACCGGATCCGGCGGGCCAGCCCCGCACTCCGGCAACTGCGCGACCTGCACTTCCACACCACGGACCAGGAAGCGGTGATCGCCTACTCGAAGACGGCCGCCGGCGAGCACGGATCGAACACGGTTCTGGTGGTCGCCAACCTCGACCCTCACCACACCCAGGAGGCCACGGTCTCGTTGGACATGCCGCAACTCGGCCTCGAATGGCACGAGTCCGTGCCGGTGCGCGACGAGCTCACCGGCGAGACCTACCTCTGGGGCAGGGCCAACTATGTGCGCCTCGAACCGGGCCGCGCCCCCGCGCACATCCTCAC